>NZ_JBGFFD010000002.1:0-211868 GCF_041224435.1 Chryseobacterium tongliaonense | reverse complement strand
AAGAGATATTACCCCGGAACAGAGTGCAGAAGTCCTGAAAAGCCTTCCTCTGATTCATTATAAAAAATAAAATAGTATCCGGAAATAATTGAGAAAATAGGATTGCACGCAGAGATGTATTAAAATAAACGATGATTTTTCTTTCACAGGAAAACAATTTTTAGACAGTAAGATTATGAAGCACATTAAATTGATTGTTACAGATATGGACGGAACTTTCCTCAACTCAAATCACGAGATGAGCATGGAGTTTCCGGAAATTTATAAAGAACTCAAGAAAAGAGATATCATTTTTGTTCCTGCGAGCGGAAGACAAATGCCAAGTATCACGCGGTATTTTGGTGATATAGAAAACGAAATAGGCTTTATTGCCGAAAACGGCGGATATGTGGTGTATAAAAATAAAGAGCTTTTTGCAGATAAGCTGCAGCATAATCATATCGTGGATATCATTAAGGCTATCCGTGAAATTCCAAAAGCCAGAGCGGTGCTGTCCGCAAAAAAATATGCTTATTACGAGACTGATGACCAGGATTTTATAGATTTCTTTTCCCAATATTATACGGAAAATCAGAAAAGAGAGGATTTAACTGAAGAAGTCAATGACAGTGCTTTTAAAATTGCGGTTTATCATCCCGACGGTGCTGAAAAATATCTGTATCCCATGCTGAAAAAGTTTGAAGAATTTAATCTGGAAGTTGTGGTTTCAGGGCTTCACTGGCTGGATATCATGAATAAGAATATCAATAAAGGGAATGCCCTGGAAAAACTGCAGAAATCTCTTAATATTTCCCCGCAACAGACGATGGCTTTCGGAGATTATATGAATGATATCGAAATGCTTAAGAAAGCTGAATATTCCTATGCCATGAAAAATGCGCATCCTTCCGTAAAAGAAGCTGCCAATTTTGAAGCCTGTTCCAATGATAGTTTTGGGGTTTTACAGACCATAAAAAAAATATTCGTTTCCTAAAATCATCATTTCAGATTTTTTGTCAGTTGATGTATTTTTTTACCTTTATATGATGCATGATCAGTTGATCCAACTTATTTCCAAAAACGTAAAACTTTCCGATTTGGAGAGAGACCTGTACATTCAATATTTTGAACCTGTCCTGTATCCGAAAAACAGACTGATTGAAGAAGAAGGAAAAATACCGCAATACTTATATTTCGTAGTTTCCGGTTTTGTCCGTCTGTTTCATTACAATGATAAAGGTGATGAGGTGACCACTCACATCAATTGCCCGCCCGGCTTTATTACTTCCTATTCCCACTTTGCTGATCAAAGCCAATCTGATGAAAATCTTGAGTGCATTACCGGATGTGAGCTTTTACGGATTACAAAAAATGATCTTGATCTGCTTACTCAACAAAGTCCTGCATTTAAGGATTTTAGTTTTTTGGTATTTCAGCAATCGCTATCCTATAATGAAAAACGCGCGAAGGAACTGGCAACGCTTACTGCTGAACAGCGTTATTTAAAGCTGATGGAAGAACATCCTGAATTGCTCCACAATGTCCCGATGCAGTACATCGCTTCTTTTCTTGGCATGAACCCAAAAAGTTTGAGCCGTATCCGTAAAAATATCATTAGGTAACATTTGCGAAGTGGTTTTGAATGAGTAAGGCTGAACTTTGCATCATCATTTAAAACCAATGGATATGACAAATAAAAACTTAGTATTGGTGTCCGGCGCCAACGGTCACCTGGGCAACAATCTGGTAAGATTACTGATCAAAAAAGGATTTCAGGTTCGGGCTTCCGTTCGCAACATCAAAAATAAAGACTGTTTCAAGGATCTGGACTGCGAAGTGGTTCAGGCAGATATTACGGACAAAGCATCATTTGTAAAGGCTCTTCAAGGTGTCCATACATTTTATGCCGTAGGTGCTTCATTTAAATTATGGGCCAAAGATCCTAAAAAGGAAATCTACGATGTAAATATGCAGGGAACAAAAAATACAATAGAAGCTGCTGCTGAAGCAGGAGTAAAAAGAATTGTCTACGTAAGTTCTATCGCTGCTCTGGATTACACCAATCTTCCCACTAAAGAAAGTAACGGATACAATCCTGACCGCAGGGATATGTATTACAACTCGAAAAATGACGGTGAAAAACTGGCTTTTCAACTGGCTGAAAAATTGGGAATTGAGCTGGTTTCGGTAATGCCGGCCGCGATGATCGGCAGTGAAGCGTTCCTGCCCCTGAATGTTTCCTATGGAATACTGAAGCTGATTTTGAATAAGCAAATTCCGATGGACACAAAGATCACATTGAATTGGGTCGATGTGAAAGATGTTGCTGAAGGCTGCTGTCTTGCCGCACAAAAAGGGAAACCGGGTGAGCGTTATATTCTGGCCAACGAAAAATGTATGACCATTACCGATACCACCAAACTGGCTCAAAAACTATATCCGGAATTGAAAATCAAAGTGCCGGGCTCTGTTCCTCAATTCGTACTCTATGCCATTGCAGGTTTTATGGAATTTTCAGCTAAAATAAGCGGAAAACCACCTGTATTAACCACAAAAGATATTGCCATGTTTTCCGGATTGCAACAGAATTTTGATATCTCTAAGGCAAGAAATGAATTAGGATTTAATCCGAAAGATCCTGAACAGGCAGTAAAAGAAGCATTGGCCTACCTGATGGACCACCAGGAATTACTTTAAAGGGTATTATGCCTGTACCGTTATGTAATTTCTATCGTTATTATTTCAATATCGCAATATCACCATTTGCGATATTTGATTTTAATGGAAAAATGATTTCTTTTTCTTTGAACTACTTAAAATGGCACATAAAAACAGGTTGATTTACCAAATAAATGGTGTGAAAGGAACAGGTTTTGGGCTAAATGATCAGTCAATTTTATGATATTTAATGAGTAATTCTATAAAATTACGATATATCGTAATTTTTAAAACCGTGGTATGTATTTAATTTGTTGATATTTAATTGATTATAGTTTTAGAATGCTTTTTGAAATTAATTTTGTGAATTTAATTATTAATCAAAATTACAACAATGAGTACTTTAAAACTAAAAGACGGAACAGAGATTTTTTACAAAGACCTTGGAACAGGACAACCTATCATGTTTCACCACGGATGGCCATTATCATCTGACGATTGGGATGCACAGATGATGTTCTTTCTGAAAAAGGGGTATCGTGTAATTGCCCACGATAGAAGAGGCCATGGACGTTCAGGACAGACCCTTTCCGGACACGAAATGGAAACCTATGCTGCAGACGTGGCAGAATTGACTGAATACCTGGATTTAAAAGATGCGATTCATGTTGGCCACTCAACCGGAGGAGGGGAAGTTATCCGCTATGCGAATAAATATGGTAAAGACAGAGTTGCCAAAGCAGTTTTAATCAGTGCGGTTCCGCCGGTTATGGTAAAAAGTGAAAATAATCCTGACGGGGTACCAATGGAAGTTTTCAATGATATCAGAAATCAGACCCTTACCAACAGACAGCAGTTTTATATTGATTTAACTATTCCCTTTTATGGTTACAACAGGGAAGGTGCTGTTGTAAAAGAAGGCATTCAGAGAAACTGGTGGAGACAGGGGATGATGGGAAGTATCTTAGCGCATTATGAATGTATTAAAGCATTTTCGGAAACTGATTTCACGGAAGATCTAAAAGCAGTTGATATCCCGGTTTTAGTATTGCATGGAGAAGATGATCAGATTGTTCCTTATCAAAATGCCGGTGTAAAATCTGCCAGATTGTTGAAAAACGGCCAGCTGATTACTTATCCGGGATTCCCTCATGGAATGCCCACTACGGAAGCTGAAACCATTAACAATGATATATTGGCATTTATAACACAGTAAAACTTAAAATTACTGTTATTTCAATATGCTTAGGGAACAGTGACTTATTCAAATTCATAAACCTATTATGGAAAATTCAAATACAAAAGAATCGGGATTTAATCCTGAAGATTTCTCTATTGTACCGGCCCGTACTTTCGATGAACTAATCATAGGAGAGGTATTCAGAGCTCCAAGCAGAACATTAACGGATGCCCATGCTTCAGCTTTTCAGACGGTATCCTGTGATAACCACCCGATCCATTATGATATGGAATATGCCAAAAGGTACGGACATACAGCTCCGGTTGTACATGGCCTGCAGGTTCTGGCTTTTACTGCACCGGGAGCAACTTTGCTGCCACATTATTTTGGAAGTGTTTTCATTAGCTTTTTAGAACTTTCATGTAATTTCCTGAAGGAGGTTCATTCCGGAGATACACTATATTCTTCGCTCACGATTACAGATCTGCATCCGCAGGGAGATAAAGGGATTGTTACAACAAAAGTAACAGTATACAACCAAAAATCAGAGCTTGTATTGGAAGGTCAGCATAAATATTTATTGAAGCGATAAAATTAGCTTAGATAGTTACAATCTGATCACACTTTTTGAATCTTCTCATTTATTACAAATAAATTTTTCTTTGGGTATGGAGTAGTTAATTTAAAACAAATCTATTCCATGCCTGCAATAGATATGTAAATACATCATCATGAAAATTAAATCAATGATTAGCACTGTCGTTTTATTAACAACACTGCTTATTTCGTGCAATCCGGAAAACAAACCGGAGAGCAAGGCGGAAAACGCAATGAAAGCAAGAGCGGAATATATTGAGGTTGAACCCAATGTAAAGCTTCATGTTACCGATCTTGGTGAGGGAAAGCCCGTTATTTTGATCCACGGATATCCGTTAAGTGATGCCTCATGGGAATATCAATATCACCCTCTTATAAAAGCAGGTTATCGTGTAATTGGAATCACATTGAGAGGTTTTGGACAGTCAGACAAACCTTACGGGAAATATAATTATGATCAGTTTGCTGCTGATATCAAAGCTGTTCTTGATAAATTGGAAATTAAGGATGCTACATTAGGAGGGCATTCTATGGGTGGAGCGATTGCACTGCATTATGTTGCAAAATATAACAGTGCTCATATAAGCAAATTGGCATTATTTTCAGCTGCGGCACCCTGCCATACTAAAAAAGCGGATTACCCTTATCCATTTTTCACCAAAGAAGATATCTCGAAGTGGATTGAGTTAAATAATACAGACAGACCGGCATTGCTGGCAGCTGTGGGTGAAAAATTTGTTTTATCACCAACGTCTGTCTCTCCGGGAATCGGAGCATGGTTAGGAAATATTGAAATGCAGTCATCTCCATATGCTATGGAACAGGCATTAATAGCTTTAAGAGACGAAGATTTGAGAGGCGATCTTCCAAGAATTAAAATTCCCACTTTAATTCTGCATGCGAAGCAGGACCAAATCGTGTCTTATGCATTGGCCGAACAAATGCATAAAGGTATTTCAGGCTCTCAATTAGTGCCGTTTTACAATAGTGGGCATGCTTCATTTCTGGAAGAAAAAGATAAATTCAATGCAGAATTCATCAAATTTTTGAAACAGTAAATAACAGCAACTGCCTGTGGGGAAATATAGGCAGTTGATCTTTCTCCAACTAATAATAACAAATAAATAAACTTTTATGAAACCATCAACAAAATTGCTTTCTCCGGATAATCATGCCTTGGTATTGATCGATTTTGAAGGCCAAATGGCATTTGCGACGAAAAGCATTTCTATGAATGAACTACGAAATAATGTTGCTGTAGTTTGTGGAGCATCCAAAATATTTAATATACCAACCATTGTAACCACAGTTGCTGAAGAAAGCTTTGCAGGACCCGTTTTTCCGGAAATTGAGGAAACATATCCGATAGCAACTTCAGGATATATCGACAGGACGACAATGAATACCTGGGAAGACGAAGCGGCATATAAAGCAATCACAGGAACCCAGAAACAGAAACTGGTTTTTGCAGGATTATGGACCGGCGTATGCATCGTAGGACCTGCCCTGTCAGCACTTGAAGAAAATTATGATGTATATGTAATCACTGATGCCTGCGGTGATGTAAGCGATGAGGCCCACGAAAGAGCTATTCAGAGAATGATTCATGCAGGAGTAAAACCCATGACTTCAATCCAGTATATTTTAGAACTTCAGAGAGATTGGGCTCGTCAGGAAACCTATGTTCCCGTAACAAATCTGATGAAAAAATACGGCGGTTCTTACGGATTGGGAATTCACTATGCCCATCATATGCTGAATCATTAATATGTATATACAATTTTCAATGTTGAAATCTGCATTTTCCATATCGTTTTTAAAGATTGCCGTATTTCTGATTTTTTTATATTCTGATAATTTATCAGCCCAGAGTTTTAAGCTTTTGCGTTACGATGAAAATTATGAATATTTAAAGGACTCTGCAGATGGTTTTTATAATAAGGTTAAATTTCTTCCACTCAATGAAAAGAAGAATATGTATTTGTCTTTTGGTGGTGAAGTGCGGTATGAATATGTGGATTTCAACAACGAAGATTGGGGCAGGCTGAATATAGGGCACAACAATTTCTTTCTGCAGCGGTATGACGTGCATTCGGATCTGCATTTAGGAAAAAATATCAGGATATTTTCACAAGTTCGAAGTGTTTTACAGAATGGAAGAAAAAACGGTTCCAGAGGAATTGATGAAGATCAGTTGAGCATTCAGAATCTCTTCGTAGATGCCAATTTGATTAACAAAGCAGATCAAAAACTGATATTCAGATTGGGACGACAGGAACTGGATTATGGCTCGGGGAGATTAATTTCCGTAAGAGAAGGGCCGAATGCAAGACTTTCTTTTACCGGGGCAAAAATCATGTTTTCCCATAAAAATATTTCTGTAGATGCCTTTGCTATGATGGCAGACAGCATCAATACCGGAGTTTTCGATAATAAAATTTCAAAACAGCTCAATCTTTGGGGCGTCTATTCTAAAATCATTATTCCCAAAGCCGGAAATCTCGATTTGTACTATATCGGAATTCGAAGAGATGAATCCGTTTTTGAAGCGGGAATAGCTAAAGAAAAACGTCACACCATTGGCGGAAGACTTTGGAAGTATGGCGGTGGATTTATCTATAATCTTGAGGCTGCCTATCAGTTCGGAGGCTTTGGAAATGAAGATATCAGTGCGTGGACAGGCTCTGTAGATATAGGATATCTGTTTGAAAACATAAAATTCAAACCGAGTATCAACCTGAGAAACGATTATATTTCCGGAGATCAGTCCAAAGAAGACAGAAAGCTTAATACATTTAATCCTTTATATCCGAAAGGCGGGTATTTTGGCTTCAGTCCACAGGTTGGCCCGGTCAATTTAATTGATATTCATCCTTATGCAACCATAGATTTGACGTCTAAACTAAAAATGCAGGCAGATGTCGTTTTCAACTGGCGATATTCCCTGGATGACGGAGTTTATCGACCAAGCGGAGCTTTGAACCGCCCTGGAAGCAGCTCAGGCAAAAGATATATCGGGACAGCTTATTTAACCGGTTTCACATACGTTTTTAACAGATTTTTCACTCTGGTGAGCGGACTTCAGTATTTCCGGAAAGGAGCTTTTATCGAAGATATTATTCCGGATGCAAAAAGCGGTGTCTTTTATAATATCCGGTTAGGATTCAAATTTTAATCATTACTAAAATCATTTATTATGCAAAATTCAATTTCAAAATACATCAATTGGTCTAAAGCAGTGTTTACTGCATTTGTTTTGGCAAGTTCAGCGATCAATTTCGTTTCAGCACAAACAACTGAAACAAAAACTACAATTGGAACCACAAAAATATGGGGAACAGTCGATGGTATTTCTGTTCAGGGGCTCGTTCAGGGGCCTTCTGCAGCAGTAGCTGATCTTCAGATTGCCTGTGTTTTCGAATACACAGAAGGTGATATTTTCAATCCGCCTGCACTTCCCAAAGAATTGAACGGGATGATTCATTTGGATGAAGCCTTAAAGGGAATTATCACTGATGTCAGAAAAACCGGTAAATTCAAAGGTCACGCATTGGAAACATTATTAATCACTCCGCCAAAAGGAAGTTTAGCATCTAAAAAACTGCTGTTAATAGGATTGGGAAACAGAAACTCTTTTGACGCCGGTTTGATGAAAGAAGTGGGAAGCGTGGCAATGCGGGAAGCGTTAAAGTTGCAGGTGAAAACCGTTTCTTTTGCGAGTGATATTAAAGATGCCGGAATAGATTCTCCGACAGCTTTAGTTGCGGAAAATGTGGTCTTGGGAGCTTTTGATGCGTACCGGGCCCAAACCTATTTAAACGCCCAACATTTATCTGATAAAATCAAGCTCCAAAAGCTGATTTTGCTGGCAGGACCTTCATTTTTCACCGTTGCCGGAGGAGGTATTCAGGAGGCGATTTCAAAACTGAACAGCAAATAATTGGTGATGAAAGCAGATCTTATTTTATACAATGGGAAGGTTCACAGTTTCAATAAAGAAACGCCTGATATTTCCGCAGTAGCGATTAAAGAAGGTAAAATCATTGCTGTAGGAAATGACGGATTAACAGATCAGGTTGCAAATGAATCTACGGTAATGATTGATCTTAAAAAGAAAAGAGTTGTTCCTGGAATTAATGATTCTCATATTCATTTGATTCGTGGCGGATTAAATTATAATCTTGAATTAAGATGGGACGGAGTTCCTTCTTTAGCTGATGCGCTCCGGATGCTGAAAGATCAGGTAGACCGTACACCTTCACCACAATGGGTGCGTGTAGTGGGGGGCTGGTCAGAATTTCAGTTTGCGGAAAGAAGGATGCCAACCCTGCAGGAAATCAATGCCATTGCCCCTGAAACACCTGTTTTTATTCTGCATTTATATGACAGAGCTTTAATGAATAGAGCTGCACTAAAAACAGTTGGTTTTAACAAAAATACCCCTGCTCCCGTTGGCGGACATATTGAAAGAGATGCCAACGGAGAACCGACGGGATTGATTATCGCAACTCCAAATGCAATGATCTTATATTCTACCTTAGCTCGGGGACCGAAACTCTCGTATGAACATCAGCTGAATTCCACGAGGCATTTTATGAAAGAATTAAACCGTTTCGGAATTACCAGTGTAATAGATGCAGGAGGTGGTTTTCAGAATTTTCCGGATGATTATCAAGTGGTGAATGAGCTGAATGAGAAAAAACAATTAACGGTAAGAATTGCCTATAATTTATTTACCCAAAAGCCTAAACACGAATTCGAAGATTTCAGCGAATGGATTGATATGGTAAAATTATATCAGGGAGATGATATGTACCGTCACAACGGAGCGGGAGAGATGTTGGTCTTTTCAGCAGCAGATTTTGAAGACTTTTTACAGCCAAGACCGGATTTGCCTGAAAATATGGAAGCCGATCTCGAAAAAGTGGTTCGGCTATTAGTGGAAAATCGCTGGCCTTTCAGGCTCCATGCAACATATAATGAAAGCATCACCAGATTTTTAAATGTATTTGAAAAAGTAAACCGGGATATTCCTTTCAACGGGCTTCCCTGGATTTTCGATCACGCTGAAACCATTGATGAAAAAAATATTGAACGGGTAAAAATGCTCGGTGGAGGAATTGCCATCCAGAGCAGAATGGCTTATCAGGGCGAATATTTTACAGATCATTATGGTACAACCGCAGCAGAAAACACACCACCTGTCAAAAAAATGCTGGAAATGGAAGTTCCTGTTGGTGGGGGTTCGGATGCAACGAGAGTAAGCAGTTATAATCCATGGATTTCAATGTATTGGTTAACGGTAGGAAAAACGGTTGGCGGGCTTCAATTATACCACGAAACAGTGTTGGATAGAGCAACCGCATTGGAATTATATACAAAAGGTAGTGCATGGTTTTCCCAGGAGCAGCAGAAAAAAGGAGATATTCAGGTAGGAATGTTTGCCGATTTGGCAGTTCTTAATCAGGATTATTTCAGTGTTGATGATGAAGAAATTAAAAACATTGAAGCGGAAATGACGGTCGTAGATGGAAAAATTGTCTATGCAAAAGGTGAGTTTTCATCATTTGCACCGCCATCAGTTCCTGTTTTCCCGGACTGGTCGCCAACCAATCTCTATAATGGATATTATCCCGTGGGCGGACATTTCCAGACAGAGATTGAGAAAAATATAAAATCAGAATTTAAAGCACCTTTAACTTCACAGGTTCACAATTGTGCAGGAAGTTGTGACGTTCACCATCATAACCATGATCATGCGAGAATGAGTAATCTTCCGGTTAATAATTATCATGCATTTTGGGGTGCTCTGGGCTGTTCGTGTTTTGCTTTTTAAATAAAAAATATGGAAATTTTAAAACAGATCCTTTCATCGGATTTAGGCTCATCATTTAATGATATTGCTGTTCTGATCTTTAGAATACTTTTAGGAATCGAGCTGTTCAGCGTTCATGGACTAAAAAAATTCAGATTAGAAAATGGTCAGAAAGAAATTATTCCCAACCCTCTCGGACTTCCCAGTAAAATGAATGCTTTGGTGGCTTCATTTGCAGATCTGGTTGTTCCTTTTTTAATCATTTTAGGATTGGGAACAAGGCTCGCGGTTTTACCCACAATTGGAGTTACGGCAATCGGATATTTTGTGGTTCACAGAAAAGATTCTCCCGAAGTTCGCGACGTTCCTTTTATGTACACCTTATCATTATTACTCCTTCTTGCACTTGGTGCAGGAAAATATTCACTCGATTATTATTTATTAAATATACTTTAAAATGAAAACTTCAATTGGAATTAAAAATGGAAACTTAGCGAAAGTTGCTGAAGTATTGGTTCAAACATTAGCAGATGAATTTGTACTGTACACAAAAACAAAAAAGGCACACTGGAATGTGGAAGGGGCAGATTTTTATAACAAGCATTTGTTTTTTGAAGCCCAGTATAAGCAGTTAGATGAAATCACGGACAGCATCGCAGAAAGAATCAGGATGTTAGGTCATTATGCACCCGCAACATTAAGGGAATATCTTACATTGACCCATTTGTCGGAACATCATTTAGAGGCAAATGACAGTCTGACTTATATGAAGGAGCTTTTGTCTGATCATGAAAGTATTGTGATTCATCTTCGTGAAAACATAGAAAATTTTGCTGTCGAATTTAAGGATGCAGGAACCAGTGACTACATAACCGGATTACTGGAAACTCACGAAAAGATGGCCTGGATGCTACGCTCACATTTAAAATAAGCAGTATGGAACTTAAAAATAATATAGGTTTTGTCACATTGCTGCTGACTATGATTGCCGGATATTGCGATACGGTGACCTTTGTAGCTGCAGATTCTGTTTTTTCAGCGCATGTTACAGGAAACTTTATTGTATTTGCATATCAGTTCGTAAAAGGATCCGATATTCATGCATGGGTGAAGCTGCTCACTTTTCCGGTTTTTATTCTGGCGGTAATTGCAGGTGGACGAATTGCCTACAAATTCACGAATCATTACACTATTTTATTCTGGGAAGGGTTTATATTGTTGTTAAGCGGAACTCTTGTCGCCACATTAAATTACTTAGGCGTTTTTACAGGATGGATGATGTATGCCGTTGCTATGACAGCTGTTTTTGCGATGGGACTTCAGAATGCCTTCGGGAAATTGTATGCTAAAGAAACGCATGGGCCCACTACCATGATGACCGGGAATGTTACCCAGGCCTCTCTGGATGTCGGGAATTTATTAAAGAATGGCTTTAATGACCCTGATGCACTGGCCAGCTTAAAGAAACAGCTGATTACCATTTTAGGTTTTTTAGTAGGATGTTTTTTAGGTGCTTTTGCGGGAAAACAATTTGGTCTTGTAATGTTGGCCTGGCCGGGTTTGGCAATGATCATCTGTTATCTTTATCACCGTAAAATCTAGTCATAAAAACTGGTAAATAATTGGATAATGAATTATCTTTAAAAAATGAATTTTACTTTTTACTTTTTTAATAGAAATCCACTAAAGATATTTTGTTTTTCATGGGTTTTGATGTTTGCAGGCATTACCCTGAAAGCTCAGGTCAGGGAAAACCCCGCACTATTGAGAAAGCAGATTTCCTCATCGAAGAACAATGCCCAAAAAACAGCCTTATTACTGAGATTGAGTGATTATTATATAAGCAAAAAAGGGGAACTGAAATCAGATCTCGACAGTGCGGAAATTCTCAACAAAGAAGCTAATCTGTTGATTGTGAAAACCGGTGATAAGCTGAACAAAGGGAAATCAATATTTCTGGAGGCTAAAATTGATAAAGAAAGAAAAAATAAGATGGCTGCTTTTTCAAAAATGAAAGCGGCTGTCAATTATTTTGAAAAAAATAAAATGATCAAGGAGGCCGGTGAAGGGTATGAAGAGCTTTCCTTTATGTATGATAATGATCCCAAAAATCTGGATACAAAAATCAAGCTTAAAGAAAAAGCGCTCAGTCTTTTTAAAAATTCAGGGGCAAAATTGCAGCAGGGTTCCGTCTTAAAAGATTTAGGAGAGCTTTATAATCTGATGGAAGCTCCGGATAAGTCCATACCATTGCTTAAAGAGTCTTTGGTAACGTATCAGTCTGTCAGGTTTAAAGAATTGCAGGGTGTTTATAACTTGCTTTCCCAGGCTGAGGTTCAGAAGGCCAATTATGAAGAGGCTTTACGGTATGGGCTTTTAGCGGAGAAAACGGCTATGAGTCTTAATGATAACTCTTTGCAGATGAGTTCCATATACAATCATATAGGACTGGTTTATTATTACCTGCGTCAAAATGATGATGCCATGAAATATTGGAAAAAATCATTAGCGGTTGCGAAAAAAAATAAAGATAACGGCTATATACGAACGGTTGCCAACAATATTTCGACAATGTTGATCAGGCAAAAGAAATTCGATCAGGCTATTACGATGATCAAAGAATATAAAGTACGTTATCCGATTGCCGATCAGGAGTTTGAAATGACCGAAAATTATATACTATTCAGCACTTATACGATTTTAAAACAATTCAAGAATGCCGAGATTTATTATAAAAAACTGGTGGCTCATTACGGGGAAGATGCTGATAAAAATAACAAGCAGATGTCTTTATTGAGAGGGTTTATTTTTTATCATTATCAGACCAAAAACTATGATAAAATGTATCGTGAGGCCAAGCTTTTTGATTCGATAGCCCAAAATAACGGAAATGAGATGTTGCGGTCGGAAAATTATTTAATCTGGTTTAAAGCTGATTCAACACAAGGTAGATATCTGGATGCAATCAGGCATTATCAGTTATATAAAAAGTTTTCGGATTCTGTTTTCAATGGTGAAAAAAGTAAGCAGATCAGCAGCTTGAAGATTCAATTTGAAACAGATCAGAAAGATAAAAATATAGAATTATTAACCCAAAAAGGAAAATTACAGGATACCCAGATTGCGAATGATACATTTATCAAATATGTTTTTGTCGGAAGTATTGTAGTCCTTATTCTTTTTGCGGCATTACTTTACAATCGTTCAAGAGTAAAGAGTCAGGCAAATAAAAAGCTTGAATTAAAACGTCAGCAGATTGACGAACAGAATGAAATGCTGAAAAAACTGCTTTCCGAAAAAGAATGGTTATTAAAAGAAATACATCACAGGGTGAAAAACAACCTGCAGATTGTGATTAGTCTTTTGAATACACAGTCGGCTTATCTGGATAATGAAGATGCTTTAATGGCAATTCAGAATAGCCAGCACAGAATGCATGCCATGTCTTTGATTCATCAGAAGCTGTATCAGTCCGATAACCTTTCAACGATAGATATTTCGTGGTATATTTATGAATTGATCGGCTATATCAGAGAATGCTATTCTGCAGAGAAGGTCATTAATTTTTCAATTGATACTGAAAAGGTTTTTCTGGATGTTTCGCAGGCTGTACCGTTGGGGCTCATCGTCAATGAAGCGGTAAATAATACGGTGAAATATGCATTCCCTGACAATGAAAAAGGTGAAGTATTGGTTTCTTTCAAAAATACCGGAAGAGATTTTTATGAACTTATTATTTCAGATAACGGGGTTGGGCTTCCGGAAAATTTTGATATTGATGAAACTGAATCTCTCGGAATGAATCTCATGAGAGGATTGGCAGAGCAGCTGGACGGAACTTTTTTGCTCGAGAACAGTAAAGGTTTAAAAATAATAATCACCTTTAGAAAAAATATAGAGATTGACGCTTCAAAATAAGAAGTTGAAATTTTAAATCAAAATGAAAGAAAAAATTTTAATTGTAGAAGATGAATTTATCGTAGCTAATGATCTTAAGATTATGCTGAGAAAAGCGGGATATCAGATTACCGGTATTGCCTCTTCGGTAGTTCAGGCCAGAAAATTAATTGCAGATGATAAGCCGAATTGGGTGCTTCTTGATATTATGCTGAAAGGTGATCTTACAGGAATAGATCTTGCGTGGGAACTCCGTGAAATACATTTACCCTTTCTCTATATTTCAGCGAATACCAATCAGTCGACGCTGGAAGCCGTAAAAGAAACCCAACCTTACGGATTTATGGTTAAACCCTTTCGCGAACGTGATCTGATCGTTATGCTTGATATTGCAAAATATCGGTTTAATCTTGAGAAAGGAATTGATTCTGAAAAGAAGACGAATCATGACAGCATTGAAGGAATTATTGGAAAAAGCAGTGCACTTGAAGATGTTATTGAAAAAATAAGAGTGGTGGCACCTACTGATACCTCAGTTCTTGTCGTGGGCGAGAGCGGAACCGGCAAAGAAAAAGTGGCCCAGTCGGTCCATGCGCTTTCAAACCGCAGTGCCCAGCCTCTTGTTGTGGTCAACTGTGCAGCATTACCTCATTCGCTCATTGAGTCAGAACTTTTCGGGCATGATAAAGGAAGTTTTACAGGTGCCGATACTCAGAGAATCGGGAAATTTGAACAGGCCAATGGCGGAACAGTTTTTCTCGATGAAATAGGGGAGTTACCGCTGGATTCTCAGGTAAAGCTTTTACGGGTCTTGCAGGAGAAAGAAATTGAACGTCTGGGTGGCAATAAAACCATTAAGGTAAATGTAAGGATTGTGGCAGCAACAAACCGTTCCTTGGAAAAAGAAGTCGCTGAAGGAAGATTCAGGCTGGATCTGTATTACCGGCTGAATGTTTTTCCGATAGAGCTGCCCCCTTTGAGAGAAAGAAAAGAAGATATCGAATTGTTGGCCAATTTTTTCTTAAACAAATATGCTACAGCTTCGAAGCGAAATATCACTTCAATAGCCGAAAGAGCGTTGCACCAGTTGTATGACTACCATTGGCCGGGAAATATACGGGAGCTGGAACATCTTATAGAAAGAAGTGTCCTTTTGGCAAAGACAACAGAAATTGAAAATTTTGATCTTCCGAAAAATATAGAAAAGCTTTCTGAAACTCCGGGACCGTTAAAATCGATGGAAGAAATGGAAAGAGACCATATTATAAGTGCTTTACAAAGTTCCAACGGAAAGGTTTCAGGGATAGGTGGTGCGGCAGAACTATTAAAGCTCCAGCCCCAAACGCTTTATTCTAAAATGAAAAAACTGGGAATTGACAAAGGGTATAAATAATCTCAGGTAAAGAAAAACAGCTTAAAATTTTTATGTTTTAAAATCACTTATCGATAAAGTGAAGCATTTTTTGTGCAATAAAAAGAAGAAAATTATGGAAAAAGAAACAGTTAGAATTGAAGGATTTAGTGATGCTGTCTTTGCAATAGCGGTAACTCTTTTAGTTTTAGATCTTCACGTACCGGAAAAAAATCTAATAAAAAATGGAAATGATCTCCTGCTTTTTGTAAAGAATCAATGGCCCGAATTTTTGGCATTTATTCTTTCATTTTTCAGTATTTTCATAATGTGGGTCAATCATCATAAGATTTTCAAGCAGATCTATAGCCGTAATTCAGCTGTTATGTTTGCCAATGGTCTAATTCTCTTTCTGGTTTCTACTGTTTCTTACCCTACCGCTTTATTGGCAAGATATTTTAATGGGGAGGCTTCTTCAGTGGTTGTGGCTATGTATACGGGGATCTTTGTTCTGATCAACTTCGCCTATAATTTACTCTGGTTTTTAGCCAGTCGTAACAAGAAGCTTTTACGTCCGGGAATTACGAACGCCGCTATAAGAAAGATCCGCAACAATTATCTGTATGGCTTTCCGATTTATCTTATTGCATTGCTTTTTTCTTTCCGGATCCCTGTTGTTGCTTTAATTATAATTTTAGGATTATGGGTATTTTGGGCGTTATCATCGGGGAAAATTGAAATGAGTATTAATAAACCGGAAATAGACTGAAGGCGGGGTTAAATTAATTTTCAATATAAATTCTATTATTTATTTTTTAAAATAATATTCTTTTTTTATTCCGAGCTTCTGCATTTTGGAAATGAGAGTTGTTGGGCGTAATCCTAATAATAAAGCCGCTCCCTGTGGTCCGAAAATCCGGCCGTTACATTTTTCGACAATTTGTAGAATATGCTCTTTCTCCACCTGCTGCAATGTCTTAATCTGAAAATCCTGGTCCGTATCTTTGGCATTAAAAGCCTTTGGAATATCGATTGTCCTGATCATGTTATCTTTTGCGGTAAGGATGCTTCTTTCGATCGTGTTTTCAAGCTCTCGAATGTTTCCGGGCCATGGATTCTTGCTCATTGCATTCATTACTTTTTGAGAAAAGCCGTTGATTTTTTTACCTGTCTTCAGATTGAGCTTTTCCAGGAAATAATCTGCCAGTAATGGGATGTCTTCTTTCCTGTCGCGTAATGCAGATAAATGAATAGGGAAAACATTCAGCCGGTGATACAGATCCAGCCTGAATCTTCCTTCGGCAACTTCTTTTTCTAAAACTCTGTTAGTAGCTGCGACAATCCTTACATTTACCTTAATGGTTTTATTTCCGCCGATTCTTTCAATTTGTTTTTCCTGTAAAACTCTCAGTAATCTTCCCTGGAGCGAAAAAGGAAGTTCTCCGATCTCGTCAAGGAAAATAGTACTGTTATCTGCCTGTTCAAATTTTCCTTTTCGTTGGGCCGTAGCACCGGTAAAACTTCCTTTTTCATGCCCGAAAAGTTCGCTTTCAATAAGATTGGCAGGAATAGCAGCGCAATTAATTCTGATCATGGGTCTGTGAGCCAAAGAAGAAAGGTCATGGATGGCTTGTGCTATAAGTTCTTTCCCTGTTCCTGTTTCTCCGTAAATAATCACGTTAGATTGGGAAGGGGCAATCCGGGTGATTTGCTGATAAATCTGCTGCATAATTTCACTTTCCCCGATGATCCCATTAAAACCTTTCTTATTTATTTTCTCTTTTTTAACAGGATCAGTGTCTTTCTGAGAATCTGAAACGGAAATGTCAGGCATATCAAGCTTCTCAGAGAAAGAAATATTTCTTATCGTGATGGATAGCTGGGTAGAAACACCTCTTAATATTCTTTCTAATCGGTCATTGAATTCTGTGGAATTTTTATAAAAAAGGAAAATCACATTCTTATGGTTTCCGACAGGAGGTAAGCAAAAGCCTATTGCAGTATGCATTCCCAGTTTCTTTGCAGACATAAAGTAAGATGGTAATGTTTTCTTTTCAGAGAAATCATTAAGATAGAAAATAACAGGTTCTGATGATTGCATGCATTGCTCGAAATAAATATCTGGTGAATTGAGATAATAGTCATTTTTTCCGCTGGTCACAGAACTGTAAAAAATATACTGTTCATCATTATTTGCAGTAAGAATGCTAAGATCATTAAACAGGAATTCATTTTTAAAGGATTGATTTAATACAAGATCGAGGTGTTTTTTATCTAAGACTTTAGCAAAAGCCATCGTTATAGAGGAAATTACCTGCTGATCTTTCTGCATTTCCTGAAGCCGATTTATTAAATCGGTGTGCTGATCAGACTGTTTACTCATAAAGGTCTATTGATTGAAAGTTTAAAGATAGGAAAACGACACAGATATATTGACCTAAAAAGAACTTTTGTTAAGCCGGGAATTTTTATTTTGGTAACTATATACTATTTTACACTCAATCATTTTTTAAGGCAAAGTTTTTAAATTCGACTGCTATATTTTATGGAAAACAAAGAAAAGCAGCAAACCTGTAATTAAGCATTCTTTTAATAAAAAATTTTGCCCTTCTTAGATAGGTCCGATTCATAATTTTTCTTTGCGATATAAAAACCGATCGTTAAAAGAAACCGGAAACAATAAGTGTAAAATAATACATAGTTACACGTGTTGTACATTTTGAATCCTTGTATTTCGAAAATAAGTGGAACGCCTTTGTTTATCTTATTTTCAAACAGTTAAAATCAAGTCTTGTCTTTCTTTGCGTTTTAAATTATCGCAAGGCTGTACAAAGTTTCTTATATAAAATGATCTCTCATAAAGATAAGCAAAGACATTTCATTTAAAAAAGTAAAACAAAAATATATGTGTTTAATTGTCAATTACTTCCAAAATGCACAACGGATATAGCTACCTTTATTTTAAAGAAATGAATTTGGGCTTATGTTCAAATTATTTAGTAAGAGAAACAACAAGAAGACTGGGCTTTTAATTATAAAAATATGATAACAGTGCTGAAATTATTATTTATTTGAAATGATAAAGAAAAATGACATCGCCTATATAAGCTGGCTTTTCATGGTTTCTGATGATTAATGTTGCCTGAATGACTGCTTTCACTGTTCCCTTGAGATTGGTGATTAACTTGGCAGTAGCCTGAAGCTGCACCTCACTGTTTACAGGGACAGCCTGTCCGAATTTGAAGTTTTCTATTCCGTAATTGATTTCCATTTTTACGTTTCTCACATCAGCAATCTGCTTCCATAGATAGGGGATAAGAGATAATGTTAAATAACCATGTGCTATCGTTGATTTGAAAGGACTTTCTTTTTCTGCTTTTTCTCTATCAACATGAATCCATTGATGGTCTAATGTTGCATCTGCAAACTTGTCGATCTGTTGCTGGTCTATTGTATGCCAGTCAGAAAAACCAATGATCTTGCCTTCATAGGATTTGTATTCTTCAAAACTGTTAATAATTACCATATTGCATTTTTTTTCGATTGTTTGTTCGTATTAATTGATAGAAGGTGATTGTACTGTACCCGTTCAAAAATATCAATGTTTTGAATGTGATTTTAAGATTAAACTAATGATCTTATAGGATAATTCTGTAAAATGATTTTGTATATCCTTTGAAGCGTATCTGGTCTGTAAAATTTCTGGTCATAATAAAAAAGGTAATTTTTACCATTATTAACTGTGAGGAACTTACGGATGATATGCTGCGGCTTAAGGGGATAATCTTCACCGCTTTAAAATTATCCACACAATGCAAACAATTTACGTTTGAAATCTACAAATATATTTTTGATAATCAGTGGGTTAAATCTGCTTATATTCGGTTTGATTGTCGTATGTTTGCAAAACATTTATAAAATAGGTTTCTGCCTTTGCTATTCTGTAATAGTTTAAAATCAACGTTTTTTCTTTCAGTTTTGCTTTCTCAGCTACTAATTTAACCATAAGTCATTTGCGATGATGGTTTTAAATTATAAAATCCTATTTTGTATCAGGAATGATTTGTCATTGCAGAACTAATCAATAATATTTTCTTAACAGGCTTATTATTGCCATAGTTAAAGCAAGTAACCTGATGAGGAGAAAAAAATCTGCTTATTAGCCTTTTGAATATAAATACCGGAACCCGTAAAGTTTTATAATGAGTTTTAAAAATTTAAATTTAATCAATCCGATTGTGCGTGCTGTTACAGAAGCCGGCTACTCGAAACCTACAGAAATACAATACTCATCAATCCCATATATTTTAGAAGGAAAAGATATTATGGCATTTGCACAAACCGGGACAGAGAAAACGGCAGCCTTTGCTTTGCCAATTGTGCAGTTGCTAAAGAAAACTACACCCGGACATCAAGAAATACGCGTTTTAATATTAACTCCGACACGAGAATTGGCGATTCAAATTGAAGAGAATCTGAATATCTACAGTAAATATTTGCCATTATCACAGCTCTCAATTTTCGGTGGAGTTTTGGCAGGAAGCCAGCTGGCTGCTCTTGCATACAGAGTGGATATTCTTGTGGCAACTCCGGAAAGATTACTGGAGCTGTCCACCCAAAGACATATTGATCTTTCTAAGATTGAAATATTTGTATTAGATGAGGTCGACAGAATGCTAGACTTAGGATTTGTGAATGATATAAAAAAGATTTTGAAATTAATTCCCCACAAAAAGCAGACATTATTTTTTTCCGCAATAAAATCAACAGCTATAAATAAGCTTGCGGATGCAATATTAAACAACCCTGTAGAAGTTACTGTTATTCCGGGTATATCTGCCGAACAGATTATTCAGCATTCAGCCTATTTTGAAAGAGATAAAATAACGCAGATTTGCTGAGTTTCATAGTCATTTCAGTAGTCACCTTAATTTTTTAGTAGGCATCAAGATGCATGGTCTATTTGTTATATAACTTATATCTTCCATTAATTGGAATATTAAATGACACCTAAAACGGAAGCCTTTTCAATTATTTTTGAGGGGCTTCCATTTTTTTTGTAATTTTAATCAGCGACTCATCATATTGGCTATTTTTGCAGATACCACATTTAAATTAAACAATTATGCGATATTTCATCCTTCTCCCGTTTCTTTTAGTTTACTGTAAAGCTTTTTCACAGGAAACAAAAATTAAAAAAGAAAAATGGCATTGGAACAAGGAGTCAAAACAAGATACCATTGCAGGCTATACTCAGGTTTTAAAAGTTGACAATGTTCTTTACATTTCCGGTGCTGTAACAAATGATATCACCCCTGAAGGGATCACCTCTGTTTATAACGCTTTAAAAGCCTCATTATCCAGCTATGGTGCTACATTTGAAAATGTTGTAAAAGAAAATTTGTATACAACAGATATTGAAGCTATGAAAAAATATAATAATGTTAGAAAAGCATTTTACAAAGGTGATTTTCCGGCAGCCACATGGGTACAGATACAACGGCTGTATATGCCGAAAGCAAAACTGGAAGTTGAACTGATTGCCCATTTGCCGAAATAATTCGCGGAGACAATATAAGTGTATATGCTGTTTATATACAGTGTTTTGTGATTCTTCATTTTTCGTAAAATATTATAAACTTTGCTTATGAAAGC
Source organism: Chryseobacterium tongliaonense (assembly GCF_041224435.1). Lineage (NCBI taxonomy): Bacteria > Pseudomonadati > Bacteroidota > Flavobacteriia > Flavobacteriales > Weeksellaceae > Chryseobacterium > Chryseobacterium tongliaonense. Next base: position 190,736 of record NZ_JBGFFD010000002.1, on the reverse strand, counting down.
AGGGTTTTTATTTTTTTGTAACCTATGTCTGTTTTAAAATTATAAAACATTTTTACACAGAATAGAATCTTTGGGTTTGGTATGCAATAGAATTAATTCTCTGATATTTACTATTATAAAAAAAACAAAAATTACTTTAACTTTGCTTATTGAAATAATATATGCCCATTGCAAAAGTTTTGGCTTCATATTATTTCTTTTTAAAAACTAGTACCGGAAAGACTTAAGTAATCAGAAAATTAATTTAGCCGATAAACAAATATGAAATATAAATTCTTAAATTTTAAATTGAGGAAGATTGTCCACTACTCACTGATCTTGTGTATTCTATTGATACAGGTGATTATAGCAATTTTTTTTTACAACGAATTTGTCAATGGAAAGAAACTGAAGTTTATCAAAAACAAACTGGAAGAAAGCAGGGCATTGGGCGGGTTGACTGACAATTCAAGGAAAGACTTTGTGGATGCCCAGAATTATCTTCAGAAATATATGGCAAGTGATGATGATAACGACCTTAAACTCTACTTCCAGTCACTTAGAAAACTTAAAGATAATTTTGACAAAATAAGTCAATACGAAAATATAAATCCAAGACTTAAAAATAATATAGAGTCACATAGAAAAGATGCATTCAAAGCTACAAGGCTTAAAACATTGATAGATTCCGTATACCAATACTCTCTGAACCCGCCTGCAAAAATACAGGATAAGGAATATGAACCGGAAAAGTATAAGAATAATTTTGAAAACCTGAATATACAAACCCATACCTTTTCTGATACCATTAAAAAGAAAGGTCTGATGGGGCGTTTAAAAGATGCCATATCCGGTAAAGTGAACGTACAGAAAGAAAGTACCGTCATTACTTTAACAAATAATAAAACGGCAGATCTTTCCAATGCCAAAGCTGAGATGACCAAGGCGATAAAATCGATGGATAAGCATTATGCAACTGAAGTTAAGAAATATCAGGTATACGCTGCCCAGAATCAGCGGGACAATATTAAATTTTACAATAGCTTCAGCAAATTATTGGTGTACAGTAACGGGTTGATAGGAGTATATGAAAACGCTATTAAAGACTTTCAGTCAGAATTAGAAAAAGAATACAACAAACAAAGCTCAATTAATAATAAAATCAGAACGTACCTGGTACTTGGGCTAATGATCCTAATGTTCATCGTATCAATTCTGATCATGTATTTCACAAGAGTTGCCTTTATCTACGAACGGAAACTGAATGCTGCCAATAATGAAATTAAAAAGAACCTTAATTTCAAAAACAGAATCCTGGGAATGCTGAGTCATGAGTTAAGATCACCATTAAAAATCATTAATATTTTTATTGACAAGATCAATCGGACGACAAAAGATGATACCATAAAAGATTACCTTAAATCGATAAAATTTACCAACAGTACATTACTGATACAATCTAACCAGATCCTGGAATATACCAAAAACCAGGATGCTGATAAAAAACTCGTCAATACGGTTTTCAATCTTAAAGATGAGATCGGTTCTATTGTGACTGCTATTACGCCTTACATAGAAACAAGGAAAAATAAATTTGTAGTCACAGATGGAATACCCGCGGGTATACTTGTGAATACAGACAATATAAAAATCAACCAGCTATTTATGAATATCCTGGGAAACGCCAATAAATTTACAGAAAACGGGCAGATTGATCTTGCCATGAACATTGAAATGATTGGAGATAACAAAATTTCTCTGGAAGTCATCATAAGCGATACAGGAATCGGAATATCGGAATCTGATGTAGGTAAAATTTTTGAGCCTTATTACCAGGGAATGATCTCTGACGAAATCGATAATCTTGGAGCAGGTCTGGGATTAAGCTTGTGTAAAGAAATTGTAGAGCTTTTCAACGGTGAGATCTCAGTCTCAAGTAAGCTGTATAAAGGAACAAAAGTATCATTCAGGATCAATTTAAATACCAGTAATAATGATAAAGCTACCCTTGGAAAATAGAGAGATCGTGTTTCTTTTAGCAGACGATCACAGCATTGTGCGGCAAGGCATGGAGATCATTATCAGTGATCTTGTTCCAGATGCTACCATTTATCATACCTCATCCTTACAGCAGATTGCAGAGCTGGTGGAATCAAAAGGAATAGAAATGGCTGTCATTGATGCCCATTTCCCGGACGGAAACAGTCTGAGCATCATATCAAAGGTTAAAAGTATAAATCCTGATATTAAAATCCTGATTTTCACAGGACTTGAAGAAGAACTGTATGCCCTTAAATTTATTAAAGCCGGCGCCAATGGATATCTGAGCAAATTGAGTGAAGAAGAAGAGATAAGAGAGGCTGTCCTGCATTTTATCCGGAAAGGTGAGTATTTTTCTGCCGTTTCCCGGGATTTAATGGTGCAGTTGGTGCAAAATCCTGATTTAGTCAATCCTCTGAGCCGTTTAACCAAAAGAGAACTGCAGATTGCAGAAATGTATGCCGACGGATATGGAAACCTTGAAATTGCCAATCACCTGGATATAAAGCAGAATACCGTAAGCACGATTAAAAAAAATATTTTTGATAAACTCAAAATCGAAAACCTTGTTGAGCTGATCGAGCTTATCAAAACCCATCATAAAATATAGGCTTTCCAGCTCCTGATATTCATTCTTTTTCTGTCAGGTTTTTTACCGATAAACATCTATGCTTTTATCGATATATATCTATGCCTTTTGTAAGTGATTTTATTTTGCATTGTCGTTACTTTGTCGTAGAAAAATTACAGCGGAAACCAATCCTGATTAAAAAAGTTTTTTAGCTTTTAATTGTATGGTAAACGAGTATATGATTCTAAAAACGCAAATGATGAAAATTATATAAATGGTGTATATGTGGCCTTTAGCCTACTTCTTGAAACTAAAAAACACAAATATAATATAAAGAAGTAAAATAGGTTTCAGGCTATTTTGTACAGAAAAAAGGGAGGCTTTCGCCTCCTTTTTTATTTTTAGATTTCTAAATGATTTTTTATCTTAACGGTAACAGGATGGTGAACAGGACTTCTCACTATACACCAAAACAAGAATAGAAGCTTCCGGAATTATTTTAATATTTTTTTTAGTCTTTAAGCTTAAAATTCATAGGATAGTATGATAAAAGTTATTTATTTTTATCAAATCAAATCCTAAATCAAATGAAGGTTACAACTCCTTTTTATATCGCACTCCTTTTCGGAATAATATCAAACCCTTTATCTGCGCAGACGGATACTCAACTAAAAAACGAAATTTCTAAAGTGGAATCAGGGTTGCTGCCTCCCGTTCGGTTCGTAGGCGGGCCTTCCTGGAATATAGAATCCAGGATGAAGTATTACAATGTTCCCGGTGTCAGTATTGCCGTTATCAAAGATTCTAAAGTTATCTGGAGCAAAACATATGGTCTGGCAGATGTGGAATCTAAAACCCCGGTTACCGCAAAGACATTATTTCAGGTGGCTTCGATGAGCAAGCCGGTAAGTGCTTATGCCGCATTAAAAGAAGTGGAGCTGGGAAAAATAAATCCGGATGCAGATGTAAATACTTATCTGACATCCTGGAAAGTTCCGGAAAATGAATGGACTAAAGAGAAAAAAGTTACCCTCAAAAATATTGTCAGCCATACGGCAGGTTTCACAGTGAGTGGGTTTCCCGGATATGAAAACGGTAAACCTGTTCCTACAGCGGTTCAGGTTTTGAATGGGCAGAGCCCGGCCAATACCACGGCTGTTTTTGTAGATAAACTTCCCGGAACCCCTTTCCGGTATTCAGGTGGTGGATATACCGTGATGCAGCAGATGCTTATGGATATTGAAGGAAAAGATTTTACTACCATTATGAGCGAAAAAGTGCTTCAGCCTTTAAATATGAAAAACAGCACCTTTGCCCAGCCTCTGCCGGATGCCCTGGCCCAATTGGCTGCTACGGCATATGCTGAGAGCGGAGCAAGAGTTCAGGGAAAATATCATAACTATCCGGAGCAGGCGGCTGCCGGTTTATGGACTACGGCAGAAGATTATGCGAAATTTGTCATCGATATTCAAAATACAATAAGCGGCAAAAGCAGTATTATCATTTCTCAGAAAACGGCAGACGAGTTTACCACTCCTTTCATTGACCCCTTTGAGGGCCTGGGTGTATTCCTGGAGAAAGTGAATGGGCAGGTTTACTTTTCCCATGGCGGTTGGAATGAAGGCTTCACCAGCAACTTTACAGCAAATAAAACCAGTGGTGACGGAGTTGTGATCTTAACGAATACCAACAAACCGATGTTTGTCAATGAGCTCATCCGCTCAGTAGCCATCGTATACCAATGGCCGGATTTTATGGCTCCAATAAATACAATATTACCATTAAACCAAAAGGATTTAAATGACAATTTAGGACGTTATAAGTCTGATAAATATGGCTTTTTCAGGGTGTATAAAGAAAAAGGGAAGCTGAGATGATCAATAATGTAGAAGCACCGGTAGAGCTTATCAAAGTAGGAGAGAATGCCTATGCCATGCGGGATTGGAATTTCCAGGTGAAGTTTGAAAAAAATAACAAGACAGGAAAGAAAGAGCTTGTACAGGTTTTACGGGATAAAACCATCCGGTCTCAGAACCCGGTAATGGGTAAAGAAGAAAAAACACCTCTGGAACAGATTCTGGACGGTAATTTTGAAAAAGGTGTGGAAGCTTATCAGAAAGCAAAAAAGGAAGATACCAATCATGAGCAGCTCTCTGAAGGTTTCCTGAACGGTACAGGCTACGCATTGCTCCGTCAGAAAGATTTCACAAGAGCTATTGATGTTTTCCGGGTGAATACTATATTGTACCCTAAAGCGAAAACACATACGATAGTTTAGGCGAGGCTTATCTGAGTGCCGGGCAAAAAGACAAGGCCAGACAAACCTATCAAAAGCTACTTGAAATGAATCCCAGAAACGAAAGCGCAGCCCGGGCTTTAAAAAAATTGTAGAAAGAAATAGCCTCTATCCATTAATAGGATAGATATTCAAATATAAAAGACTTTAGACATCAGGTTTAAAGTCTTTTTCTTTCCATACCCGAAAGTTTTACCTTCCCAAATGTCTTATCGACCTCTCAAAATGTCCGGTTCAAATACTTTCTGAGTGCACGGCTTGGCTGTACGTTTTAAGTTTGCACCATAATCATACAAAAATAAACTACAATGAAAGCAATCAGAAAAATTTCAGTTACAGGTGTATTATGTTTAACGCTTTTTACAGCAGTTACCATGTCTTGCAGGGAAGAAAGCGAGATCACCACTGTTCGGGAGATACCCGCAGCAACTCATCAAACCGCTAAAACACAATTTATCAACGTGAAAGGAACTTCTTTTGCATACCGTGTTTTGGGTAAAGAGGGCGGTGTTCCTTTGGTATTGCTACCCGGATTAGGGGGCTCAATGGATGATTGGGACCCTGCCGTTACCGATGGGCTGGCTAAAAAATATAAAGTGATCATCTTCGACAATAAAGGGGTGGCTGCATCAAAAGGTACTACACCGAATACGGTACAGGCAATGGCTGATGATGCCATAGATTTTATAAAGGCCCTGCACCTGAATAAAGTGAATATCATGGGCTTTTCTATGGGTGGTTTTGTGGCGCAAAGAGTGGTCTTAACCCAACCTTCCCTGATCAATAAAGTGATCTTAACCGGTACCGGGCCAATGGGAGCTATCGGATTATCTAATCTGCCAAATATTATTGCAGGCACCGCCGGATTAAGCCCTGAAGAATCTTTCCTCAAATTCGGATTTACACAATCTGCGGCGAGTATTGCAGCCGGGAAGGCTTCGTACGCAAGAATCCAGCTTCGTACAATAGATAGAGATCTTCCGCTTAGCGATGCTACATCAGCCTCACAGTTTACGGCGGTTTTGAGCTGGGCACAGCCAGATGCCAATGCACTTACGGAAATAAATAAAATCAAAAACCCTGTTCTTATCATACATGGCGAGAATGATCTTCCCATATCGGTACAGAATGCACAGAATATGAAGCAGAATTTAGATCATGCCGAGCTTTTGATCTTCCCGGATTCCGGACATGCCTCATTCTTTCAGAATCATGATGCATTTGTAGCAAGGGCAATAGCATTTCTGAATTAATAGATATTGTATTCCGTTACAATAAAAGCTTACTGATCACCTGTAAGCTTTTTTATTATTTTGCTCATGATCTGAATCATAATGTTATAAAAATGTGGTATGTAATTTTGCAATACCATAATAGATTGTACCGCTTTTAGTACAGATCTTAGCCCTCCTTTTTGGAGGGTTTTGTGGTTGTTGGTATGTTTTATTCTATCTATAGACCCGATCGGGATGCTCGCCTGCAATATCACAACATATACATATGCTCTAAAATCTTTGCGTTAAAAAGTAAACCATTCAAAATAGATTTCTCTTTTCTATTCCCGATCATAAACTATTTCCTGTAAACTAAGACTATGAATCTTAAACGGCTAAAAACAATTTGCGGATGTAAATGATACATGCTAAGTTTACGGCACAACAAAAAAATAAAACACAATGAGATCAATCAGAAAAATTTTTATGACCGGCGTGCTGTGTCTGACGCTTTTTACTACACTCACAATATCCTGCAGAGAGAGAAGTGAGACCTCTGCTCAGGAAACCTTTACGGCAAACCATCAGACCGCTAAAACAAGGTTTATAGATGTAAAAGGAACCTCTTTTGCGTACCGTATTCTGGGAAGGGAAAAAGGTATCCCTTTAGTGCTGATACAGGGATTGGGCTGGGGAATGGATAATTGGCATCCTGCGGTTACCAATGGGTTGGCCAGGAAATATAAGCTCATCATATTCGATAACAGAGGCGTGGGTGCATCAAAAGGTTCCACCCCAAACACCATACACGCAATGGCCGATGATGCCATAGATTTTATAGAAGCCCTGCATTTGAGTAAAGTGAATATCATGGGATATTCAATGGGAGGTTTTATTGCCCAGAGAATGGCGTTATCCCGGCCAACACTGATTAATAAGATGATCTTAATAGGTACCGGGCCACAGGGTGCAGAAGGACTATCTGATCTACCCAACATCATTGGTGGATTAAAAGGACTGGAGCCGGAAGAATTTTTCCTGAAATTCGGATTCACCCAATCTGCGGCGAGTATTGCAAACGGGAAGGCTTCGTATGCAAGAATCCAGCTTCGTACAATAGACAGGGACCCATTGTTAAGCGATACTTCATCTTCATCACAGTTCACGGCTGTTTTGAACTGGGCAAAGCCTGATGCTAATGGACTTTCAGAATTAAATAAAATTAAAAACCCTGTTCTTATCGTACATGGTGAAAATGATCTTCCTATTCCTGTGCAGAACGCACACAATATGAAGCAAAATTTAGATCATGCAGAGCTTTTGATCTTTCCGGATTCCGGGCACTCTGCTTTCTTCCAGAATCATGATGAGTTTGTAGCGAAAGCAGTAACATTTTTGAGTGAATAGGTTTTTATTCTGCAAAGGAAATAAAAGCTTATTATCAAAAATAATTAATGATATCTGAATAAATAATATTCAATTTGCATATGTGATATTAAATTTGATAATTTGTAACACACATTCAAATGTTTCTACTCATAGAATTATCCTGAAAAAAATAATAAAACACACTACAGAATTATGCGAAAAAAAATTAAGCTCAATAAGTTTTTGTTTCTGCTTCCATTAACGAGTCTGATGTTTTGTTTCACCTCACCTAAAAATGATGATGAAAAGATGCAGACCATAATGATGAGCGTAAAGAATACCCTTTCTTATTTACATTACAGCCCGAAACCCATCAATGATCCTTACTCAAAAGATGTTTACAGGCATTATTTCGAACTCGTAGACCCTGGAAAAAGATATTTCCTTCAAGCGGATATGGATGAATTCAGTAAACATGAAACAAAACTGGATGATTATCTGAATCTTGGAGATTTAACTTTCTCTAAGCTCACTATTGACAGATTATACCAAAGAGTGGATGAAGTTGATCAGATTACGCGGGATATTTTCAGCAAGCCGATCAATCTGGAAGAAGACGAAACCCTGACTTTGGAACCCAAACTTAAAAAAGTACCTGCCAATAAGCAGGAACAATACAATGAGTGGAAAAAATTCATCAAATACAATATCCTTCAGGAAATTGAGTCGATGAACAGTAAAGAAGAGGCACAGAAAGAAAAGAAAGATTCCGTACAGAAATATAAGCTTAAAGACACTATCAAATACCGGATTTTCAGCCAGGATCAGAAGATTAATAAAGCCAGGGAAAATGTTAAAGATCTTTTAGAAGAGACCTTTACAAGATTCAAGAAAAGAAAAAAAATGGAATGGTTTACGGTGTATATGAATGCTTATACTGAGGTTTTCGATCCACATACCAACTATTATTCCCCAAAAGATAAAGAAGAATTTGATACCCAGTTTACGGGGAAAGTAATCGGGATTGGAGCCATGATCCGGGAGAAAAAAGGAAATCTTTATCTGGGCGCTTTAACGATTGGAGCTCCGGCCTGGAAATCAAAACAGCTTTCCGAAGGCGATAAAATCTTAAAAGTAAAAGCTAAACCGCAAGAAGATGCCGTAAATGTGGTAGGAATGCTTTCCGATGAAGCGGTAAGATTTATTCGAGGGGAAAAGGGAACTCCGGTAACTTTAACGGTTCAGAAAAAAGATGGAACCATTAGAGAGGTAACGATGATTCGTGAGGAAGTGGCTATTGAAGATACTTTCGCCAAAAGTATTCTGGTGAATTCTCCGGATGGTAAAAAATATGGCTTTATTAATCTGCCCAAATTTAACGCTGATTTTAAAGATTCAGGAAGAAACGCTTCTGATGATATTAAAAATGAGATCATTAAGCTGAAATCCCAGAATATTGAAGGAATTGTTTTGGATTTAAGAAATAATGGCGGTGGATCTTTAACGGAAGTTGGGGATATTATGGGGCTTTTCATGAATGCAGGACCTTATGTTCAGGTGAAAGACGGAAACGGAAAAATCCAGACCTTAAAGAATAAAAACGAAACTCCGATCTGGACAGGTCCGCTAGTCATCATGCAGAATGAACTGTCAGCTTCAGCTGCCGAGATTTTAGCAGGAGTAATGCAGGATTACGGAAGAGCAATGATCATTGGTTCTCCACAGTCGTTTGGAAAGGGTACGGTACAAACGTTTGTAGACTTAAACAGGTTCTTAAATACCGAAGATGACTTCGGATCTTTAAAACTGACGATTCAGAAATACTACAGGATTACAGGAGAATCTACCCAGAGAAAAGGAGTTGTTTCAGATATTCAGATGAAAGACTTCTTTACCTATGCAGAAGTAGGGGAAAGATATGATGATTATGCTTTAGCCTGGGATAAAACTCCGGGTACAGCCTTTAAAAAACTGAACTATTTTGATATTAATGCACTGGAAAAAGCAAGTGAAAACAGAATGGCTAAAAACAGCAATTATCAGCTGTTACTGGAGTCAGCACAATGGAGAGAAAAGTTGGATAAAGAAGAAACAATTACCCTTAACATCAATAAATTCAATGAATTGATGAAGCAGAGAAAAGCTCAGATCGAGAAGTTCAAAGCGTTAAGCAAATTTGAAAACGGCCTTCAGTTTGTAATGCTTCCAACTGAGCTTGAAAGAGAGAAAAAAGACGAAGCATTCAGGAAAAAATCTGAAATGCGGATCAAAAACCTTAAGAAAGATCCTTACCTTCAGGAAGCAATGAACATCGTTGCAGACATGAGTGCAAAATCATGATTAAAAAAATTCGTAAATAAAAATCAGATACTCTTATCCTTAGAGGAAAAACAGATCATAAAAAATACTGCTTCTTTGAAGCAGTATTTTTTTGTTACGTCAAGTTTTGGCGTTGCCAAAAGATATTTTTGTTAAACCAAACAATAGATCTCTTGCAAGGATTGTAAAACAAGTATTAAAATTTAACACCAACCAAAATGATTTACACAGAAGATTTTTTTGCCGTAGGAAGCTCGTTTCCTAATGATGATTTAGTACAGCTGGTAGACAGCTACACGCTTGAAAATGTAAATTTTAAAAAAACTACAGTATGGCATGACGGCTCGGCGATGACACCCGCATTTGCCGACGGTATTGTATACAGACAAAAAGGAAGTGTATATTATGTAGATGTAGACTGGCTTTCTAACCGTACCGTATATGTCAAAAGATTCGGTGCAAAAGGAGACGGGGTTACCAATGATGCTCCTGCCATCAGAAGAATGATCAAATTTCTTCCTGCCAGCGATTTTATCGTAATATTTGAAAATGCTACCTATCTGCAGGGCGATGGTACTTACCCTAAATATCCTCTGGATAGTAAAGGAAAATATTCAGGTCCGGAAAACATCGGAGTACCCATTTTCTTCAGTTTTGAAAACAAATCAGATTTTATTATTTACGGAAACGGAGCCCTTATAAAAGCTCACCCCAATAATGCGCCTATCATCAATGCCCGAGGATTTGAATTTATGAGATGCAATAATTTCAGGGTACAGGATCTTAATTATGACGGCTCAAAAAATACAAGAACTCCTAATGGAGGAGACAATTCTCCGCACAATAATCAATCTGGTTTTAAAGTAAGCTCAAGTAAAAAATGGGAAATTGTAGACTGTCGCTCAGATAATACCTGTATGGATGGCTTTATTATTACTTCTGATGACCTATTTGATGAGATTCGGCCAATTAATAACTGGAGTGAAGACGGAGTATTGAGGAATTGCCATGCTGATAACAATTACAGACAGGGATCTTCCATTGTTAACAGTAAAAGAATGAAAGTGATAGGCGGTTCGTATACCAACTCCGGGAAAACCTACGGAACACTTCCCAAAGCCGGGATTGATATTGAAGAAGGAGAGCCAAATCCCAATGGTTTCGGAAGAGGAAGCAGCGATGCGGTGGTAGAAGGCGTTCTGTTTGCCGATAATCTGGGTGACGGACTCGCTTTGCATTTCGGAACTCATGATGCTACAGTTACCAACTGTGTTTTTCAAAATAATCCGTTTTTTGTAGCTCCGGATATAGATGGATTAAGCTGTAACAATACCATTTATAATAATAATTTTCATGATTCAAACGTAAGATTATTGGGTGGTGGCGAGCATTTTTACGGAAACAGAATTTATTTATCTCCTACTTATCCGTTTAATTTTATTTTAGAAAACCATTATCCACATTATCTCAATAAAAAATGCCGTGAGACCCTTGTTTATGATAATTTTATTCACCGTGATGAAGGTACAGGATCCATCGGTGATGTGACAGGCTCCGTTATCATCGGCAACTATAAAAATGGAGTTAGGTTTTTCAAAAATACCTTTATCAATCTTGCTTCTAAGGCCAGCTTCCTGTATATGTACGGTTCTGAAGACAGAAGTGTGGAATTCTATGATAATGTTTTTCATAATACAGACATATTCAATACCAATACAGCATTGAACCCTGTCAATATCTATTATACAAATGCTGAAGCCTTCTTAAAGAAATCCTATAACAATAAAATAGAAATTCCAGGAATGACGCCTATGGTTTCTGTAGCTGAAAGAACTAAAGGTGATAAGCTGGTTAAAAGCTTTAAATTGGAAAGAATTCCTTCCGGGAAATTTATTGATATCAGTTTTGATGATATTACTTCTGCTTTTGAAGCCAGAGACCTTTATTTAAAAGTGACTACCAGCGGATATTGGTTTGAAAATGATTCTACCCAACTGAAAAGCGAGATCATGTCACTTTCAGATGTAAAACCGGTTACTTATACCGGAACATTGGATGAATTTAAGAAATTGCCTGTTTCTACAGGGCTCTATATTAAAAATAATAAAGCTACCGTTACTTTTGCACAAAGTAGCTCAGATGCTTCCAGTAATACATTGTGGAATTTAGATGTTGTAATAGAGGTGCTTGGAAGATATACAGATGGTTTCCCAATCACTTTGTCCGATTATTATGCTACTAACAGCCAGCCTATGATTGTTAATTTACCCATCACAAAATCGGTAACACAGGCTAACTCATCTGCTGCAGATGTTGCATCACTCCGTACAGATTTCAATAATCTTTTATCAAAATTAAAAAGTGCAGGAATTATGCAGAATTAAAATAAAAATCCCGGTCAACTGACCGGGATATTTCGTATACCACAAATCCCGAAGAGTATCTATACGAAGAAAGTGGGACAATTATTATTCTTGTTGAAATTCGCATGAAAATAAACAACATTATAAGTTGGATATTGCTTTTGTCTCTATCAAAATAAGTCTACGGTTTATGAAGGAGTTCTATTGACTTCCCATACCTCTGAAATCCTGAGACTGTTGGGCCTTACAGATGAAGAAGTTCTGCAGATAGAGTTTTTCTGGAAGCATTGTCAATAAGACCCAGAGAATTATTCCTCCCGATTTATCTTATTAGAAACTTTTCAAACATTATCTGATATTTTGTGGCATAATAATAGGTTGATTTTAAGTCATTAACCAAACCAATCACACAATGAAATCAGAAGAACAATTACCGAAAAGTTTAAGAGGGCAAACTGTAGTCATTACCGGTGGAAGTAGTGGCGTAGGAAGGGCAACAGCCGAAGCATTCGCTTTGGAAGGCTGTAATATTATCGTTGCAGCAAGAGGGAAGGAGGGATTGGATGAAACGGTAAGTTTATGCAGGGATTTGGGCGTTGTTGCGATAGGGGTACCCACCGATGTATCCGTTGCTGAGCAGGTAGATTATCTTGCCAAAACGGCTTTACAATTTAACGGACGAATTGATATCTGGGTAAATAATGCCGGAGTAATGGCAAGCGGTAAGTTTGAAGAAATACCAATGGAACTTAATGAGCAGGTAATTAAGACCAATTTATTCGGTTATATGCATGGTGCTTACAGTGTACTTCCTATTTTTAAAAAGCAGAAAGACGGTATCCTTATCAATAATATTTCTATCGGCGGGTTTATGCCGGCTCCATACAGCGCGGCTTATTCATCAGCAAAATTCGGAATCCGTGGAATGATGGAATGCCTTCAGGGAGAAATTTCTGATTTCCCCGGAGTACATATCTGTAATCTGTATCCGCAGATTCAGAGGTCTACGGGCAATATGCATTCGGCAAAATATTCGGGATTGGATTTTAAGATACCTCCGTTTGCAGCAGATCCCAGAGATACAGCTGCAAAAATGGTTGAACTGGCAAAAAATCCTAGAAAAGGCATGTTTCCGGATGTTGCTTCACTGCTGATTAAGAATGTATACGGCCTATTTCCCAAGCCTTTAATAAATGTTGCTTCTGCAGGAATGCGGCTGGTCATGAAAATCAGAAATGCACCTTCAGATGCGGGTAATATCTTTGAACCTTCTTCAGAACCTCATCGGATTTATGGTGAAACGTTACTTCCTGTTCCTTCAAGAAAAACCAGATTAGCCATTCTTGCCGGGCTTGGTTTGGGTATAGCTTATATGATATTGAATACAAATTCTGCAGCTAAAAAGCATTGCTAGAAAATGATAACACTCAATTTAAGAAATACTCAGGCTGAAATTTGTTTATAAGAATTGTAAAAATTAAGTAAATTGTGCTAAAGAATATCTACTGCATGATCTTACAGAAAATTACAATAGCTGTTTTTATGGCTTTTAACGTTGCAATAGCTGCACAGAACACTAAAAAGCAGATGTCGAAACTGATTCAGGATGAATTTCATTTTGCGGATAAACAGTATCGGTATTTAATGAAAAATATTCCGCAGGATAAAATGCCCCAATCCTACAATGCTGCTACAGGAAAAGTTATTAGCAGGGAAATTACGTGGTGGTGTTCCGGATTTTATCCGGGATCATTGTGGATGATTTATGAGCAGACCAAAGATCCGGAAATCAGAAAAGAAGCAGAAAGAACACTTTCACTCATCGAGCCGAATAAAACGTTTACAAGAGATCATGATCTGGGCTTTATGATGTTCAGCAGCTTTGGAAATGCTTACAGAATCACAAAAGATCCCCGATACAAAGATATTATCCTTACATCGGCAGGATCTCTTTCCACAAGGTTCCGTCCGGGAATGCAGGCTATTTTGTCGTGGGATAAGATGGCAGACTTTAAAGGTCCTGTAATTATTGACAATATGATGAATCTTGAAATGCTGAATTGGGCATCTCAAAATGGCGGCGATAAAAAATATCAGGAAATAGCCATTGCCCATGCCAATACCACGATGAAAAATCATTTCCGCCCCGATTACAGCTCTTATCATGTAATCGATTACAATATTAATACAGGCGAAGTATTGGGGAAGAAAACCTTGCAGGGATATTCCGATGCTTCGGCGTGGGCGAGGGGACAGGGATGGGCTTTATACGGTTATACCATGATGTACAGGTTTACCAAAGATCAAAAATATCTGGATCAGGCAAGGAATATTGCCGGGTTTATTCTGAATAATCCTGCCTTACCGGAAGATAAAATTCCTTATTGGGATTTTAATGACCCTAAAATCCCCGAAGTGCCCCGTGATGCTTCTGCAGCTGCTATTATGGCTTCTGCATTACTGGAGTTGGGACAATACACAAAAGCGGATGAAAAACAAAAATATATTGATTCCGCACGCCAGATTCTGGTAAGCTTGTCAGGCGAAAAATATCAGGCAAAATCGGGTGAGAACGGCGGCTTTCTTTTAAAACACAGCACGGGAGGATTACCCCTTAATTCAGAGATTGATGTTCCGTTAATTTATGCAGATTATTATTTTCTGGAAGCTTTGAAAAGGTATAAGGACTGGTATTTATAAAATGATTTAGTGTATAAACTTTGAGATTTTTATTTATGTAACGGATACGGGGAATTTTGAATATTGTATTATATTGGCGTTAAGGTCCGTATACATTTTGTCAAAATATTTACTGAGCGAGATTACTTTCTCCATATTAACCGGATTTATATAACGCAGGAACATCTGTTCGGTACTGTGCCCTGTAGCTTCCATTAAAAGCGGAGTAGGGATCTTCCCATAGAAATTGGTGGCAAAACTTCTTCTGCCGATATGGCTGGAAATCACCTTCCATTTCTCTGTTTCTACATTTCTGGATCTGAATCCGACTCGTTTTTTAGCGCTGACGGTTTCATTGAGTTTAGACATTTTAGCAATTTCTTTGATATGCTTATTATAATCCTGCATGCTCATCAGGTCCGGAAACCGGTTATTGCTTTTTTTCAAAATATTGACCACCGTCGGATGCAGGGGAAGCAATATCTGCTTCTGTGTTTTTTGCTGTGTGAACCTGATGCAGACCCGGTCATCTACTTTCAACAACTGATGCGTTGAAAAATGCATGAAATCTGAGAATCTCTGGCCGGTGTAGCAACTGATAATCAACCAGTCTTTGGCAGCCTGTAAACCTTCCGGCACCTTTGTGGTTTTGATTTGCTGCAATTCTTTTTCATTCAGGGTAATAATATCTTTATTCTGTTTTTCTCTTTTTATTTCGAGCTCTCTTACGCTTGTCCGGATGCCTTTTCTTTCAACAAAATTTAATATTGTTTTTACAAAATGTATTGTTCTGTAGATGGTATTATCGCTGTATTGCTCTTCTTTCCCAAACAGGATAAAATCTTTGATGAATGTTGAATTTAACGTATCAAGGTACAAACGATTCATAATATAGGCTTCAAATCTCCGTAAAAGATTAAAAAAGACTTTATAACGCTTGAATGTAGATTTGCAGATCATATTTTCCTTAGTGGAAATATAAAGCTGCATGAAATAAAGTAATGAGTTTTCCAAAAAAGTTTTCTCTCCTTCATTACTTAGTTGTTTAACTTTCCGGGAAAGCAGTCTCTGGCTGATGGGTTTCCCAAGCTCGATCTTTTTTTCAACATACTCTTTTAGTTCAAGCTTAAGATTGTTCATTTTTTCATACAGGCGTTTGTGTTTTTTCAGATAAATGTTTTGCGGTCTTCCTTTTTGGTCATCCCATTCATTTTCGTCAATTCTGAATGGCGTTTGAAATTGAAAATTAATATCCTGGGAAGAATCGGAGATTTTAAGAGAAATACCTTTAAACTTATCATTTGCTGCAAGAAAAAACTGAAATGTCATTTTTGATAATTTAATGAGTTAATTATCAACGCAATTTATGAAAAAAGTAGTCCTACTTAGACTACTTTATATACACAAAGATAGCTAATTTTTCATATGCAGCAAACATATTAACGTGTTGTTAATTAAAATTATAAGAAAAAAAGAATATTAAAAAATCTTTAATAAAAATGCGGTGAAGTTTACTTCTCTCAGCGATACTTCAGATGTTTACTGCTGACTATTAACATAATATTTTAAAAAGATAGTCTAAGTAGGACTATACTTTAAAATTTACTTAATAACATTGATAAATATGATGAAAAATTATTTTATTTTAATTTTTTGTAGTATTCTTTTCTTAAGTATTACATACAAAAAAGTTCAATTCACTGATCTTAATTTAAAGAAGGAACAAACTTTTGCTGCAAGTAAAGACAAGAATTATAGAAAAATAATCTTTGCAGGCGTATCTCAACCCGGGATCCATGACCGTGATTCTGCTGCAGAAAATGGGATAACTGAAATTCCGGCTCCCGATCCCAGTGATCAGTTGTATGAATCAAACATAGATATGTACGTCCCGGCTTTATTGATCATAGGTTTAATCCTTATCCTTTATTTTTCAAAAACCGGAATTTATTTCAAATCCAGATACTAAAAACTTTAACCAAGAAACCATAACTAATGAGAAGAGAATTTATACTGAGCAACAGGTATTATACGAGGGTATTCCTGGCAGTAATGCTGCCCCTCTTAATACTGGATATCCTGTTGATGATAGGCTGCTTTCTGCTGTCTTTTAAAGGAAGCAATCTGATTTTGATTGTAACCTTTATTGTACTATTTGTTTTATTGATCGTATTATTCGGGATGCGGTGCCTGGAATTTGAAAGCACGGGAATGGTCATAAGCGTAAGGTCTTACCATCCTTTCACGATCGGCTGGACCCGTCCTGTTATCGAGTTTCCTGCATATCTGCTGAACGATTTTTCAGTCAGGAATCATTATCTGTATTTAAAACTGAAAAAAGATGATAACCGGTTTGTCGAAACTAAAGTACGGCTTGACGGCCTGACCCGGAATCAGATTGAAAAACTACAGAAAGTACTAAGAGAAACCATTGAATATTGTTAGAAAGATATATGAAAATTAATTTTAAGGATATTCATATCGGAAATCTTATTTATACCCGTGTTAAGGAAAATGGAACAGATATGAAAAAAATATGCGGTTTTATGAAATGCTCTGAAGATGATGTAAAAAAAATATATGAATCGAATACTATGGAGACTCATATTTTATTAAGATGGTGTAAACTTCTGGAATATGATTTTTTCAGGTTTTTCTCACAACATCTGATATTGTATGCTCCGCCGGGAAATACAAACTATAACAAAGAAAGTACATCCGTATTGCCGCAGTTCCGGAAAAACCTTTATACCATAGAAGTGATCAGGTTTATTTTAGAAAGCATCGAAAGTGGAGAAAAAACGAAGCTTCAGGTGATTACAGAATATAAAATTCCCAAATCCACCTTGCACCGATGGATCACTAAATATAAAGATGAAATTTAAATGGGACAGGTTAATATAAAGAACAACAGCCCCGATTATAAGAAAATTTATACGGATATTCTGAATAAAAGATTTCCTGAGAAAATAAAAGAATGTAAAGATATTCTGAATAAAGAAGTCCTTTCCCATCTGGATGTGATCAATATCAATAATCTAATATTCGGGAATGGTACGAAAGAGGTTTCAGAATTTAATCAGAAGCACCGGTTTTATAATAAGTCTACAATTCTGAAGATCCTGGATTATCAGAAGAAAAACCATTTAAACAATACCCAGCTGGCAATGCACTTTAAAATGAGCAGAAATACAGTAACAAAATGGAAGAAAATATTTTTAGTCTAAATATATTTTAAAACGATCAGAATCAATCGTTTTTTCATGGTTTATTGAAAAAGCCGTTTCTCATTGAGAAACGGCTTTTAGAAAATTAATATAAAACGCCTAAACTTTCCGGTGCAAAGCCTGAAAGTTCATCAATTTTTCCTTCTTTTATTTTTTTTACCCACTGGTAATCATTTAACAGGGCACGTCCTACGGCAACAAGATCAAAATCTTCTCTCTCGAGTCTGCGTATAACTTCCGTAAGATCCGTTGTTTCCGAGCCTTCACCGGCAAATGCTGTCATAACATCTCCTTTAAGACCTACAGAACCTACCGTAATCGTTGGTTGCCCGGTTATTTTTTTAGCCCATCCTGCAAAGTTAAGGTCTGAGCCTTCAAATTCAGGTTCCCAGAATCTGCGTTGTGAACAGTGGAAAATATCAACTCCGGCCTCTTTCATCGGCAGAAGCCATTCTTCCATTTCAGCAGATGTTGCAGCAAGCCTGGTTTTATAATCCTGTTGCTTCCATTGGGAAAGCCGGATAATGATCGTGAAATCTTCTCCTACGGCAGCTCTTATGGCTTTGATTACATCTATTGCAAAACGGCTTCTTTCTTTTATGGTCTTACCGCCGTATTCATCAGTTCTGGTATTGGTAACCTCCCAGAAAAACTGATCGATAAGATAACCATGAGCACCATGAATTTCAATACAGTCAAACCCAAGGTCCTTTGCTGCTTTTGCTGATGCTGCAAACTGTCTGATGGTATCTTCAATATCTTCCAGAGACATTGTTGCTGCTTTCTCCATTGGAGTAAGAGGATAATCTTCCGACGTTCTTGTATCTCCTACATGCCATATCTGCGGCCCCATTTTTCCACCATTCTGATGAACCTGGTCAATTACGTTTTTCCAGCCCTGTAAGGCTTCTGTTCCGTAAAAATCTGGAATATTCTGCATGTTTTTAGATCCCGGCCTGTTGATTACCGTACCTTCAGAAAGAATTAAACCCACTTCCGAAGCTGCTCTTCTGGCATAATAATCGGCAATCTGTTGGGTAGGAACTCCATCAGCCGACTGGGCTCTGGTCATCGGAGCCATTACCACTCTGTTTTTAAGCTGAAGTTTTTTATAACTAAATGGACTGAATAATGCGTCTGTACTCATTTTTGAATTAATTTAATACTTTTAAATTGTTTTTGTTACACAAAGTAACTAATAATAATTTGTTTTTGTATCTATTGAGAGAAAAAATATAGTAACTTTGTAGTAACAAATAATAGTAACTTATTAGTAACTGATGAGACAAAACAAAATGACACAATGCAGCTGTCCTTTAGGCAAGGCCATGTCAGCTTTAGGAAGTAAATGGAAACCGATTATTGTAATGGTGATCAGAGACAGGACGCTGCGTTTCGGAGAAATTGCAGCACGGATTCATGTGATTTCCCGTAAAGTTCTTACCGATCAGTTAAGGGAAATGGAAGAAGACGGTCTGCTTATAAGGGAAGAATTTAAGGAGCTTCCGCCAAGGGTAGAATATTCTCTTACGGAAAAGGGAATTGCCCTTCTGCCTATTCTGCATTTATTGGAAGAATGGGAAGCAAAATTTGCGATAAGCGGGATGATGGCCGTAAGTGATAATTAAAATGCAAAGCATACTGATTACCGAAACCATAAAACAGGTTAAATACAGGCCCTGCATCATATATTTGAGCTTTTTACGGTTTTCACAGTTTGAGATTTTTTATTAAAAAAAAGATAATTTTTTTTAGAGAAGTACGATTAATTGATATTAGTCGTTATATTTACCTAAATAATATTTAATTCACAAAAATAAAAGCTGAATTAACAGACCATAATTTTTTAAATGACGAGTAAAATCATTGGAGTAGGAAA
Source organism: Chryseobacterium tongliaonense (assembly GCF_041224435.1). Lineage (NCBI taxonomy): Bacteria > Pseudomonadati > Bacteroidota > Flavobacteriia > Flavobacteriales > Weeksellaceae > Chryseobacterium > Chryseobacterium tongliaonense. Next base: position 170,801 of record NZ_JBGFFD010000002.1, on the reverse strand, counting down.
CTATATTCCTCCCGAAACTATCACAAATTTATTCTTTGACAAGCATAATTTTATCAATAAAAGCGGAGAATTATTAACAGAAAGTAATGCCATTATCGCCAGTAAGCTGAAAGAGATTACCGGTATTGAAGAAAGAAGGTATGCAAGTAATGAACAGGTGACTTCTGACCTAGGTCTGATCGCTGCACAGGCAGCAATTGATGACGCCGGAATCGATCCGGAAACTTTAGATTATATCATATTTGCCCATAATTTCGGAGATGTGCGTTTCGGTACTGTGCAATCGGATACCGTGCCAAGTCTTGCTTCAAGAGTTAAACATCTTTTAAAAATCAAAAATAATTTTTGTGTTGCTTACGACGTATTATTCGGATGTCCGGGATGGATTGAAGGAGTCATACAGGCCAATGCCTTTATCAAATCAGGAATCGCAGGAAGATGTCTGGTAATTGGGGCAGAAACGCTGTCCAGAGTAGTGGATATTCATGACAGGGACAGTATGATTTATGCTGACGGAGCAGGAGCAGCCATTTTAGAGATCAGCAACGATGAATCCGGTATACAGTCGCATGTTTCGGCATCTTTTACTCTAAAGGAAAAAGATTATCTGTTTTTCGGAAAATCCTATAACAATGAAAAGTGCCCGGATACCAAATACATCAAGATGGAAGGCCGGAAAATCTATGAATTTGCCCTTTCCAATGTACCGGATGCCATGAAGAAATGCCTGGATGACAGCGGATATGAAATTGGTCAGCTGGATAAGATCATCATTCATCAGGCTAATGAAAAAATGGATGAAGCGATTGTAAAACGATTCTATCAGCTCTATGATACACCCATGCCGGAAAATATAATGCCAATGGTGATTAATAAGTTGGGTAACAGTAGCGTTGCTACCATTCCGTCTTTGCTTACCATGATTTTAAACGGTGAATTGCCAACGCATCATATTGATAAAGGAGATGTGGTATTATTTGCTTCAGTAGGAGCGGGGATGAACGTTAATGCATTTGTATATAAATTCTGATTCTAACGTCAAAACGGAAAATTTTCGGTTAAAACTGATTTAATTAAAATCCTATAGTTCTGACTGCAAGTATTTTATCTTGTAGATTAATTTGAAATTTCAATCCTTTTCCACAGATATACAAAAATATTTTGCCAGAAACAAAAAACGCTTTATATTTGCACCACTGAAAACGAAGGCATAGCCGGAGTTCAGGGAGAGTTGGCAGAGTGGTCGATTGCGGCAGTCTTGAAAACTGTTGACTGTAACAGGTCCGGGGGTTCGAATCCCTCACTCTCCGCAAGATGCGAAAATTAAAAGTTTTCAAAAAGCATCAAAAAATAGATAAATCCTGCAAAATCAATGATTTGCAGGATTTTTATATTTATAACAATTGCTAGAATTTTCAAAAACACTCCAAAAGTTTGTGGCAAAATCGTGGCAATATTAGAAATTTAAAAAACTTGCCACAGAATTTGGTTTAAACTCTTGAAAATCAACATGTAAATTTGCTTAACGACTTGACTTTAAGAGGCTTTGGTTCGATATTTATAAACTTTAAAATGTTTAATTATGTTAGAACAAAGTTATGGGCTTTCTTTCTTTTTAAAGAGCTCAAATGTAAAGAACAAATCAATCCGCTTTATTTATCTACGGATTACAGTTGATGGCATTCCAAAAGAAATTTCTACAAAAAGAAAATGGGATGTTATAAGATGGAACCAAAAGGAAGAGAAAGCCATTGGTACAAAAGAAGACGCTAAAGAATTGAATTTCTTTTTAGATTCTTTAAGAACAAAGATTAACAGCCATAGGACAGAACTTTTGAATAATGATAAGCCTATTACAGCAGTTGATCTTATAGATTTTGTAAATGGCAAGTACAAGTGTCAGAATTCTGTATTAGAAGAATTTCAGGAACATAATGATGAGATATCCGCTTTAGTTAGAACTGGAGAATATTCGGATGGAACTCGCGAAAGATATGTTACTGCTAGATCACATGTTCAAGAATTTATCAACTACAAATATGGGCGTAAAGATCTTTCGTTTTCTGCATTGAACTATGAATTTGTAAAGAATTATGAATTGTACCTAAAAACTGTTAGAAAGTGTTCAAATAATACTTCTCTTAAATATATCAGTAATTTTAAAAAGATAGTACTCCGCGCGGTTGCAAAAGAGATTATTCCTAAAGACCCATTTAAGCTTTTTACAAGTAAAAAAACAAAGATTAAAAAGAGACCGTTGACAAAAGTCGAATTGCACAGAATTGAAGAAAAAGAGTTCTCATCTAATAGATTAACGGTAGTTAGGGATATATTCGTTTTCCAATGCTATACAGGGTTATCTTATATTGACGCTTTTCAATTAAAATGGCAGGATATTAAAGTGGCGGAAGATGGAAGTATGTGGATTATGTCCAGTAGGCAAAAATCAAAATCAGGTACTGATATTCCTTTGTTACCGAAAGCTATTGAGATTATTGCAAAGTATAACAATGATCTGGATTGTATAAGGAGAGGGGCTGTTCTTCCTGGTCGCTCAAATCAAAAAATGAATGAATATTTAAAGGAAATTGCAGACTTATGTGATGTTTTTGAAACACTTAATACTCATAAAGCCCGTCGTACTTTTGCAAGTACAATTACTTTAAACAATGGCGTTTCAATTCATGTTGTTAAAGAAATGCTTGGACATTCTTCAGTAAAACAGACTGAAGAATATGCTATTACTGAACAAGAAGCAATAGCCAGAGAGATGAAAAAATTGGAGTCAAAGCTCAATGATAAAAGTGTGAAGTCATCTGATAATTTAAAAATTCTTCTTTCTACTCTTCAAAAAAAATAGAAGTTATAAATAATACAGAGCAAAACTCGAAGAATGTAAATGATTTAAATACTTATAAGTTGTTAGAATTTATATTGAATATGGCTAAAAGTACTGAAGAAAAATTTTAATAAATTAGGAGTTGTAATATTTATACTATAAATATTAGAGTTTGATCTGGATCAGAATTTTGATATGTTAGTAACTTAGTGTATTAAAGAAACTTTTTGTGTTAACTTACTTTATTTTTAACTTTAAAACTGTTATTTTACGCACAATGATACATGAATACAAAGAAATTCCATGTTGGATAACATATATCCATCCATATACATTTATTGTACCTGATGGGGAGAATCCGTGGACAATTCCCTTGAAAGAAATTAATGATGTTTCCTATAATCATAGTAATTTACTTAGAGTTGTAACAAAATTGCAAACGGAGGAAAATCAACTGGATTCTTTGATTTGTTATGATGGAACTATTGGATTAGCTCAACATGGCAAATTTCAAGAAAAAAATCATGCTATTAACTATTTTAATAAAATTCTTCTTGCTTTAAATCTAATTGGATTCTCCGTAGAATATGTTGATCATAGAGACGTTTTATCAGGAGCGTTTGAAGATGGTTGGAAGATTAGCAATAGCGAAATGGGTGGTAGTGCATTGTCCCATCTGCATTCCAAAAATAGATGGCGTGTAGGCAGTAATATGGATAGTATCTATCTTGACAATCCTAGAATACTAACTGTAAATGAATTTAAAGGGTTATTAAAATTGGGACTAAATGTATTAGAAAGTATTCCAAATTTATCGCCAAAATTTTTAAACATTGGACTTACGGAAATTAAATATGGTAATTGGGATCTTGTTCTTTCTAACCTATGGATTTCTTCTGAACAATTAGTTGATTTTTTATGGCATTCCAAATTTTTAATAAACATTGATAAGGACTCTAATTCGCCTATTTCGGGAAGAAAACAATCACTGAGAGATGATAACAGGACATGGAGTTCATCCGTCAAATTGGAATTATTATTTCAAACTGGTTTGATTGATAAAAATACATTTGAAAATTTATTTAATGCAAGAAAAGTAAGGAATAAACTTGTTCACGAAGGCAAATCTGCAAATAAGGAAATTGCTATTGGTTTACTATCAGCTATTATAAATTTATTAAAGACATTGGTTGGGCCAGATGTAATTAAGTTAATAGTGCCCATCTTTAGAAATAGTTTATCTGTTAATAAAAGTATGATTTTAAACTCGGAGCTGTTTGATGGTTGGCGTAATATTCCAGATAATGAAATTATTGAGAAAGTCTTAGGTTATCAAACAACAGAAAATGCAAGGAAATTATTTATGGAAAAAAATAAAAACATAAATAATTCTAAAATCGAGGACTAAGGTTGTAGTTGATAAACTAATTTTTCCAAGTAATGTTAAAACACTTTGAAAATTTCCTTGTAATAAAGATTTGTAAAGTGAAATTTAATTGATCGCTTGAATTTGTATCTTATAGAGTATAGAACTTTTTCGTTTGATGCGGAGGAGGTTATCATTATAAATACAACAGAAAGTTATTTTGTTAAGGCTGGTGAGCTTTCGGACGCTTTGATAAACTTTAATATAAAAATTAAATATAAAGATAAAAAAGACAAACTTGAAAATATGAATATTCCAATCAACAAACAGCGTTTTGAAAAGCTTAAGAAACTATCAAACGTGTTGGCGTTCGAAGAGGTATATCGACTTGATTTTTATAAATAAGGAAATAATTCCATTAATATTTTAAAGGATGATGTCTTAATCTCTCTTTCCAAGTGGAGGGGTTGGGTTGGTAGACCGTTCCGTTTTCCTATATTGCTATAGATCTTTTAAAATTTAAGTGCTTTTAACCTTAAATGTGATGTGTAATTAGAAATCTTAAAACTCAATATTCTAAACATATTGAGTTTTTAGTTTTTACCTTGTTTACAAAATAATGGGTCCAAAATTTCAATTGTACTTTTGTATCCAGGATGATAAGATGGTGTATATTTTATATATTTGAACTCTTGCAGCTGTTTAAAATATTTATGATATGTCGGGATTGTATCTATATGTGATAAGGACATTAATTTGTTTCGGCTGACTCTAATTACCTTCTTTTCACTCTGTCTATATGCTAACAGAATTATTGCTATAAGTAGACTAATATGCCATACATTAAGCCGTGGGTCTGTAGTAATAACAATCTCAAGATAAAAAATACCTTTTTTTGATGCATCAATATTCATTTTCAAAAAGGTTTTGGATATCAAATCTATTATAGTAATATGAGCCCATTATTTTTTTATATCTCACATTACCCTTAATCCTTAGATTTTGCAAGGTTGCAGGTGAAATATTCAACATTTTTCGGATGGTCTTACTTCTTAACCAATCTAGCTGTGGTTCTGCTTTTTTTGTCAGTTTATTTTCAAATAAATAGTTAAGATCGGACATTAGTTGAGTGCGGAATAATTCTAAGTCTCTTTTTGTAATGAAGTCCATAATATTCTACTTTTAATTATAGGATTAAAAATAGTTATAGATCAACAATAAAATATGGTTTGGATTGTTAAGGTAAGATTTGTCTCTAATAGTCATAAGTGTTTTATGTGTAGTGTGTTATAATGTTTTCTAGGTGATTTACAAAGAATTTCAAAGTTAGTAGATGAGATCCTTAAATTTCTACAAATAGTACATTTTATTTGTATTGCCAATTATGTAGTATTCTTAGACTTTATAACTATTGTCTTAATGAAAAGTTAAGAAGAAATTATATGAATTAGTAGTTACGGAAAACCGTTTTAGTTATTGCTTTTCTTTTTGCTATTTTTACTAGTTCGCTGAATACTAATGTTTGTGTTCGCAAAATAATAATGCTATTGATAAACTAATAATTCAAATTTAACCATGAAAATACCTGATCATTAGAGACAAGATCATTAAATGTCCTGATGAGAATTGCAACTGGTTTCAGTATAGAAATGTTTGTGGTGTAAAACTCAATATTATGCAGATAACTTCACTTATTAAAAACAGAAAAACTCCAATCATCAAAAATATGAAAGCTAAGAACGGTAAAAACTTCAGTGCATTTATGGTACTGAAAGATGATTGCAAAACAATATTTGAATTTCCTGATACCTAAAATTTATGCCATCAGTACAGATCATATTCTTTAGAATAGTTTATTTAACATAGTTTGGTTTTTAAATCCCCAATTATTCTGTTCTCGCTAGAAATAAAATATGATCCACTAATTTCCAGCATTCCGACATAGTCTTCTCTAAATGTTCTTCCTCCAATAATTTGTTTTTCACCAAGTACAGTCCATAATATCTTCAGTTTATTTTCACGCAGATATTCTAAAAATGCGTTCTTTTTAATTAAAAAAAATGATCTTGAATTATCATGGTATACATTAGTGTCGAAACAGACTAATTCATTTTTCACACCTGTAAATACACCTTCTCTGTCTGAATATTGTAACTTCATTCCATTAAACAATTGAATGCTTGGTTTTAAGAAACTGATTGTATTTTCTTTTGATTTATCAAACTCTTCCTCCCATCTGTAATTTTCAACTGGAACAATTACCGATGTAATGAACTCTCCTGTTTTTTTATCATTGACATATCTCTCCTGTTCTCCTCCATAATATTCGGTTCTGAAATATTCATAGGCTGGTGACCAATAATATTCGCGATTAAAAATCTCATATCTATCTCTGCTTTCAGGCATCCATCTGCCCATAAAGTTTTGTTTTTCAGACCAATGTTGAAAATTGTCAAATTCCTCTTCTTTAACAATATAACTTCTTATTTGAAACCACAAACGTTTATGAGCATAATTCCATTTTTCTTCTCCAATTTTTTTTGGTTCTGCCCATTCGGGATATCCTTCAAGAACTAACCATTCTTCATTATCACTATCAACAACACATATCATATTTTCTCCAGCTGGCAAATCATCATTTGTTTTAACCCAGTCCACATTAGAGTAACTCCAGTTGAATTCATTTTTGCTAGACCACCAAAAATCTGACACGATATCTTCATCAAAAGACGCTGTTTCTTTTATAAGAATTGTTGGATCAATATCTCTAATATATGGATTCCAAGGACCTTGGTATGGTTCTTCACTATCAGTGTCAAATCCCCATTCCTCATACTTTTTAAAATTATCAGAAACCCGTGCAATCATTTCATATAATGCCAACCATTGGTATTTTTTACCAATTCTTTCATTTGGAATTGAGTCTCTTCCTCTGCCGGATCCAATTTCACTATCAAATTCTCCATGTTTTTTTGGATCGTATCCGTATTTTTCGAAGATCCATTTGATTGCTAAATTGCTTAAGGCATTTGAACTAACGTTCCAACTGCGTAAGGCACTTTGAAAAGTATAGCGTCCAAAGTCACCGTAAGAACGTCTACCATGTTCAACACCCATTGACATCAAAATGGCAGTAATACCCCATTTTTCTTTTCCCCAATAACCATCTTCTTTAGGATCAAATTCCTCATCTATTGATTCATCTGTCGGAAGCTCCTCTTCAAAATCACTTTGGTAAGGAGGTCTTATTTTGTTAATATTAATATGGGGATTAGGTTCATGATGGAGAGTATATTCTATAACTCCTCGTGCATAGTCCCTTAATAATACATGGGGGTATATTTCTCCATCTTTATTAAAGATTGTTTCAAATATATATTCACTTAATTCCTTAAGAATTTCTTTTTGATTCGTTCTTAGTGCGCAACCATATGCAACCGCAAAAAGCCTTTCATAAACCGAAGGGTCGTTTACTTTTTCAAACATCTTTAAGATTTCTAACAAAACCTGCAATCTGTTTTGTAACAAACTTACTAATGCTTTTGTAGCACAATCTCTCAATTGTCTATTAGTTGATGTGTGAAACCAAGCTAATGTTATGCCAGCTAATTTAATAGATTCATCTGAAATATAATCTCTATCAGTTTCGTTCCAAGCCCAATCAATTAACCTTTTTACTGCCGAATCATCATCATATTTATATTTTAAAATCTCAGTCCACTGTGCATCTCTGTCTGCCATTGAAAAGCTCATTAAATGTTCGTGCAGTGAGTAGGCATTGAAATAGTGTTCGGGTATAGAAGATACGGATAAAATAGTTTCCCAAAATAAGTCAGAAGTACCTTCATAATTAAAAACAAAATTATTTACATAATCTCTAGATCGTTCGTCAATAGTATTCACTTTTCTCCATAATAGACTCTCTACAAAAGATTCAATGATTGAATAATTATCTTTTAAATGAGGAACAAGTTCATAAAATTCCTTTCCTGTTTTTTCGGGTATCTGTATTGAGAAAGCGTCTATCAGACCTTGATTATAATACAAATCATTTTCGTCTTTAACATACTTAAAAAGGTTTCCTCCGTCTTTAAATTCTAATTCTAAATCAGGATATTTTGTAAGTAAATACTTACAAAGTAAATGGTCTTCAAATCTTTCGTAAGCTAAGTAAATACCCTCCTCGTATTCACCTTTTTGTTTCCAAAATAAATTTTTAGAAAATATGCCTTCGGAAATGAGTTCATCAAGGAAGGTTCCTCTTTTTGATACATATTTCGATACCGTGTCCTCAATTAATTCAATTGCCTTCTCGTAAACTATATATTTTACATCATTTTCAATTTTATATTGAATAATTGCAGAAATTGATTTATCAACTAAATTTAGTCCATTTGAATACTCAAACCTTTTTGGTGTTGCTAGTACTTCATTTACATTTTTTACAAAAAAATCGATTATTGAAGTAATACCTTGAATTCCATCGGGGATTTTATTTTGCCCTGACTTATATATTCCCTCACAAAAGAGCTTTAGAAATAATGGATTTTGAAATTCTGGGTGTAAAAGAGGAACATTAGGGAGTTGTATGTTGTAATTGGTAAAAAATAATTTACTTGCTTCATATTCGTTACTTCGGAATCCATATAATCTATGTTCTATAACATGCAGCGCTTTTATTTCATCCTTGGGAAAGATCAGATTTTTATACGAAGAGCGAATGCTTAATGCTAGGCCTAAATGTTTGTGCTCTTTTATTTCCTGAATAAAGCTTTTAATATTATCGCTCCAAAAATATTTTCCTCTACCTTCATTTATTGCATCAATAAATATTATTATTTTTTTTTGACGATCTCTAGCTCGGTCATCAAGCGTTTTTAAGAAATCTTTAGATGAACTGTTAATTTGTAATTTCTTAAATATTTGAACCCATGGACTTTCGTCTGATGTAAAATGTTGACCTAGAAGAAAAATACTTTCATAATTATTTTCAATTCTTTTGGAAACTATATCTCCAAACATATGGGATTTGCCAATTCCTGCCTCTCCATCCAACACTAAATAAGGATTGTTTGCTAATTTACATATTGTACTATTGATGAAACTTTTGAAACTATCTATAGAATTTTCAAATTCCCTAATATGTCTTAACTCATATCCATATTTGTGATAGAACTTGTAATCCTTCTTTTCTTCTTGTATCTTTCTCTCTTCATTTATATAATAATTTTCTATTTCCCGAATTAATTTTTCAATTGATAGTAGATTAGATTCAATTTCTTCGAAGTTAATTTCTAAACTACTGTCATAATCAATTTGTGAACAAATTTTAAATAGATTATCAAGCTGTTTTTCCAACAATTGGATTTGTTCTTTCGTTTCTTCATTTTTACTTAATACTTTTTTGCCTTTAATGAGTAAGTCATCATATTGTTTAGTAATTAGATTTTTGAAGTCATAAGTTCTTCCAAGCCCCTCAAATATTTTTGTTATTTCAAGTTCAAAATTTAATTCAGGTGTATACCTTTTTCCTAAGTCAACAATGGATTGTTTACAATGATTTCTAAACCAATTGTCATCCGGATTAAAAGTAAGAGCCGACTGTATTATTGCAACATTTAATCCAACTTTGTCAATCTTATTTTCAATTATATTTAAACTTTCAGCTATTTCATAAATTTTGGATTTATAATTCTCATTTATAAAAATAGATTTGAGTTTTTTATCCGCTTTTACTTTGGAAGAAAACAATGTATAGAAGCTATTTAGTTCCTCCGTTGTTGGAACTTTTATTCTTGGATTTTCTTTAAATTTTTCAATTAAATAATCTTTTTGTGGTAGTTCCTCTTTAAATAGTAAGTATTTATTGAGCTCTTCAAACATAACTTGAGAATGAAAAAAAGGAAATTTATCACCGGGTATTTTATCTGGATATAAACCATTATATTCTTCAATCGTACTGTATATTACTTTGATAAGTTGATTTTTATATTTTGTTTCAGGGAAAAACCATTTTTTAAATCTTCCATATCCTTCTTCTTTTAGAAATTGGTCGATAAACTTCAATGCTATATATGAAATTATTGTTACTGATACGGGCTCCATAATAATGTTAAATAATTTAATGATAGTTTTTTGCTGTTTATTTTACGAAAGCATTGAACTACAAAGATTGGCTAATAACTAAATTACTAAAATGTAAAATTAAAACAGTTGAAAACAAAAAAATTTGTTTTCAATTCTACACTCGCTGAAAGTTTTTAAATGTACTCATGTGTGGCTACCAATTTGATCAATTTCATTAGATTTTATTACTAAAGTTTTTATTTTTAATTTTTCAAATGTTTTTTCAGCCTTATATTTACACCTGTCATCATTTGTTATAAATACATCACAATGTGAGGCATAGAATGTATGAAGCCCATCATCAAACATATTATTAAAATTGGCGTCACTTTTATATCCTTGCAAATCAAACGTGTAAAATGTTTCAATTACTTTATAGTAGGATTCATTGTCATTCTCTTTAATTTCAAATTTTGGTTTGTAGGTTTCAGCAATTGAGAAAAAACCGTTTTTCAAATGTTTAGGAATTTGATCATTGTTCCTCATGTAGTTAACGACATCTTTATTCCCTTTTAAGGAAGAAATGTTTTTGGATAATTGAGCCTTAAAAATTTTATAAAAGCTGTAGTCTGACTTAAGCTTTATTTGAAAACTATATAAGTCAGCAAACAAGCTGTACAATGAATTTTCTTGAATTGTTGTTGGAAACATCAATTGAGCAAATTTATCTTTACCGATTTTAGACACCCACTCATAAGGTAGAGGAATGTTTTTCGTTAAATGGATAGGACTTTTATCACCTAAACCAAAATCGAAAAGTTCATCTAAGGTTTCATCAAAAATATCTAATTCATCTTTTTTCGAATTGAAAAATTCAAAAATATCTCTTTTATGCCACCATACATTCCTTTCTCCCCAGTACTGACAAATGCACAAATCTTTTGTTAGTTTCTGTATGTTTTTTAGATGTCCATCAATATATGTAGGATTCTTTTTCCAACCTCGTAATAAATCATTTAGATGTGCATTGGAGTAGGGAACATCAATGTTGTTGTTAGAAACAAAATTTAATAATGCAAGATATTCATCCTTTTGATTTCCTTGCAGTAAATCAATTTTTTCCAATCTATCAAAGATGTTTAAATCAAAGTATATTATCATAATGAAAGTTTATTTTGAAATAGCAATTATAAAAAGATCTGTTTGAAATAGTTTTGTAAAGATGGCTAAACATTAGTAGCTATAAAGTTACTATCAAAGTAATCAGATAAATTACGGTTTTCCGTAAAGCGGGAGAGTTTTATTTAGCAGCTATAGCATATCCTTATACTCGATTACTTGCACATGATCACCAATATTGTTTTTCACCGCATTTGCAATTTCCAGTTTATTATTATCTGTGATGTTTTTACCTAATATAACATGATGAAAAGCTTTTGTCGGAATTTCAATTTGCCTTTTATCTAATGAAACGCCATCAAACCAAAATTTTTGTGTTCTGTATTCTTTTTCAAATTCCCATTCTTTGAGTTTATGATAAATTTGTTTATATCTTTGAGTTTCTCTGTCCATAATTGGATCTGGCATTATTATAGGTAGACTCTCAACATACTCAACCTTTCCACCGCCGCCTAGTGATTCAAATAAAATTCTTGAATTATAACCGATGCAAAAACCGGTATGATTATTTGCATATTTTTGCCACATTCTTTCTAGTTTGTTCTCAGCAGTTAAGCACAAAATACCAATTCTTTTAAAGTACTCTTGAAAATATTTTTTTTCATGTTCGGCATTTATTTTTTTGCTTTTATATTCTTTGGCTTTAACCAAAGCCCTTATTTTGTCTCTTTTCTGCCTCCTACTGAGATTTGGTTCTGATTCATTTACAAGTCTTTCGTAAAATTGATAGGCTTGCTTTTCAGACATCAGATCATACCTTATAGGAATTTTGCAATCAAGTTTATCTTCAAATTGATCAGGAGAGGATAAGTATATTTCTTTATTTTCAATAAATCTACGGTTGTATGGGTTTTCCCAATCACGATATTTATAAAGTACTTCTGGAAATTCTATGTCGTCTAAAGTGCCAAAATTGAGTTGTGGTTTCATAAGTAGTTAATATTTTTAAACTAAGATAATAAACACATAAGAATTGTAATATCTCAGGAAGTAACAATTTTTTATAGATTCTACACAAAACAATAACTTTTTACGTTTATCAACTTTCGTTTTCTTACAATTTCTGCTTCATGGATGTATCTAAATTTGTCATAGGAAAAACTAAAAAATGCGCTATCATGGAATATTTATACAAACAATATTTGTCAGAAAATAAGAATATCCGAGTTGAAGAAGGGATTATCATCATTCCTGATATTAGTGGTTATACAGATTTTGTCAATAGTATATGCATTGAAGCTGGCCGTTATATTACCAGAGAACTACTTTCTACAATTTTGCAAGCCAATAACATTGGGATGAACGTATCAGAAATCGAAGGTGATGCGATATTATTTTACAAATTTGCTAAGAAGCCCCCAGTACAGAAAATCTTAAAACTGTATGAATCAATGCTAAAAAGCTTTACGATAAAACTTAAGGAAATTGAATCTATCATTGGGTATGACTTAGGTCTGTCACTAAAATTAGTAGCCCATTATGGGACTTTCTCAGAATATACTATTGGAACTTTTAAAAAACTTTATGGGGAACCAATTGTTAAGGCGCATGCCCTTTTAAAAAACACGATAAAAAGTAAAACTTATATATTGATGACCAATGCTATTGCTTCTAAGGAATCGATAGAAAAGGAATATTTTTTTGTCAATTATCAATTAGAGAACAATTTTATAACAACCATAAAAAAGGAAAGAAATGGAACAAACAACAAAAACAACATTCGACCAATCAGCTTACAATCCGGTATTGTTTAAAAGCTATAAGGCAACTAAAAAACTAATTAAGTATAGCTTTTACATAGCTTTAATTTATTTTGCCTACGAAGGCTTTATGGCTTGGGATTAATTTCTCATTGCGTAACTGTCCGCCGTTGATGACAATAATTCATCAGCGGCTTTTTATTGTTCATCAGCATTGTGAAATTTTAAATACATTTGTTTAGGCTAAGAATCTATAGAAGCAAAACAAAATGAATTAGTTTTACTTTAAAGTGCTAACGGTTTTAATTCTAAAAGTTGGAAATATGAAAGATTATAATAGTTACCGAATATCTGCACCTACAGAATTTAAAGATATTTTTTCACATTTTTATTATGCTGAGAATAGATCTAAGGAAACTGTAGAAAAAACACTTTTACCTTCGTATCAGACGATCATGATTTTTAGTTTTGGTACTCCTGCATCGTTTATTTCTAAAAACAAAGAAGAAATTAAGGTTGAAAAATGTATTGTGTTGGGACCTATAAAACATGCTTTTAACTATATTTTGCCTGAAGGGGCGGAGATTTTGGTTTGCAATTTTAAAGATGATGCTTTTTTCAGATTTTTTGGAAATACAGATTTGACTGAAGGTCTGGCTACGCACCCGGATGAATTACTTGATCAAAATTGTTTTACAACACTTTGGTCTGAATTAAAAAAGATTGATTCTAATGAAAATCGAGTTCAGGCTGTGTTAGATTTCTGTCAACCCTATTTACGGGATCGTAACAGAATCGCAGAGCAGATTGCTACCTTTGATCGGACTACCTTTAGCCCAATAAAGGAAATCTCTAAAAAGAACAAATTATCGGAAAGATCACTACAGACCAATCACAAAAAACATTTTGGCTATACCTCAAAGGAGATTTATCGATATCAACGTTTTTTAAAAGCTATTCAAATTATCCAGACCATTTCTTGCCAAAGTAGTAAAATAGATTGGTTTGATATCATCAATCAATGTGGCTATTACGATCAAAGTCAACTTATTAAAGACTTTAAATATTATATTCATCTCAGTCCTTCAAAATACCTGAAATTTCAGGAATCAATATGTGATCCTAAGAATTAATTGAATTTTTGTTTTTTTTATATGTATTATATACCAATCAATGTTATGATTGGTTGAGTTTATCTATGTTTTTTTAATCATACAAGTAGGTAAAAGAAGACTTCGTTTTCTTACAATTTTAGAGACTGTAATAGACCGAATTTTGAGGTATTAAAAAACAGTTTTTATGAAACAGACAAATCTTCTAATTACAGGAGCAACGGGAAGTGTAGGTACGCAACTCGTTAAGAAATTGGTTAACATGAATGTCTCTTTTAGAGCACTTGTTCGCAACAATGATCAGGGAGACCTGATGACTAATTTGCCACAGGTAGAAATAGTCGTTGGTGATCTGTCGGATAGTGAGAGCCTTGTTCAGGCATTGCATGGAATCGAGAAAGCATTTTTGCTTACCAACTCATCAGAGTACTCTGAAAAGCTTCAACTGAACTTTGTTAATGCAGCACATAAAGCAGGTGTAAAACATATTGTAAAATTATCTCAGCTGGCTGCAGACCAAACTTCTCCAGTTCGTTTTCTCAGATACCATGCTATTGTTGAAGATAGAATCAAAGAGTTGGGAATGAATTACACATTTTTACGCCCCAATTTGTTTATGCAAGGTCTTATAGCCTTTGGACATTCCATTAAATATGAAGGGAAATTTTATGGTTCGTTGGGAAATGCTACTGTTAGTGCTGTTGACATTAGAGATATAGCAGGAGTTGCGGCGAGAATATTAACAGAGAATGGGCATGAAAACAAAATCTACAATATAACGGGAAAGGAATCTATCACACATTTTCAAATGGCAGAAACGCTTTCTCGCGTTTTAGACACTGAAATTACCTATGTAGATTTAAATTCCGAACAAATGCAGGGAGCATTAACTGTGGCTGGATTTCCGGAATGGCAAATAGGTGGTCTTATTGAAGATTATGCTCATTATGCAAGAGGTGAGGCCTCTGAAATTTTTAATACTGTCCATGATGTAACGGGAAAACCGGCAATCGACTTCGAACAGTTTGTTTATGATCATTTAAAGTTTTTCAAATAATTTAATAATCTTAAAAATAATATACAATGAAAAAGTTAGTTTATGGTTTGCTTTTAATAGTGGGGCTACTTGCAATAACCATTACTTGTCTTGAAGTATTCACTTCATACTCGGTGTCAGAATCTATCAATAAAGAAGCTCCTGTAAAAACCTATCAGGAAATTACAATAAATGCTCCTGCACAAAAAGTTTATCAGATTATGAGTGATATAGATCATTGGACGGATTGGCACAGTGATGTTGAAGATCCTAAATTAAATGGACAATTCAAAAAAGGAAGCTCTTTTGATTGGAAAAGTGGTGGATTAACCATTCATTCTACTTTGCATACCGTACAGCCAGGGCATAAAATCGGTTGGTCAGGTAAAGCTTTCGGAGCATTTGCCATTCACAATTGGTCATTTACAGAGCACGATGGAAAAACAACGGTAAAAGTTGAAGAAAGTATGGAAGGATGGCTAGTATCCCTAATGAGCAAAACATTTCAGAAAGGCTTAGAAAATTCACTGCAAATCTGGCTAAAGAATCTTAAGGTTAAAGCAGAGAAAAAGTAGATTTTAAAGTAGTTATTTGTTTTTAAATAATTTGATCAATAAGAATCCGGAGAGCGTACAACTCTTCCGGATTCAAATTGTAAAATTAATTGATAATGAATTGTTTATTTTAATAAAGGAACAACTTACTTCAATATGATCAGTGATCAGAGGTTGCTTTTGAGAGAAAATCCTCGATCTCAAGATTTTTAATTTTCGGATTACCTCCTGCGCGGCTGGCAACAAGAGCTCCTACTGCACTGGCGAAATCTAGGGCATTTTGAGGATTTTTGTCACTTACAAGTTTTGTAATAAGGGCGGCTAAGAAAGAATCTCCTGCCCCCACCGTATCAACTACTGTAACTACAAAGCCATTGTGGTAGTATAACATATTTTCCCATAGCAGTATAGAACCATGTTTTCCTCGGGTTACACAGATGGATTTTGTCTGAGTCCTATTGGCAATAAATTTGATGTTTTCTTCCAATGAATTTGACCAAAAGCCAAGTTTGGATGCTATTTCAATAATTTCATCATCATTGAATTTAATAAAGTCAGCCTTATTCATTAACTGTGTCACTGTTTCAATAGTATAATGTGGAGCTCTAAGATTAACATCAAAGACTTTATACATTGTCGGATTACTCTGAAGAAGTTCAAAAAGAGTATTTTTGGATATATCGTTTCTGCAGACCAAGCTTCCAAAAAAGAAAATATCGGTTTGCCATACTGCTTTTTTTACATCTGCATTTATTCCAATATAATCCCACGCTGAAGGAAACTTAATTTCGTAAGTAGCAGAACCTCTTTCATTAAGATAAACCTGAACAATCCCTGTTTCATGCTCTTGATGGGTAATGATGGTATTGCATTCAACTCCATTTTTTAAGATATACTCTTTTAGATCATTTCCATTTTCATCATTTCCTACGGCACTGATCATGGTTACCGGAAATCCAAATGACCGGGTCCTTAATGCCAGGTTAAGGGGGGCACCGCCTACTATTTTTTCTTCTCTAAAAACATCGAACAAAATTTCTCCGAAGCTTACTACTTTAAGATTGGTATTTTTAAACATTATTATTTAGGGCTTTTTATTATAATATTAGCATAAACGCTGCTAAACGATTTTAAAAAAAATTAAATTATATGTGCAGATAATATTGGAAGAGAAAGAAGATGAAACATTTATATTTTAATAGTCTGTGAAAGTTAAGTATAATTCATAAACTTATCTACTTTATTCATGACTGTCCATTGTTTTGTGATTCAAATCACAGTTATTTTGTGATTTTAACCCTTTCTTTTTTTTTGAAATTATTATTTTTTTGTTCGAACACTATTTCGAAAGAATCATATCGCAATTTTACTCGCGATTAAAGTACCGTTTTAAAATAAAGATTATGATAAAAAGCAAAACATTATTAAGCGTGTTTTACACAAGTCTTCTTTTCTTTCCATTGAGTTGTACAACAGATTATGGTTCCGGGACAGAACCTACACAAACTAAATCGGCAAAAGTTATTGGTTACTTGTCTTCAGACAATTTTAGTAAAATCGGATCTATACAATTTTGTAAACTCACTCACTTAAACCTTGCGTTTGCGAATCCAAATGCTGATGGCAGTATTCATTTCCAGGGAAGTATAGATGCTGTCATTCAATATGTAAAATCTGTAAATCCGAATATTAAGATAAGTATATCTCTTGCGGGAGGTGCTATTACTCAAGAACAGGCTACAAACTGGTCTTTATACATTGATAATTCTTCAAACAGACCTATATTAATTCGCAACATCGTCGCTTTTGTAAACCGTTATCATTTAGATGGAGTAGATGTTGATCTGGAGTGGGATGCTGTGACATCTGGTTATAGCGGTTTTATTTTAGAGCTAAAAACGGCTCTTGCAAAAAATGATAAACTATTGACCGCTGCTTTACCTAATAATTTTCGTTTTCAAAACATTAGTGATCCCGCACTTAATGCATTCGATTTTATAAACATTATGTCTTATGACAGTACCGGGCCATGGACACCTAATCAGCCAGGACAACACAGTTCAATTTTAAATGCTCAAAATGGAGTAGATTTTTGGCATCAACAACAGCATATTCCAACAAGCAAATTAACGTTGGGAGTGCCTTTTTACGGATATAATTTTGTTGACTCACCTGTTTCAAGTTCTACGTTTGGACAGATTGTTGAGTCTGGAGTTCAACATGCTGATCTTGATCAAGTAGGACAGCTTTATTATAATGGAAGACCTACCATTTCTAAAAAAGTTGAATATGCATCTCAAAATACTGGTGGAATTATGATTTGGGAGATTTCACAAGATTCTTTTAGCACGTATTCATTATTAGATGTTATTCATAAAAAATATTCTAGTCTAGGATATACAACGACAGGTCTTTGTGGAAACTAAAAAGTTAAATTAATAAAATAGACTGTTGAACTGATGAGTTTAAAACTCTTGCGTTTAATCCTGTTAAAAAAACTACAAATCATTGAGTTGATAGTGATTAATTAAATTGTATTTCATTACATAGACTTGGGCAATCTCACCATCAAGTTTCGTTTTCTTACAATTTTTGTAGTACTCAGGATATTAATATTGCTTATTACTAATGATTACACATTATGAAGATTGTATCCCTAGACCACCCCAGTAGAGTATTATTTGTGGAATCATTGGATTATAATAATCCTTATGATTTTACTAAAATACATAAACATGACTATTTCGAGATCCTTTTCATACAAAAAGGAGGGGGCTCTCAATTAATAGATGATCAAAATTTTAATCTGGAAGATCGTTCCATATTTGTTATACATCCCGGGCAAGTTCATTTATTGAATAGGGAGACTGCAGAAGGACGGATCATTCAGTTTGGGAAAGATATATTTGCTCATCTATTTCCTGTGGAGTTCCATCATCTTTTGTTTAAGCAACCTAAAATTGTGGTTTCAGAAATGGATTTTTTTCATTTGTATTCTTTGACAGAACATATCAGTAAAATTATGAAGCAAGATGAACCTTCTAGTTTAGCGATCTTCAAATCTTACAGTTATCTCCAGATTATCTTAATACATCTGATTGAAAAACATTGCGTAATGCAAACAAAAAATAGCAGTTTGGCAACACGCTTTTTAGAACTGTTAAGCTTGCATATAAAAGATAAAAAAAATGTAGTGGATTACGCTACTATGTTGTATGTAAGCGCTGATACCTTAAACCAGCATTGTAAGTTAAATTTTGGAAAGACCCCATTGAATTTAATTAATGAAGAAGTGGTTAAAGAAACAAAAAGGTTAATGTTGTTGGGGACCCATTCCATTATAGAAATAGCATATGAATTGAATTTTAACAGTCCATCTAATTTTAGTTCTTTTATTAAAAAGAACACAGGAAAAACACCAAAACAATTGAATTTGGATATTAAAAATATAATATGACTATATAATTCGGTAAATTAATAAATCTGTTCGGTGAATTTGAAACTGTTATGGGGAAATTGAAAGTAATTTTGTTGTACTAAACTAAACAAGAGCGGGGCTATGAAAAAATAATTTGCCATTGATGATCTCTCCCTTACTATAGGGATTGAAATTGAGTAGAAGTAGTCGTGTACTAAAGCAGTTTATTCAATGCTGCTGACTAATATACTCATTTCAGAAACCAAAATAAAAATCTTTAACATGAAGTAGAAAAGTATGTTTTCAAGTGTTAACATGTGTAAAGAGAAATTACCGATCACATTTTGCCTTTTTATGCAATTAACTGGAGAAGATGACATAGTTGTAAGATTGTAAGCAGTAGATTTTTAGATTAAGTTAAACACGAGACGGGATCATCCCGTCTTTTTAGTTTAATGTTCTTTTCAGAGAATTCGTCAAATATGTAAATCTGCTCGTCAAATTTAAAACTATACTAGAAAAAGTAATTGTAGTTTCGTTATAAATCCATTGTCTTGAATATCATACTGTTGGATTGCTATTTTAAAGTTTCATTTTTCAATAGTAATAAGGAGCTAAGAAATAATTTCTAATCTTCACGTAAGCTTTTGTATGTAAAAATTTAATTAAACTTATTTTACCCATGAAAAAAATTCTATTTTATTTCTTTTTACTTGCCGTCAATGTTGTTAATGCGCAGAATAACAATTGTTCTGGAGCTGTAGCACTTACATTAGGAACTAATTTTGCTACTGGAGCAATTACTTCTACTAATGTTGCTGCTACTACTGATGGCTCTGTACCTTCTTGCCAGACTGATGCATCAGAAAATGTTTGGTTTTCAGTAGTTGTTCCTCCAAGTGGAAAATTGACAGTTGAGACCCGACAACAGACAGGTTCTTTATTTGATGATTCCGTACTTACCGTTTATAGTGGTGCTTGCGGTTCTTTAACACAAATTGGTTGCGATGATGATGATGGGCAGGGTGCTTTTTCATTAGTTTCTTTAACAGGTCAGACCCCAGGAGCTACTTTGTACATTAGTGTATGGAAATATGATTCAAGTATTGATAGTGGCCAGTTTAGAGTTTCCGCTTATGACCCTTTTCCCGTAGCCAATGATAATTGTACACAAGCAGTATCATTAACAGTAGGAACGGATTTTACTACCAGTGCCATTACAGCAACTAATGTTGGCGCTACGACCGATGGTTCAGCTCCTTCTTGCAGAGCTGCAGCTGTTGATAATGTTTGGTTTAAGGTCATTGTTCCTGCAAGTGGAAATTTGAAAATAGAAACACGAGAAGCTGTCAATTCTTTATTTGATGACTCTGTTATTACAGTGTATAGTGGTACTTGCGGATCTTTAACACAAATTGCATGTAATGACGATGGAAATCTGATAGATTCTTTTTCATTAGTTTCTTTAACAGGTCAGACCCCAGGTACCACATTATATGTAAGTGTATGGAAATACAGTAGTGTCCTAACTGATAATGGTGAGTTTCAGATTTCAGCTTTTGATAATAGCGTATTATCTACAAATGAAGTTTCCGTTCATCAAGAAAAAATTGACGCATTCCCTAATCCATTTATTGATCAACTAACCATCTCTCATATTGATCGCGTGAAATCTATTTCTATTACTGATGTCTCTGGGAGGCTAGTTAAGCAAATTAAACAGCTTATATCTCCGCTATATTTAGGTGACTTACAACATGGTATTTATTATATTACACTAAAAATGAATGATGGAAGTACAAGGACTATTAAAACCATAAAAAAATAATTATTCTTTATTATAATTCTCTAAGATATTGATTCTTGAAACCATGAAGATGAAAATGTGGCAAAGAGTTCTCAGCATATGAGACTCTTTGTTTTTATTATCAAATGATTTAGAGGTATTGATTTAGAAAAAATAAGCTAATAATTCGGTAAATAAATAAATCTGTTCCGGGAATTTGAAATTGTAATAAAAAAATGACCATTAATTTAGCTAGGTAATTAAGATATTCATATGAGAGGACCTATCAGACAGTATGTATAGAGTAAGTTTATGTCAGAGTTATTATATAACAAGTGGTTTATCGTCTCCTGTCAATTTCAACTAATCCACTACTTGTAAAGCCGATGTCAAAATCGGCACATAACAACCACAGATGTAGGATTTCATACTTACTGTCGATAGTTTTTTTAATTGGTATATAAATAGAGAAAAGTAAATAGATTATTAAGATATATTAATTGTAGGTTTCATCCTGTATTTATATCCAAGCAAAAAATAAAAATTTCCCTTTATAGTAATACGGGCAAATTATATTCTTATAAACAAATCTTAACGGATCTAATAGAAGGCCGTATTTTTTGATTAAATACTTAGAGTATAAATTGGAAAGCTATAAAGAAGAAATTCTTATAATTTTTTTTATTAGTCATGAGACGGGTTTTATCCCGTCTTTTGTTTTTAAAGTATTAGCAAAAAGACATCTATTTCCAATTTGAAAATGTAATATAATTAAATAATTCTGCGAATTTGTAAATCTGTCCGGGTAATTTGAAATATTATGTAAAAGAAAGCCTCTAAATTAGCATTATAAATAGGTAATATATGAGAAAAATAATCTACTTCCTTACTGTTGTTTTAGTTCCGAATTTGATTTTGGCTCAACTTCAGAATTTAAACTTTGAACAATGGGATAATCTTATTGATGTAAATGCAGGTGGTTTTGATAATCGTCCCACGGGTTGGATTCGGTCTAATTCAACTGCGATTCATCCTTCACAGATGTTTAATTTTCCACCAACTGCTGACGCTCATTCGGGCAATTATGCACTGAAATTGGGAGTATGGTATACGAATGATAAAGATGCGGCCATTCAAACTGCCAATATCAATTACCGACCTACCGCTTTAAAAGGATATTATAAATATGAGCATAATATAATACATAGTCAGAATGGAGCTATAGTAAACGATATTGCAGTAGTTACGATTTTACTTACTAAAAACGTAAATAATCAAACGATTACAATAGGAAGCGGAACCATTAATTTATCAGGAACTAATAGCTATACGGAATTTACTGTACCTGTGACTTATCTAAGTAATGATATTCCTAATAACGTAACTATTACATTAGATCCCTCACTTGTTAGACGAGATCCTAATGTAGAATATATTTATCAAGCAGGAGATGGAACGACTTCCTATTTTACAGTTGATAATCTTTCTTTGACAACAACTTCATTGGGAGTTCATGAGAATGAGTTGAAAAATTCCATCGTAGTGTATCCTAATCCTGTTGATGACTATATCCATATTGCAAATTATAAAGGAAGCATTTCTATATATGACATTACAGGGAAACTGGTACAATCTAATAAAGAGGTAGTTGATGGAGTGGTTGCCATTGCCTTTTTAGTACCTGGTCCATACATCCTCAAATTGAATGATGGAATTAAAAACCAAACTGTAAAGTTTGTTAAGAAATAGTTTCCTTTGGACTTTGATTAGTAGGGCGGGTACATCCCGCCCTTTTATTGCAAGGATTAGCAAATTTTTTAGCTAAAAAAACAAAAATTGATAAAAATGAAATTAATTTTGTATTGTGTACTGATGATGTTTGGTTTGATTGCAGTTGCCGTTATTTTGTTGGAAGTAGTTTTTACAACTGATACGGGGCTGAAATCGATCAATAATGATGCGCCAGTAAAGATCTGTCAGGAAATAACAATACATGCTCCTTCACAAAAAGTGTATCAGATGATCAGTGATATTAATCATTGGGAAGAATTGAACAATGATGTTATCGACCCAAAACTAAATGGTTCATTCGAAGAAGGGAATAGTTTTGACTGGAAAAATGAAGGGGTAAGTATGCATTCAATCATTAGCAATATAATTCCAGGAAAGAAGATTGGATGGTGTAGTAAAGCCTGTGGAGTATTTGCTATTAATAGTTGGTCGTTTACTTCATATGGAGATTATACTACTATAAAAGTGGAAGAAAGTACGGAGGGATGGTTGGTTTTCCTAAGGTGCAGTAAATTTCAGAAAGACTCGGAGAGATCTACACGCATATGGTTGAAAAATTTAAAAACCGAAGCTGAAAAAACACGGGCAGAGGGCTATAAAAAATCATCGACGAAGTAGACAAATATTCTCATGCAATAACTTGTATTTTGTAATGGAATCTGACTAATAAATAATATATCATGAATAAATTTAGACAGCATATAGAGCAAATCACTCCGTTAACTGATGAAGAATTTGACTATATTTCTTCTATGTTCACAACTAAGAAACTTCGTAAACATCAATATCTTGTGCAGGAAGATCATGAAGTTGCCAATGATTATTGGGTAATTAAGGGATTACTTAAGGCATATCACATCAATGAAGATGGAAAAATGCATATCCTACAGTTTGCAATGGAAGATTGGTGGATATCCGACTATCAGGCTTACAATAATAAAACACTTGCTACTATTGCTATAGATTGTATAGAAGATTCAGAGCTTCTTGTAATTTCACGAGAGAATAAAGAAAAACTATGTAGTGAAATGCACACTATTGCCAACTTTTTTAGGAAAAAATCTAATATTGGCTATGTTGCTCTTCAACAACGTATTTTGATGTTACTGGAGAAAAATCCACAGGAGCGATATAATAGATTGTATCAGCTCACTCCTCAACTTTTACAGAGGCTTCCTAAAACTTTACTTGCGGCATACTTAGGTGTATCAAGGGAGACCTTAAGTCGCTTAAGTCACCCTTAGTGTGATTGAATTCACATGTATTTTGTGAGTTTTCTCCTTTTCCTCCTCTTTAAATAATCCCAATTTTGTGTATCAATAAACAGAGATATGATACATAAAAGAGGGAATATTATTCTTATTGCCGAATACCAAATAAAAGCAAATAAACTTTCTGAAGTATTAAACTTTTTAAAGCAAGTTGCTGAATTTACAGTTCAGGAACCTGGTTGTCTTCAATATACAGCGTATCAATCTGCTGAAGACCCTGAAAGAATTATACTTTATGAAATTTATAAAGATGACGATGCTCTGGAGCAGCATCGTCAAAGTGATTACTTTAAACAAATAGTTCTTTTACAAATTATTCCGCTTCTGGGATCAAGAAAAGTTTCCTTATTTACTCCAATACTGTGATCTTTTCTGTAATGCTTATTTGAAACAAAAGCTAAACTATGTATTTCCTCTTGTTTGTTGAACGATAATATAGTGAGCAAATAAATAAACAGAACAAATATAAAAATCAAATATGCTAAACTTTGAATATTATAATCCAACCCATCTTGTTTTTGGGAGGGGACAAATGGCAAAACTTCCAGATCTGATTCCTATAAATGCAAAAATCATTCTTGTATATGGCGGTGGCAGTATATTTAATAATGGTATTTACCAGCAGGTTGTTGATTCTTTGAGTAATTATGAGATTACAGAGTTTGGGGGTATAGAGCCAAATCCGCATTATGAAACCTTGCTTAAGGCAGTAAAGATTATTAGGGACAAAAATATTGATTTTATTTTAGCTGTAGGTGGAGGGTCTGTAATAGATGGTGCAAAATTTATCTCAGCGGCAGCTACGTATGACGGAGATTCGTTAGATATTCTCAAAGGACAGGATAAAATAAAAAACAAGGTAATTCCTCTGGGTACGGTACTTACCCTTCCAGCAACGGGAAGTGAAATGAATTCAGGTTCAGTCATTACTATTGAGGCTACTGATGAAAAATTATTTTTTGATGATCCTGCTGTTTTTCCACAGTTTTCGATTTGTGATCCCCAGGTGATTGCTTCGTTACCGGAGCGACAACTTCAGAACGGTGTGGTCGATGCTTTTACCCATGTGATGGAACAGTATCTTACCTATCCTTCAAATGCCTTTTTACAGGATAGAATTGCAGAGGGAATATTGCAGACACTCATCGAAGTTGGGCCAGAGGTGGTTAAAAGACCAACTGATTATACTCTTGCTTCAAACTTCATGTGGAGTTGCACTATGGCACTAAACGGATTAATTCAAAAGGGGGTTCCTGCAGATTGGGTAACGCATCTAATAGGGCATGAACTAACAGCATTGTATGGGATAGATCATGCAAGAACCTTAGCCGTTATAGCTCCAAGTCTATATAAGGTAATGTTTGAAAGTAAAAAACAAAAATTAGCTCAGTATGGAAGAAGAGTTTGGGGAATCGACAATTTGGATGAAGAGATCGTTGCAAAGCTAGCTATAAACAAAACGATAGAGTTTCTTCATACAATGGGAATGGAGACCGGATTATCGTATTATACTGATGATTATAAAAATACAGCCAGTCTTATTGTGAATCGTTTTGAACAACGAGGATGGACTGCACTAGGTGAATTACAGAATGTAACACCAGATAAAGTAAAAGAAATTATTGAATTGAGTTACTAGACTTTCTTCAGACTATAAAATAAAAAATCGATCAGGAGCAATAATGTGTTCTGGTCTTAAACCAATAAAATAAACAATAATGAAAATTTTTTTAACAGGTGCTAACGGATATATAGGGAGTTCAATAGGTAAAGTACTGGTTGATCAGGGACATATTGTGTATGGCTTAATCCGTGATGCTTCAAAATCAGGAGAGGTAAGAGGTCTTGGGATTATTCCGGTAGTAGGGTCTCTTGAAGATAGTGGTCTGCTCACTGAATATGCTGAAAAATCGGATGCTGTCATTCATGCTGCTGATTCTGAGCATTTGAAAAGTGTGGAAACCATTTTAGATGCATTGGAAGGAAGTGGGAAGCCGTTTATACATACCTCAGGATCTAGTGTAGTTGCTGATGATGTTTTGGGAGATTTTGAAAATCCTAAAGTATTTGATGAGATCAGCGAGTTTTCTCCGTTGGAAGCAAGAGAGCAGGGTGTAGTTATTAACCAGATCATGAAGCATGCTGGGCTGAAAGAAACATCAGAACTGTAGTGGTCGTTCCCTCAATGATTTATGGCGATAGTTTAGGTCTTGATGTCGAAAGTGTTCAATTACCAGTGGTATATCGTAAGTCAATTGAGAAAGGAAAAGGAATTTATATCGGAAAAGGAATTAACAGATGGTCTAATGTTCATATTGCTGATGTAGCTGATTTGTACCTTTTAGCTTTAGATCATGCCCCTGCAGGCTCCTATTTTTATGTAGAAAATGGTGAGGAATCATTTAAAGATCTTGCAGGTTATATCAGTAAGGCGTTAGGTTATGGTGGAGAAACGGAAAGTTGGAATGCTGAAGAGGCTCTTGCCGAAATAGGTGGTCTTGCACGTTATGCGTTAGGCTCTAACAGTAGGGTGAAAGCGGTCAACGCACGTGATATTTTGGGTTGGAATCCTAAAAGAGAATCTGTTTCAGAATGGATATCAAAAAATAAATATGCTACCATTAAATAGTATTCAATGCATTTTTATAATTAAGAAAAGAAACGGGCAGGATATTTCCTGCCTTCTTTTAAGGTAATCATCTATCATTTACATTTAATAGCATTATAACTATAATCAAAAAGGTTTAACCTATGAAAAAAATAATTTTAGCAGCGGTAGTTTATTTTGTACCGCAGACCAGTGTTTTTGTTTCTGCCCAGTCAAAAACAAAAGCGGACATTGAAATAGTATCCACTTTTACTGATGAGCGTCCAAGTAATATAGCTATTTCCCCTGAAGGTAGAATATTTGTTACGATGAGTGCTGAAGGAAAAACTGAGTTTCTGGTCAGAGAAATTCTTCCGGATGGTAAAATAATTAATTTCCCGGACGAAGAATGGATTAAAAGACCTGTAGGAAATTCAATTAAGGGAATTAATTCAGCGATTGGTATCCAAGTATCTTCAGATAATATCCTTTGGGTATTGGATATGGGGAATGCTAGTGCAAATCCTAAACAAGCTCCAAAGCTAATCGGCTGGGATATCAAAAGCAGAAAGTTGGTTCATGTATATCCATTACCGGATGCGGTGCTTCGGCCATCCTCATTTTTACAAGACTTTGTAATTGATGAGAAACATCATACTGCAGTTATTGCTGATATGACTATGGGAGGAATGATTCTTCCTGCAACCCCGGCATTTGTTGTGGTTGATTTAAAAACAGGTTACAGCAGAAGGGTTTTAGAGAATCATACGTCATTTCAGCCTGTAGATGAACCTGTGATAGTGAATGGAAGGGCACTAAGTCATCAGTTTGCAGATGGTAAAAAATATGAACCAAGATATCCTCTTAATCCTATTTCGATTGATCCGGAAAGAAACTGGATTTACTATGGGGCACTTGGAGGAGAAAAGATTTATCGTATTGAAGCAGATGCTGTTGCTAATGAAGAACTTCAAAGTACAGACCTGGAAAAGAGAGTTGAATATTATGCTCCAAAGCCTAAATCAGATGGCTTCAAAGTTGGTTCTCACGGACAGATCTATGTAACTGATGTAGAACATAATGCAATTGGCGTTTCTACTCCTGGTAAATATACAATCCTTGCTCAGGACAATACATTATTTTCATGGCCGGATGGTGTAGCCATATCACTAAACGGTTATGTTTATGTCGTATCTGATCAGCTTCAAAATAAACCATGGTGGAACAATAACCAGAATGTTAGCAAACCTCCTTATTATGTACTTCGGATCAAAATACAATAATACTGATTTACACGTGACCGTATTTTAAAACAAACAAAAAATATTTTAGGATGAATAATAAGATAGCATATTGGGGGTATATTCTCGCGTTTACAATGATTCTATGCATTCCAGCATGTCTCAAGGCTCAAAATGTAGACAGTGAAAATGTCATAAATAAGATGAATAAAGACTCACTGGACCTGGTGAAGCAAATCAGTAAAGATTCATTAAAGTTATTGGAGTTAGAAAGCAAACTTACTTTAAAAAGTCAAAATAAAGAAAGAGCAAGTATAGAAGCTCAACGTCTTGCCGATCAAAATAGCGAATTAGCTAAAAAGTTAAGCCAAAATCCTCAAGACAAAAAGTTGGCGCGAAAGGTAGATCATCTATCCAGTGATGTCAGGGGTAGTTCTAAAGATGCAAGAAATGCAAAGAACGAACTCAATAATTTGAATGATGATATTAAGTTGCTTAAAGAGCGTATTCTAAAAGGGAAGGGAAAACTAGAAAAATATAAAATTTCTCCTGTAGTTATCCCTTAACTCTACTAGAGTAATCATAATATAAAATGGTTTATAGTAAGGATATATGGAAAATATGGTATTAAAAAGGAGACAAATCCTGATCATGGCGGCTACCTGTGGGATATGTATTGCCAATGTGTATTACAACCAGCCGTTGCTTCCGGATATTGCAAAAGATATTGGGATTTCAAATAAAGAGGTTGGTCTTATTTCAGTTTTTTCTCAAGTGGGATATGGACTGGGATTGTTTTTTATAACGCCACTAGGAGATAAAATTGATCGTAAAAAATTAATTTTAGCTTTACAGGGACTGCTCTTTGTTTCCCTTATCGGAATAGCCGCCGCCCATACTTTAGCACAGCTTTATCTTTATAGTTTCACCATCGGGCTGTTTGCTATAGTTGCACAGGTTATTTTACCGATGGCTGCAAGTATGGTATCGGAAAACCGAGGCAAAATTGTAGGCCAGATATTCACAGGCTTGCTAATCGGAGTTTTATCTGCGAGGGTTTTCAGTGGTTTTATTGGAGAGTGGTTTAAATGGAGATGTGTGTATGTTATTTCCTCAGCAATGGTTCTAGCCTCTGCATTGTGTATCCAGTTCAACTTTGCTTCTTTAAAGGGGAGTTATAAAAAAAGTTACTTTAATTTACTGAAATCAACAGTCTATCAATTAAAGAGATTTTCAATGCTCCGACGAACTTCCTTGACCGGCGCCTTGATTTTTGGAACTTTGAGTTCATTCTGGACCGTATTTACTTTCCATTTAAGTGAGAATCCTATGAATCTATCTAGTGATAAAATAGGATTGTTTGGTTTACTGGCTGTAGCAGGTGCTTTAATGGCACCCATCTTTGGGAAGAATTCTGATAAAAATAATCGTATTGTACTATCTCTCGTTTTTGCGGTAATACTCATATTGATCAGTGAACTTCTTTTTATATTTTTTCCATTTTCAATCTGGATATTAGCTATTGGTGTTTTATTGTTAGATTTAGGTGTTCAGGCAGCACAAGTAACCAATATATCACTAATTTATACATTCGACGATAAGGCGGGAAGTCGAATTAATACTGTATATATGACCTCTTACTTTTTGGGAGGTTCATTAGGTGGCTATCTAGCGTTGTTATCCTATCAATATGGTGGATGGTCAGCAGTAATTGTACAAATGTTATTGCTAAGCATGCTTGCATTATTTACCATTTTATATAGAAGAGAAAGAGTATAACCACTAATTATACGGGTGTCAAAAACTAAAATAAAGGATTGTTTACAACTTTATTTTGTGCGTGTAATCACACAGCTGTACATCGACTTTGAGTTAATTTTGTAGAGTTATTTTAAATAACAAAAATCTAAATACTGTCTCATTATAATATAAATACTATGAAAAAATACACGAAATATTTATTGATTTTATTATTATCTACAATTATTGTAGCATGTGCTAAAAGTGAAAATAAACCAACTAAACCAAAAGAAATTATGAAACCAAAAAAAGTGTTATTTGTAACCACCTCATTTGATCAGGTAAAAGCTAATGGGAAAAAAACAGGGCTTTGGATTGAGGAATTCGCAACACCTTATTATACACTTGCCCTGGAAGGAGTCGAAATTACCGTAGCTACTCCCAATGGAGGAAATGCACCTATTGATCCTAAAAGTACTCAGCCTGAATATTCAACGGAATATGTTAAAAAGTTTTATAGTGATCCAGTAGCACAAAAGAAACTTGCCCAAACAGTTGCTCTTAAGGATATAAAAGCAGAGGATTATGATGCTGTTTTTTATCCTGGTGGGCATGGACCTATGTGGGATCTTCCGGATAATCCATTGTCCATCGCATTGATTAAAGCATTCTATGAGGCAGGTAAGCCAATTGCTTTCGTTTGTCATGGTCCGGCGGCATTGAAAAATGTGATTGATAAAAATGGAGTATCTCTGGTAAAGGATAGAAAAATTTCAGCTTATACGAATACTGAAGAGTCTACTGGACAAACATTGGATATGGTTCCTTTTTCCCTAGAAGATATGTTAAAAGAAAAAGGAGCGAAATATGTTAAAGGTGAAGACTGGAAGGCCTATTCAGTACAAGATGGACAATTGATTACGGGTCAGAATCCTGCATCTGCAGAATTAGTGGCGAAACAATTGATTAGTAACCTCAATAAGTAAATAGTTAACTATATCTTTTTAAAATTTATAAGTATGAAGAAGACGAAAAATCACGTAATGAAGATGTTATTTGCTGTTATAGCAATGGCATTCTCTGTCAATATGATGACAGCACAGACAAAAACCAAAAAGAAAATTCTTTTTGTGGTAACCAGTCATGATAAAAAAGGAGATACTGGCGAACCTACAGGCTATTATTTGGGAGAAGTTTCTCATCCTTGGGAAGTTTTGAAAAAAGCAGGTTACGAAATTGATTTTGTTAGTCCAAAAGGTGGCAAAGCACCTGTAGATGGTTTTGATTTAAAGGATAAGGTGAATGCAGAGTTCTGGAATGATAAAGTTTATCGCAATAAAGTAGAGCATACTAAAAAGCCATCCCAAATTAATCCCAATGATTATCAGGCTATTCATTTTGCGGGAGGACATGGAGCCATGTGGGATTTTGCAGATAATGAAGCGATAGCTGCAATTGCAAGCAAAATTTACGAAAATGGAGGTGTGGTCAGTGCTGTCTGCCATGGTCCGGCAGGTTTAGTAAATATTAAACTGAACAATGGTAACTATTTGGTGGACGGTAAAAAAGTGAATGGTTTTACCGATGAAGAAGAAGTAGCTGTTAAGCTCGATAAAGTGGTGCCATTTTTATTAGAAGATAAATTAAAAGAACGTGGTGCTATTTTTGAAAAGTCTGGATTATGGGAAGTTCATGTGGTAACTGATCAAAGACTTGTTACCGGACAGAATCCACAATCAGCGAAAGCCGTTGGAGAGGCCGTTCTTGCAGAGCTTAAAAAGCAATAATCTTGATTAAGCAGATTATCCCGTAAGCTAATTATAGTACAAAACGCAAGTTGTTGAAGACAATAATCTATTCTTTGTAAGAAAAAAGGGTTATTCACAGCTATACTTGTAATGTCTTTAAAATTGAAGCCCAGAAAATGCTGGGCTTTTTAATGTAATGTCAATTAGATCGGATTATTTGTGATTGTGTCGATATCTGATTTTAAAAAAAATTATTATCAATAACATGGTAAGCATAATTGCGTTGGTGATAGCTAATGGTGCTGCATCTTTTATGACACCATAAATTAACCAAGTTGCTGCATTCGCAGATAGCAACAAAATGGTAGGTAATGATAAATCTGCAGCAGATTTGGTTTTCCAAATTTTGATTACCTGGGGAAGAAATGAAACGGAAGACAGTACTGCACCCAATATTCCAATTAAAGTTTCTAAGTTCATGTTCAGCTGTTTTGGGGTTAAGTATTCCAATATATGAAAACCAAATTAAGCAGTTTACAATCTTTTCATGTATATGAAAAGTAATAGTAAATCCATCTATTATAATTATGATGGTTTAATATTATTTAAATTATTTTTATAATAGTTTACGAATTACGAATTTTGTTTCATCAAATTAAATACAAATTATTTTTATGTTATTTTCATCTTATCACTTAAAGGGCCTATCCCTTAAAAATAGAATAGTGATGCCCCCTATGACACGATCCAGATCAGCAAAGGGAGAGGCACCTACTGATCTCATGGCAGAATATTATGGACAGAGATCCACTGCGGGATTAATTATTTCAGAAGGAACACAGATTAGTAGACAGGGACAAGGGTATGCTTGGACCCCTGGAATCTATACTAAAGAACAAATTATAGGTTGGAAAAAAGTTACTGAAGCTGTTCACCAAAAAGGAGGTAAAATTTTTGCACAGTTATGGCATGTAGGTAGAGTTTCTCATACTTCTCTTCAGGAGAATGGGCAAGCTCCAGTGGCCCCTTCAGCTATTATTGCGGAAGGTGTACAGGTTTTCCTCGCAAAAGAAGGGCGAGAAGCGGTTTCAGGTGAAGGTTATTTGGAACAACATTCCATGCCGCGAGAACTTACAAAACCGGAAATACAGCATATTGTAGAAGATTATAAGCAGGCAGCACAAAATGCTATTGAAGCGGGGTTCGATGGAGTAGAGTTGCATGGTGCCAACGGATATTTAATCGAACAATTTATTGATTCACAAACTAACAAGCGTACTGATGAATATGGAGGTAACCTTACCAATAGACTACGCTTTCTAAAAGAAGTGACAACAGCTGTGGCTAATGCTATTGGGGGTGATAAGGTCGGAGTTCGTCAAGCTCCTCTAACCACATTGATGGGTGCTATGGATGACAACCCCGAAGAAACTTACATCGCAGCTGCTACCTTGCTAAACAGCATTGGTATTGCTTACATTCACATTGCTGAAGCAGACTGGGATAATGCTCCAGAAATGTCTATTGAATTTAAAGAAGCCTATCGAAAAGCTTTCAATGGAACTTTAATTTATTCAGGTAAATATACCAGCGAGCGAGCTGAAGAGGCTCTACAAAATGGCTGGGCAGATCTTATTGGTTTTGGGCGTCCATTTATAGCAAATCCTGATTTACCTTTTAGATTAAAAAATGGACTTGCTCTAAATACTCCAATAAAAGAGAAGTTTTTTGGAGGCGGAAGCTCTGGATATACCGATTATCCTTTTTATCACCATGCATAAATTCTTATGAGCGCAGTTTGAATTAAATTCCTGAAACGTAATAACAAATATAAAATAGATTTTAAAATAAAAATTGGAAAAATGAATATTGATATTTTTAAACCGGTACAAATAGGCAGTCTTGATCTAAAAAATCGTATTGCGATGGCTCCCATGACAAGAGCCAGAAATGAAGATGGTATTCCTAATGAGAATAATGCATTATATTATAGCCAGCGAGCTGATGCAGGGCTTATTATCACAGAGGGGACTGCGATTTCAGAAACTTCAAAAGGAGTGTTATATATCCCCGGATTATATTCACAAGAACAAATTAATGGGTGGAAAAAAGTTACCCAGGCTGTTCATGATAGAGGTAGTAAAATATTTACACAGCTGTGGCATGTAGGAAGGGTCTCACACACTTCTATCCAGCCTGGTGGTATATCTCCGGTGGGGGCATCAGATATTCAGGCAGAAAATTCTACAGCTTGGGGGTATGACGAAAACGGAAAAGAAGGCTTTGTCATTTGTTCTAAGCCAAGAGCACTATCATCAGATGAGGTAAGAAAGGTAAGCAAAGATTTTGCTGAAGCAGCTAAAAATGCTATTAGTGCAGGTTTTGACGGAATAGAACTGCATGGAGCCAATGGTTATTTAATTGAACAATTTTTAAATCCATTCATTAATAATAGGCATGATGAGTATGGGGGTAGTATTGAAAACCGTAGTCGTTTTCTATTGGAAACAATTGATGCATGTATAGATGCTATCGGTGCTGAAAAAGTTGCCATTCGACTGACACCATACGGAGGACTTCATGAGTTACCACATTATGATGAGATTGAAGCTACTTATGCATATTTGGCTAAAGAGCTTTCCCTACGAAAAATTGCCTTTATTCATATAATGGATCAACAGTCGAGAGGCAGTTTTGCACTACCTGAAGATTTTCTTAAACGTTTCCGAAGCTGGTATAATGGGATAATTATTCTTGCAGGGGGTATGAATAGGGAAAAATCTGAAAAATTAATCAATGAAGGGTTGATTGATATCGCTGCATTTGGAGAACCTTTTATTTCAAACCCGGATCTTGTAGAACGTTTACAAAACAATTGGTCATTAACACCCCCAAAAAGAGAATTACATTATGGATTAACTCTTGATGGCTATATCAATTGGGAGCGGTATACATAAAATATAAGATCTTAATAAATATTCGAAATAAAGTATTTTAAATAAGAAGGGTCAAAGTTTAATAGTAAAAATGCAATTTGACCTTTCTTATTGTGCTTAGAATCACAGTTATTTTGTGATTGATTACCTTTTTTTTAAGCTGATGATAAGCTATTATTGTGAATAATAATTCGAAGAAATGTTCTACTTAAATTCTCAGTAGGTCTATATAACATTTCATCACCAAACTTCTAATGACGATTCACTATGAAAATAAAAATTTTGCTTATTGGTTCTTTATTCTATACTACAATAATAAGTGCACAGATTGGTGTGAATACATCCTTGCCATCAGCAACATTGGACGTAGTAGGTAAACCAACTATCGTAACTGCAGTAGATGGTATTATACCTCCACGCCTTTCCGGAGATCAATTACAATCTAAAGATGGGATTTATACCATGGCTCAGAATGGTGTACTTGTATATGTTACCACGCCCGTAACAACAATAACCGCTAAGACTATACATGTTAATACTCCTGGTATTTATTATTATGATGCTGTCGGTGGTGTTTGGATGGCTTTAAATAATAATTCGCAAGCTAGTGGTAATGGGACAGCTTTCTACGCTAGTGCAGATGGTGCTTGGTCATTAATTAATTTAGGAATTCCGGGAACTAACTGGAATAAGATAAGTCTTGATTCTTCCAATATAATAACTGGTGTCCCATCATTATTTAATAATGGTGTTTATACTGCTCCAAAATCCGGATTATATCAAATTATGTATGAGGTACAGCTAGAAGGTGGAGTAGATTTAAGTCTTTTAGGAGGTAAAAGTTTAGGGATTTTAAAAAATGGGACGACCGTTTTTGATCGTAAAATTTTTGATGCGGTGAGGGTGTCACTTTTAAATATAACTCTCGCATCAATTCCTGTCACTTCAACTACATTAAATACAATGGTAAAACTTAACGCAGGGGAAACGCTGACTTTTGCAATTGAAACTGGGGGAGTAAATCTTGGTTTACTAACAGATGGTAAGGTTTCGGTGAATATTTATAAAATTTCCGATTAAGAATTATCAAGAATGTTTAGACAGATTTAGTGCATAAATTTGGTAAAATTTAGTCCTGAAACAAGTAACAATTTTATTAATACGAAGATTTGACTTCGGCATATTTTTTTCTTACTTATTATTTCTATTATCATGAGATGGGTTTACCCATCTTTTTTTTTATACTATCTTTTGCTGGCACTTAAATGCTTGCTATGAAGTATTGAATAGTTGTACTTATATTAAACCCTAAGTATAAATATACTTAATCTAGAGAGGAATAACTGTTTATTATTTTCTTACAATTGTAAATGGATCACATAAAGAAATAATAGGAAGTTTTTTTGTATTGTTTATGTATAAAATACTAGCATTGCTAGTATTTTATACAAGATTTTTTTGATTACTATTCCTTAATAATTTTTTTAGAAATTATTTGTTTATCAGTTTTCACCTCAACGATATAAATTCCTTTTATATAAGATGCTATATTTAAAGATTCCTGGTCATTGTTGATTAGTCCACTTTGTAGTTTCTTACCTGAGAGATCATATATTGTAAAAGTAGCTTTTTTAGGAGCTTTTATGATTTTAACAATATCTTTAGTAAGTGTTGGAGCGATAATAATATCGTTGTTGGAACTTGCTATATCTGTAGTGCTAAGGACTTCTTGACTGAATCCTGTAACGATTATTGAATAATTTTGTGGAGCAGAAGTTCCAGTATTATTTATTAATGTTCCTTTGTTGGTGATCTCTATTCTATAATTCCTACCTGCGACCGGTGCATCAAGTACAACTTGTTCAACATTATCAACAGTGTTGTCTGCTTTTGTAGCTGGCGTCATTGGACTATTGGCATTAAGCTTCCAGGGATAGTAAACGGTATTGTTAGTAGTATCGATGATTCTTAGATCAAGATCATTAATAAGTTTTGACGTTCTATTATTGAAAACATCTGTTACAAATTGAAAGTTAGTGTTATATTGGGGATCAGTCCAACTGATAGTAACTTTTAAAGGTTCTGAACCTGAAGCTGTAACTGTTTTAGAATTTTTTATACCACTTGTCAAAGTTTCATCTTTGAAGATTACAGTATTGTTCGATTTTCCCACCAAAAGTTCGGCTCCTTTTTTTGCATTAATAAAGCCCCATCCAAAATGAGGGTCTGGACCAATATTTCCGGCTTCAGATGCTGAATGAATAGTAAGTACTTTTGCTGAAGAAGCATTTAATAGTGCATTACTGAATAGCTGTTTATTGATTTGTGTCCACAGACCTATAATACCTGTAACAATAGGACCAGAGAAAGATGTTCCACTTCCTATTCCCCAAGTTGAATTTCCTGCACTATTAATAGGTCCTGCAAAGAGGACATTGGTTCCGACTGTTGAAATATCCGGCTTTATTCCTCCATCATCTCTAGGACCAGCACTACTATAGCTGGAGTGCACAACATCGTTTGATGCATTGTAACGATTGTTATTGGTTGTTATTATATCTGTTGCGCCAACAATGATAATATTTTTGGCCAATGAACCAGAGCCAATACAGTCGTAGCCTAAAGAACAGTTGTTGGGAGGTAAGGTATCAGTGGCAATAAATGGAGTTAAACCAGTCCCGGTCGAAGTTCTGTAATATTTAGGTACGTTAGAGGTTGTTCCGTTTGGTCCCGTTCCAAAAGAGTTGCCAGCAGATTTTACAATGATATACGATGGATTATTGTAAACAAGCATATCATAGTTACGATCCTCAGTATTGTAGGTTCCTTGATAATCATAAAATGTATTGCCGGATTTAAAACCATTGTATAAAAAAGAATCGACATTTCCGTTGGCATCGTAGTCTTCAATCCAGCCTGTATCAATTCCGTAAGAATGGTTAGATATATTAGGTTGAGCGATAAGGATTTTTTCAAATACGGTACTCGTTGAAGTATTACCAGGTAGTAGAGTCGTGTCAAACATGTAGCTATCTATTGTTGAGTTGCTGGCAACCCCTTTAGCATTTCCCACAGCTATACCATTGCTCGTAAGCGGTGCATCTCTTGCACCAATAAAGCCAGCTACACCTGTAGCATGATCTGATAAACTTTCTGTTGAAGATTCTTTATTGGTAATTCTTCCGATAGCGTTACTGAAAGCAACATGCGATGCATAAACTCGTCCTCCATCAAATATTGTGTATTTAATATTTTCGCCATTAAAAGCACCAGTCAATCCAGTAATATTTCCAGTGGTATTTAACAAGTCGGAATTTGAATTGAGTAATTGTCGGGTATCATGTTGTTTCAAAAAGTAGGGAATACCAAAATTAAATCCTGATAAAGAGGATCTTAGTCTTTCGATCTCTTTTTGCTTTTCAGGATTAATGTTTGTTCCATATACTCTTGCAACATAGGCATCAAACTTTTCGTTATTCTCTTTGTTTTGTCTTGCAAACTCTTTTTTTAAAGCATCATTATTCTGTGCACTAACCAAAGCAACAGCAAGAGAGCTTATTAAAAGTAAATGTTTCTTCATAAACGGTAGTTTTTTGTATTATCAGTATAAATTATTTAGGTTATTCTTTAATCAGTTTCTCATATAATAGATCTCCGTCTTTCAGAGTGATCTCTACATAATAATTTCCTGGTCTTAAATCGGAGATATCAATTTGATCTCTTTCAATTACAGCAGATTTTACTTTTCTTCCACTTACTTCATAGATATCAATCAACTTTACCTTATCTCTATTTTTAAGGCTTAGGGTTTGTTTCGCTGGATTGGGATAGAGTAGGACTTTTAGATCTTCAGCTGTGGTCTCATTCAGGCTCAGTTGCCCTGCCATGTTTAATGTAGCATATCCATAACTTGCGCCATGATATCCAATAGCTTGATTCCCTGCTCTTTTGGCATAAAAAATATTAACATTTGCTGATGTATTAGTAAATGCAAAATCTTCAGAACCTCCAGCCAAGGTTCTTGTAGCAATGACTGTTCTTATATTTCCTGAGACTGTATTCGATGTTACTGTCCAGTTTTGAGCTGCATCTGCAAAAGGAGCTGTAAATCCTGCAAATGTATAATCTCTGCTAGCAGATGAATTGTAAATAAACCCGTCTAATCCGGCTGTCATGCCGTTTGAACCATTACTCCCAAAACCAATTGCTAACATGGAGTTGCTATCACCAGTTAATGTCAGGGTTACAGTGGTTGGATTAGTATCTAGTTTTATAGTCATAGCTGAGTTGGGGAGATTGATAATGCCAGAACTAAATTGTGCATTAACTAAGTTTGCAAGAGCCAAACTTAGCATCAGGATAGTTTTTCTCATAGAATATATATTTTCTTATTGTTTGACGAGGATGTACTGGTATTCAACCTTTACATTTTCAGAAATTTTCTGCATAACCATTTTTGGAACAGTAACCTTAAAATCCGCTGGTTTTATGATAAAAGTACCTTGTAGGAATATTTTACCATCTTTTGAATATATGGTAGCTGAAGAAGAAATCATTTTGTCCACACCGTGAAAATTAAGTTTTCCCTGAGTGGTATATTTTTGTGGCGCAGCAGTGAGCTTTGTTTTATCAAAATTTATGATTTTCCCTGTGAAAGTTGCTTTTGGGTACTTTAATGTTTCCGCATAGCTTTCATTAAAGTGCTCTTCCATTAATTTTGTTTTAAAATGAAAGTTTTTAACTCCTGAGATCGAAGCTAAATCTCCGGTTTCCGTATTTAAAATCACTGTATTTTTGTTGTCCTGAGCAAAGATGTCTTCAAATAAAGGAACCGATGCTTCAAACTTTACTGTACCAGTTTGAGAACTATACTTTTGGGCTAAAGCCAGGTTGCTTAAAAAAAATAGTCCAAATATTGCTAAACCTCTCATTTAATCAATTTTTTATTGTTCAACAAAACCGTCGGTTTTCCATTTAATGAAAGTATTGATCTGTGTTTGAGATAGAGAGCCTCCCGGTGGCATTTTTAAAGGGTCTCCATTAGGTCTTTGTATCCTGTTAATGATTGCATCTATATTATTTCGTACATCATTATAAGTGGTCAAAGGTTTAAAACTACCCGCAGAATGACATGAAACACAATTGTTATCTAGAATAACTTTTACGTTTGCTGCATATTTAACCTGATCAGCAATGGGTGTGTCCTCTGAAATATCGTCATAGGTTCTGCTGCTACAGGCAATTGTTAAAATTGCTGATAATAATGTGTAAACTATTTTTTTCATATTAAAAAACTCTATAAAGATTAAACCCAAAGAAAATTTGTCCCTTCTGCCATTTTCCCGTAGCATTGGTAAGATAACCGATGTCTGAATTGAGTTGAGAGTTGGTGAATAAAAGTTGAAAAATGTGCCCTCCTGTCTCTATATCTATCCCTAATGATAAAGGATTTTTATAAAAACTGTGATTGTCAAAATTCACAAAATACTCTGCATTAATGGAGACTCTTTTGGAAATCTTATATCGGCTCCCAAGTCCTGTTATGAACATGTTTTTATTTTCAATATTTGGATCGTAAAGGTTTTTGTGTACATAAGAGGGAGTAAGCTGTAAAGAGAGCTTATCATTAAATCTTCTTGAAATTAAAGCCTGACTTAGGTAAGAAATTCTATCTACGAATTGTAGGTGAGGATAATTGTCTTTTTCCAGATCCGTATTGATTGCTATTACATGGTATCCAACAATGCTAACCGGTATATTCTCTTTTTGATGAATCAATTGGAATTTAATACCCCCTTCAAAAGTTTTCATATTGGTTTCTCTAGAAAGGCTAAGTGAAATTTTATCTGTAACACCATATATTGCACCCAGCTTTGTGGACGCATCATCTAGACCAAGGAAATTTTTGAAACCAGTACTAATGTCTCCGAAACGATGTGATACAACAATGTACCATTCATTTTTTGAAGCTAATTTGGTTGACTGTCCACTTACAATCTGAAGGGCTTTAAAAGTG
The DNA here is from genome assembly GCF_041224435.1 of Chryseobacterium tongliaonense. Taxonomy (NCBI): domain Bacteria; kingdom Pseudomonadati; phylum Bacteroidota; class Flavobacteriia; order Flavobacteriales; family Weeksellaceae; genus Chryseobacterium; species Chryseobacterium tongliaonense. The sequence goes on along the minus strand of NZ_JBGFFD010000002.1, from coordinate 130,415 downwards.
GGTTCCTGATACTCGGTTTTTGTCGGAATGCTATCAATCTCTTTCAGTAAATCTTCCTGAGAATATAAACAACTTGAAAAAATAATAAATAGCAGAAGTAGATGTTTTTTCATGATAAGATTTGAATTTTAAGGTATTATTAACCAATCCAACCGAAGAGATTTGATTTTTCTAAAGAATTATGATATTCCTCAATTAGGAGATTAAAACAGCCGTTAATGCAATGATTGCAGGAACTGCCTGTGTGAAAAATATTTTACTTGTGATTGTCCAGGCACCAAAAATACCGGCTACTATCACACAGCTTAAAAAGAAGATTCCAATATTCTCTGACCATATTGGATCATCGATAAAACATGACCAAGCAAGTCCGATGGAAAGGAAACCGTTATATACCCCTTGATTGGCGGCTAATTTTTTAGAAGGTTCAAATAGCTCTTCAGGTAAGGTTTTAAATGTCTTCTTTCCAAGAGTTTCCCAAGCAAACACTTCCATGGCGAATATGTACAAATGTTCAAGAGATACGAATGCTGTAAGAAAAAATGCTAGTGTATTCATATTAATAAATTAAAATTGAATGAATATGTGCAGATGAGCTGTACACATTGCGTTTATAAAGAAAGAAGTGGTAATAATATTATCAGATAAGACTTGAATCGTGCGAATAATAAATTGCTCAATTACTACTTTCAACTTTCTTTCTAATTTGAGCTTCTTTTTTTTCTCATTTTGCTGATGCTAAATTAGCGGTCGTTTTTTTATTACTGTTTCAAATTACCTGAATAGACTTATGAATTTTCCGAATTAACTAATAGAATTTGCTTCTTGTTAGATTGTCTTTAAAATACGTTCATTCTAAATACATATCTTATTAGAGCTTGTTGTTAGAGATTCTTGAATTATTAGAGATTTAAAAAGAAGAAATACTAAAATTCAAATGTTCTAATAGGGTAGTAGAATTTAATTTTCAGCGAAAAAACGTGTGAAATGAGATCGTTAAAGCTTATGTTGAATGAAAAGCCAAGTATAGCATTAGATTTCTACTAATGTACAGTTGAAAAACCATTTGTATGTTGTTTTTTATTATATAATGCTTTATTATTCTTTTTCAATAATGTCAGTATAATCAACTAGAAGCATTTTATATATTATTTTTATATTTGAGATGTAGCAAAGATACTTATGAGTAATAGCAACTTATCTAAAACAATAATTCGCAGAATTTTTAGCTTGTTAATTCCACGTTGGGAGCTATTGGCAAACGAAAATATTGATGAAGCATTTAATATTATAGAAAGTGTATGGAGCAATATTTCTGATTCTTTATTAGGGAGAAAATTTGAAGATGTTAAAGAAGATCTATTACAGCATTACGTACGAAATAATGATTATGAAACAAGCTATTTATTTGAAGAAGTATTAAAGGTATATTCTCTTGAATATAGTAGTATTAAAATATTTGTAGAAGCAATACTGAATCCCAGAAATTTTAATGATGCTGATAGTCTATATGCTTTTAGTAGCTTACTTGATTATGAACTTTTAAAAGAAAATCTGCGGATAGTAATAATAGATTATGATGAACTTGATTTTCCAATACAGGTTGTTGATGAGGTAAAAAATTTCCAGGATTTACCTAAAAATGTAAAAGTAAATAATATACCATTTTATGTAGATAAAAATAGTGACATTGATGCGGAAGAAAGTGAATATTTTGTGTTAACACCAAATAAGCGTTGGAATGATTACAGTGTTGTATCAACATTTAGTTTGACATATTACTATGATTTTGGGCAAAAGAGCACTGGTATTGGTGGGATGCGTATCATTCATAAGGAAGAATTAATTACTTGGGAAAAGATACCAGATAAATTTGATCGATTGAGTAATGATTTCTGTTCATTAGGTTACACTAATGATTTCTATGTGAACTTTCTTGATAGATTCAAAATTGATAATACTATTTCTATACTTTTTGCACTTCAAGATGCTGCTTACTTTTCAGATATTCAAGAAAAATTTGAAAAGACTTATAATTTTAGCAAATCTTTGATCCGATCCGATAGAGCAGAACGATATCTAAGAGAGGTTCGCCCGTTGCTTAATGGAGCTGATATGGATAATTTTTACTCTTTTGAATATAATTTTAAACCAGCATATAGTACACAAAAAACAAGAGTCAGCTTTGGGTTTAATAACCAAGAGCCTATTGCAGATAGGATTTTTGCAATAATAGGAAAGAATGGAACGGGTAAAACTCAATTGTTAAATAATTTACCTCACAGTCTATCTGTAAAAAAGCTTGAGGAATTTGATAATAGATTACCTTCATTCAGCAAAGTCATTGCTATTTCTTATAGTGTTTTTGATAATTTTACTTTACCACAAAAAAATGTTAATCTCAATTATGTTTATTGTGGTTTAAAAGATGCAGATGGTGACATAAGGTCGAATAAGGGACTTGTTGTAAGTTTTCATCATAATTGGAAAAGAATCCAGGATCAGGATCGGATAAAAAAGTGGAAACGAATTTTACTAAATTTTATAGATGGTGAAATTATTGACCAATTTATTGTTGATGATTATTTATATGATGAAAACATCCCGGCAGTAAGTGTTGATGAATTTAATAAAGTAAAGAATAGACTTAGCTCTGGACAAAGTATTTTACTTTATATTATTACGCAGGTAGTTGCAAATATTAGATTTGATTCCCTGATTCTTTATGATGAGCCTGAAACACATTTGCATCCCAATGCAGTAGTAGAATTAATGAATACCCTTTATGATCTCGTCAATGAATTTGAATCTTTCTGCATTATTGCAACACATTCACCTATTGTAATTAGGGAGTTGTTTTCAAAAAATGTTTATATATTGGAGCGTGAAGATAATATCCCGGTAATTAGACGAATTGGTATTGAAAGTTTTGGAGAAAATTTAGGAGTCTTGACGGAAGAAGTTTTTGGTGATCGAGGAGTTCCCAAACAATATAAGAAAATTTTGTCAAAGCTTGTCGAAGATGGAAAAAGTTTTGATGAGATTATAAGTATTCTGGAGTTTGATGAAATGCCTTTAAGTCTGAATACTCGCATTTATTTAAAACATATTATTAAGAGCAATAATGAATAATTATAAACAATTTACTGGTGTTACTTTTGACTTTTATAAAAAAGTTTTTGCCCGAAAAAGAGATAAAGTAGCTAAAGGTGTTCTAACTCCTGTATCTGATGAAATAGAGGTTTTATATAAATCATATGATGATAATTTTGATAAGAATTCATTAGCAAATTTAGTGAAGACCGATTTTTCAGCTGATATCTGTACTCATTTGCAAGATTTGTATAAATACTCTGCAAAGACTTTTGTGGATCTTCGAACAGAACTTACAACAACAAAAAGTGGGAGAATGGTTGTGTGTCAGTATTGTACATTAAATAAAGTACATACATTTGATCATTTTGTTCCGAAAGGAGAGTTTGCTGAATTTGCTATTCATCCAAAAAATTTACTTTGTTGTTGCCCGGAATGTAATTCTTTAAAGAATCATAAATGGAGAGACGACGGCAAGTTATTGTTTTTAAATCTATATAAAGATATTCTTCCGAAAGAACAGTATTTTTCCTTTTGGATCAGTTTACCTTGTTGGACGATCAGATTTTAGAAATTGAGCTTTTTGAAAATAACGGAGGTAGAAATCAAAAGCTTGAATTGAGTAATAGGGAATTGGTCAAAGCGAAAGTGATTGATCAAATTCTTGTGAAACTCAATTGATAAAATCAAGTTATTTATGATGATATAGTTATGCATCCCATCAGTTCAAAGTTGGATTTCTGATAATTTCGGAAATGAGCGTAAAATTAAACATTGATTTGAGATTTCAAATTGACAAGATGACCCCACTTAAAATAAAAATAAGTGGGGTTTTATAACTCTTATTACAACATTAATGGATAGAATTGACATTAATGTCCGTAATTTCAAAATCTGAGTACGCTTCTTCCATTCTCATATCAAAATTGAATTGTATTCTAAAAACAACGTCTCGTTCGGCAATGGTTGAATAGCGATCCTCACCAGGGTCTCGGGCTGGATTGTATTGCCAGACTTCTACTTCGGCTGCTGCAAATACAGTCCCTGAAATAAGAGCTCTATCTCCAATCACTTCATATTCAATAAAATCACAATCTAAAATTTCACAACCATGTCCCACTAGTTGGCCATCAAAAATGTATTCGTTGGAAAGAATATCACTTGGGTGCATAGTATCAATTTTTTTATGAATACTACTTTCAATCAGTTTTTTAAAATTTTCAATTAAAATTGTGATAACAAATTCTTCATTAATCTCAATTGTGTTGAAGTAAATCTGGAATTTATTTTCAGGGCTTTCCAGATGAGGTCCATGAAGTTTAACGAATTCAAAAGATTTGTTGATTACAGTAAACCTATTTGTATCTGCCAGAAGTTCAGAATGGATTTTAGAGCTATCTTTTTTCGAACAAAAGTCTGAAGTATTATCCGTAAGTAAGATACAGTTAGACATAACGTTAGTTTCAACAAATTCATAGTATGTCTTCCAAATCAGAGCATCCTTCAATTCTGATTTTTCTTCAGTGAAGGGCTTTTTTCTATAAACTGCACGGTTGATTATATCAGGTAGAAAATCATTACTATAAGGCAGAATTTGGTAATTTTCATTTTGTGGGAGTTTCTTATAAAAGTCATCGAATTTTTTTAATTGGGCATCGATTGGAATAATCGCCGGTTCATTTTCAATCCTAAGTCTGGAAGCATCTTTTTTTATTCTCTTTATTTCGGTATTGATCTCTTCTATTTCTTTCATGAATTGCCTCCTTAATTCCAATTTTACAATCTCGGCCATGTAGAGATTGATAAGTCCTTCTTTACAATATTCCAATAATTTTCTGTTGGATTTATTTTCAAAAAAATAGTCGTGATATAATATATTTGAATCTAAAAAAATGTTCATTGTTATCGGTTTTTATAGATCGAAAAATAAGTAATTATTCTGTAGGATTCTGAAATTTTATAAATAATTTTCTTAAAATCATATTCATTGGATCTATTATCTTATTAACAATTAGCAGCAACTTTTTTGACGAGGAGGAAAGCGATTTTGCATTCAAATAGGTTGCTTCCGTACTGATAAAAAAGATATTTTCGATCGTAGGGAGAAATTATCTTTTTATACCGCATTTCTTCAAAGATAAAGAGTATTATTCAATACTTTATTGAAGTGAAGGAGCTGGTTACAGAAATGGATCTACTAATCGTGCAAAAAGACATTCCCGGCCATTAGTCGGGAATGTTTTTTTGCACAATTTTCTCAGACTGGTCCATAAGAGAAAAATGGCAAATATCTTCAGATTTCTATCTCTATTAATTTAGCAACAGATTAAAGGCAACCTTCTAAAGAGGTTGCCTTTATACCATTAATTAAAACTGAAAGCATTTTCTCCCTCTTTTGCAAAAGCAGCACATAAATCGAAAGCTTTTTGAGATTTGATTTGAGCGGTACCACCCAATACAATGGATTGTAATTTGGCTTCTTGGTCTTTATAGGTTCTTACATTTTGATAATAACCAGTCACCGCATTATATGCTCCGAATAGAGTACCTTTGGTTGTTGCCATTTGCTGGGTGTCATTCATCATTGCATACGCAAAAGCATCATCAACTGTATTTTTAAATACTGTGGAGATCTCATCCAAATTTCCTTTCAGTAGATGTTGCAAGGTCTCCTTGTTTGGACACAAAGCCAATTGAATTAATTTTTTGATTTCATTGTCGTTAACTGTTATTTTTGCCCACTGATTAAAAATGGTTTCAAATTCATTGCTCAATTTATTAGCCAATCCCATTACTTTATGGGCATCTTCTAGACGTTGTTTTGCTCCTGAGGTATGTCTGATCCTTACAACATTGCTCATATTTTTAAGTGAAGCATTTAAAGTATTTTGATAAACAATTCGCACTGGAGTAAATGCGGCTGTAATGCTTCCGCTTCCATCGTGTGAGGTAGTAAGGAAAATATATTTTTCTGTAATATCATCACCATTTCCCACACGGATATAGTCAGGAAGTTTTGCGGTAATAAAAATTCTTTCCCCATTCCCCAATGCTCCTGCGGTTTCGTACAAAATACCATTTCCACCACCTACAATAGAATCAAAAAATGAAAAAGCTTCTCTATTTTGCACAATATGGTAATCTTTGCCGACTACGCCTAAAACGGTATTGTTATCTGTACGAATATTAGCAAAGTAGTTGGGTACATCCAATTCAGAATTGGTAATTTCTATTCCGTTCTCATTTTCGATAATACGAGAGCCTTTAGTAAAAAGTGGAGATTTTTCTACCTCGTAATCAAGACCGGCAAATTTGATGGCTTCTTCACTCTTTGGATGTTCATGTACGATTTGTCCCAAGTTGTGCCATGCTTTTTCTTTCACACTGAAAAATGAATATTTTCCTGTTCTGTCATTGAAATTTAAATGATGTGCCATGATTGTAAATTTTAAATGTTAAATATTTTCTTTGATAGGTTTAAAATGGAAGATCATTATGCTTTCAGATTCTTTTCAAGAAATCCTATAAGCATAATCAAAATAGGTGGTTTGTTTTATTAGTTCGTCTTGTTTGTTGCGATAGATGTCATGCTTTACAATTGAAAAAATGGCTATTTTTTTTGTTTGACATGTTGCGAACCTTCGCCTCTCTTACCAGTCTTCCGATAATGTTCATAACTGCTTTTTTTAAGATTATACATTTTGTTTTGTTTTCAATCTTTTCTTAGTTTTCTCTCTAAAAGCCTCGTTTGGCTTCGCTGGATATTTTTCAAAAGAAAAACCGGAAAAAAGAAAGCAGATATGAAGTGTTGACAAAGAATAAAAACCAAAAGGAAACGGAATAATTGGAGGGTACCTTTAGGGAGGAAACCGTTTATGCCGTAGTCTTTTGGTAGGATAAGCAGGCGGCTGACAACAATACCTTAGCTGCCTTTTTACCGGTTTATTATGAAAAAATTTAAGGTAACTATGTATATATATATATCATGATTTTTTAAGTATCTCCATTTGTATTTACGTTGTAAATACACTATATTTACAATGTTCATTTAAATCTTGAATTACCTATGCCTATCAATACTTTCATTGATTACTACGATAAACTGACAACCGTCGAGAAAAAAAATAGTCCTAAAGAATTATTTTATAAGGGGGACTTTTCTTTATTGGAAAACGGGAGAAGAGTAGCGGTTGTTGGTTCACGAAAAGTATCCGAACTAGGAGTGCGAAGAGCAAGAAAGATTACAAGAATTTTAGTACAAAATGATATTACTGTGGTTAGTGGATTAGCTGCTGGCGTTGATACCATTGCTCATAAGACAGCCATCGAATTTCAAGGTCACACAATAGGGGTAATTGGAACACCTATTGATAAATATTTTCCGGTAGAAAATAAAGATCTGCAGGATTTAATTGGTGAAAACCACTTATTGATTTCACAGTTTCCTTCGAATTATCCCGTAACACCTAAAAGCTTTCCCATCAGAAATCGAACAATGGCATTGATCAGTGATGCTACCATCATCATTGAAGCGAGTGAGAAAAGCGGAACAAAGCACCAAGGATGGGAGGCTCTAAGATTAGGAAGACAAGTTCTCATTATGGAAAATATTCTTAATGATAAGATTTCCTGGGCTGAGGAAATGCTAAGTTATGGAGCACAGGTTTTAACTCATGAAAATTTTGAATACCTTATTGAAAGTATTCCATTCTTGACAACAAAAAGAGAATATGTCTTTTGAGTTTCTTACTTTTTTGGCCTATTCTCCAAGAGGTAAGTCTGAAATAGAAATTGCTTCACGTACGGTTGCTGGTGCCTGTAAAAATGGTGAAGTCAGCTTTAGTACAAGATTAAGTCAAAGAATAAAAGAAAATGATTTATCGGATTATTTTACAAACGCAGTTTTAGTGCCAATTCCAAGAAGTACACCTCTTGTTGAGGGAGCCGTTTTTCCGGCAAAAATAATCTGTGAAACACTTGTGTACAACGGATTAGGAGAGAATGTTGCTGATTGTTTAAGCCGGGCATATGCAATACCTAAATCAAGTGGAGAATTTCACGCTGACACAAGAAATACTGTACAAACACATCAAGACAGTTTGCTAGTAACTCCAGTATTAATCACTGAGCCAACAATTATTGTTGTTGATGACATCCTAACATTAGGTAGAACATCTATGGCTTCAGTTTTAAAACTTCAGAAAGTTTATCCTGACAAGGAAATCAAAATATTTTGCGCAGTAAGAACAAGAGGTTGGAAAATCCTGGAAAATATTATAGATATAAGTAAAGGACGTATGTATCTTACAAGCAACGGTGGTGTTCAATTGCCTGACTAATACAATCCTATCTTTTAACTCTCACTGAATTAATTCTACGGTTAGTTCCATATTTTGTCAGTAATATATTTAGAAACTCATACAATTTGAACTATAATGCGAATGCAAACTTTTGTTATGTTTAAGTAATCTTCTCATTATTTGCTCAAGTTTAAATATAAATTGAAAATGATAGATTTAGTATACTTTAAAATAGTTTCTTTGTAATCTCTATCTCATCAATATCTTTATTACTAAATCGAATTATTTTTTTCTGTATAAAGAGCTGAGGATATTCCTTTTTTAATTGCTCTAGTGCATTTGCTGTAAAGCAAACATACCATCCATCTCCAACTTCTCCATCATATCTTGAACTCATTTCCACATTGCCGTCAATCCAATAGACAGATTTTGCTATAATTTCTTTATTCTTGTTTTCCCAGCTAAAAAGTTGCTTGGCCGGTCGCCAACCCAGTTTTTTTGCTAAGGAGGGATTAACTGCTATCCAATTAGCTTTATTGGTGCTAAAATTTAAAGTGGGAGCTCTTTTGATAATGATTGAGTTTCCGCAATCAGTAAGATTAAAATAGTCGTTGCTATTGTTAACAATCATTGTTTCATAGATATTACCAGTTCCAAAATTATAAGAATCTTGCTGATGAGATATCTGACTCATAAAGATTTCTGTTGGGACATCCCAACCTAAATTTTTTAATACTGAATGTTCAGCAGCCAATATAAAATTCTGATCGATACTCGCGATTGTTTCATTTAATCTGGATGTTTCTGACAAACGTTCAATCCACTTATTTTTTACACCACCATACTCATCTTCCTTTGTACTATGAATGAATTTAGGTTTTACCTCTTCAGGAAAGTAAGAAAGTGTAGTATCTGCAAGTTCAAAATATTTTGATATTTCTTTTTCATCTATCAATTGACAGTCTATTAATTCACCCGCTGTTATCATAACGGCATTGCGAATTGCAGATAATTCAGGGTTTATAAATGCGTAGTTAAGTTCAAGGTCGTTTAGTAGATTTTTTATTTCGGAAAGCTTATATTGACGATTACTTTTCGTAGCATTTTCCTTTTTAATCGAAACGATACGTGCTTTTATGTTTTGCTCAGGTAGTTGTGATGTAGAGGCTAATATGCGAATAAGATAATTAAAGGGCCTAAATAAATCTTCTTCCGGATTGTAAGCAGCTTCGTTTCTATATATACTTGCATTTGGATTATGAATTAGGTGTAATGAATAGATACCTGGAATAGCAATAGCAGGAGGTATTGGAATATTTTCTCCTATTTTAATAAGTATTCTTCTTGCAATGATTCTATGTTCTAAATTTGATGAAAGACAATAAGATTTAAGTTCTTCAATAAATAGAGTTAAAGTGGGTGAATTTTGTTCAAATAAAAGCTGTATAACATCAAAAAGAATAGTAAGATCAACTTTTTTATCTTTAAATATCTTTATAGTATAACTGTTTTTTTGATGAATATATTCAGCGAGTAAAATTTTAATACTTTCCTGAAGAAATGGAATCGGTAAAGATATTATATACAAAAGATAATCAACCATTGTTTGGCTGATATCAATTTTTGTGTCATCGAATTTAGGAATATTACTAGATACTTTGCTGTTTATCATCAACCTCTTAACATAATCAAATACTTCGTTCCAGATGTTACTTAGCACGATATTCTCACTTAACAAAGGAACAATATTGCTTAGCTCACTAACAAAAAATGTTGGGTAGGTGCTTGCAAGCACATCTTGACAAAATATTTCAAAAGCTTTGTCAGAGGCTTGTTTCGGATTAATTTTTCTTAAGGCTTTGAATGCATTTATTCTGCTGCCTCCGTCGTAACCAACACTCCAGCCGGACTCTCCTGATAGTTCTAGACTTTTTTCAGCTAATTCATATGCTAAGATCTTATCACCTTTATTCAAAGCGGCTGTGCTTAGGTTAGAATAAAAACCTGATTCTCTCTTTCTTACCTTGGCAGAGACTGAAATTTCTTTAATCTCTTCTATGGTTAGTTTTGGAGCAACATTATTAATTACATTGGACCAGTCGAAATACGAATTCGAATGATCTTCCTGCATCCCTATTTCTTGTAATGACTTATAATCACTTACTAATGATATGATTGTTTTTTCATCAAAATTCCTATATGGATTTTTCAATACAATATTATTTGTAGAGCTGTGATCGGCTCTTCTTCCTACCAGTGGCGGAACCTCAAGATCAACTTTTATTTTAGCTTGGTTAATATTGTTCTCATCAATAAACTTTTTGATGCATTGAATGAAATCATGTCGGTCGGCTTCGAAAGATTTGGCCCTAATCTTATGTACTAAGTCTTCTAAATGGATATCAAAAAGCTCTTCTCCTAATATTTTGTAACCTTTTTCTAGTATTATTTTAAGAAGTTCCGGTGTTTCTTCTTTGGCTACTGTTAAAAATAGGGTACTATAGAAAAGCATTACCATATTGTAATCGGCTTTAGAGTGACAATCTTGTAAAAGTGCTTTAATCAACAGTCGAAGGGATTCAATAAAGCCAATTAGTCCGTTTTCTAATTGCCAAGTCAAAATTTGTAATCCTGTATGTAAATCGTATTGCAGGCCAGCTTCTAGAATATCTTCTGTTGCCTTCCAATATGCTCTTCCTTCTGTTGTATCTTTTAGATGTTGTAAATTGCCTAAAAACCATGATAGTCTTTGAACTGCACCTTGAGGCTCAGCCCTGTTAATTTCTTTAAGCCAGTCTATCCAATTACTGTATTGATAGTCTTTTCGGTAACCTACACCGAAAGACTGTAAGCAGCTTTGTTGTAGCCAATATTCAGATTTTTCTAAGTTGTTGATAAGTTGGTACACTCTTGCTTGTGAGAGGCATTCCTGAAATCTAGCCTCCAGATCGAGACTATCCAACATATCGATTTCTATTTTTTTAAGTTGCTCGTGAGCCAATTCATGCGTAAGACCATTGATCAATAAACAGTTTATAACATTTCGTTTAGCATCTGAACTCCAATATAAAGGTTCTTTGACGAACTCATCAAAGAATAATTTTGCGGTTTCAGTAATAGCATCCTGACCCAATGGGCTAATAGAATCAATGAGATACTTAAGTGTTTCATTTCGAGTTTTACCAAGTTTGTACGAAAATTCATTTCGAGGATGAAAATTTCTATAATAAAATTTGATTATTGGTAAAATTCGATCTTTGAGGCGGTCGATGTCTTTGTTTACAATGATATCTGTCTCAATCTTAGTAATCAAAAATAATATTCTTTGAAATTTTACTAAGATTTCCTTATCGCCTTCTGAATCGGGTATTGCGTGAGTTAGTACTTTATTTTTTTGACATAGATTAAGTAACTTGTTAAGTCTGATTTGATGTTCAAATTCATAAAGTGAATCGTCATATCCAAGATTTTTTGAAATTTCTTCTGTTGTTGGGTAACTTACCTGTTCTATCCACAAAAAGGTTTCATGTAAATCTGCTGTCACTCTGTAAATAAGATCTGCAATGTAGGTTCGCCAATAATCATTCGTGACATTATCGATCGGAAACCTTTTTTTTATAATCGCTAAAAAGTAAAATGCACGGTTATTATCATTGTCATCTAGACATTTTAAGATAGCGTCCTTAAGAAGCTGCAGTAGGATACTTTCTTTCGTGATATTACTATCTGTAAGTTTGGTAATTATAATTTCAAAATCTTCCCATTTACTTTGTGAGACAATACTCCTTCCCATTTGTAAGAATAATGAATTAGTAAGATCCTCTGCTGGTTCATCTGTTGCATAAGTATTGTAATCTTTCGCCAACATAATATGACTTATTATATTGACAATTTTGGTGGTGTCCTCAAAGTAGGTTGCAGTTTCCACCCATTCTTCTAATGAATTTTTATCCTCCTCATAAAGGTGGTCATCCTCTAAAGTGATTGATTGTCCAACTATAGAATCTGGTTGTGCTAAATTATAAAGTAATTGAGCTTCGGATATAAGTTCTCTTTCGATGAAAGACCTACATTCTTTTAGTATTATTGAGTTGTCAACCTTAAGAAATGTACCGTTTCGTAGAATTCCAACAGCTTCCTCCACATTATTTAATGCTAAAAGTTCTTCGACAAATGATGACGGGTTGTATGTGAAAAGTCTGCTTCGAATTTCGGATAAACAGAATAAATATCTTAGTAACAAACTAATATTCTTAGTTCTTCTCGCTATTTCAATTCCATATTTAGCATCCTGTTGAACTTCTTCTGTTGGTCTGAAGTTCAGCAGCTGATCGGTAAGATGCTCTGAATTAACAATTGCTTGGAATTTATTATAGTCTCCTGCATAGAATAGGTGATAATTTGCTTTCCAAGACTTTTCTTTTTGAGATTTTAAATATAGTTCTGCAAGTTTAAGATGATAATTGCTGTCACTAGTGGGATCTAACTGATTAGAAAAATAGTTTAAAGCGGTTTCAGTGATAAGAAATTGTCGAAAAGAATTGTGGAAAAAGTAAAGAGATTGATTTTCTTCATTAAATAAAGCCTTTGCCTTATCTCTAAATTCCTTATAAACACTTTGCGCAAAGTTCCATTCCTGCAGAAAATTGGTATTTATACTACCGTTAATCCTAGCTATTAATCCCATTAAATCAATTAGTTCCGAATTATTGCTGATCGGATCCCACAATTTTTGGTAATAATTTTCAATATTGCCATCAATTTCTGGTAGTTTAGCGAGAGTATTGCTTACGGATTCTCCCTTATCCAACCATCCTGCAATATAGGTGAGATAAAGTGGGTGCCCCTGTGACTTCTCAAAGATCAGATCCTTTTCAATTTTTCCAAATTTAATAGGAAGGTGCAGAGCTTCAATATATTGATAAACATCTTCCTTCGTTAAACTACTCATTTGAACTGTCCTTTCACCTGATTGAAAGACCTTTTTTATCTCTTGCGGAATATCACGCAGCTCAAATGATTGGCTGCCTAGGATAAATATAACACCGTCCGGAATAGCGTCTGGCACAGGTAGCTCTTTCAAAAAAGTATTTGCTACCTCCTGATATTCTCGAGGCACATGATCAAGTCCGTCTATTAATATTACTGTTTTCTGTCCGTTTGTTTTGAATTTTTCATTAAGTAGCCCCAGTTGTTTGATAAATATATCTTTGAGAAAGATAATATCTTTATAAGGAAGAATTTCACTACTGTAGATTCCTGCGTCCTTCAGTTGTAATACAAGATCATAAAAAAGATTTACAGCATTTCCTCTTTCATAGAAATTTTTAGGAGAAGATGGCTGTAAGAAGTCAAAAGCATAATATTTAACAACCTTTTCACTTATGGTTTTAGACCATTGGTTAAGAAGCGTAGATTTTCCTGATCCAGGTCCACCAATAAGATACAGATATCCTTGGGTTACTTCAGAAAATTTTCGGTCAAGCTCATCTATCGTAGCTTTGATGGGTTGATAGGCAGAATTTGTATAGATAAGTTCATGATTAAACATGGTTCTGAATCTGTCTCCCCAACCCAACCCATTAATAATTTGAGAACTAGAGAACTCAACAAGACGATCAGGGTTTGCAACTTTTTCAATAATAAACCTGCTTAAATCAGTTAAATCTTGTTCTTCTTTATCATATCTACTATTTTGAATACTAAAATTTTTCTGCTGATAGTTATGCTGAAAATCAAATACTTTTATGAATTCCCAAAATTCAATTTCGGTGGTACAGCAGTCTTGCATTAATTTAATAATGTTATTCCATTTTTTATCAGGTTGTATTTCTTGCCTTATTTTGTTCAGGACACATGTTATAAAACCAGTGAAATTATCGCTGGTCCCGTCCTGCAATTTGATTTGATCGTTAACTGATGCTATCTTATTGGTAATAAGATGTGGAACTACAGTTTTTCCGGTGTATTTTTCTTTTAATTTTTTCCAGCTTTCAAAAATTTTTGGAAAAAGATTCATAAACTGTTTGAAAGTAATGACACTATCAGCAATTGTCCATTTTATCTGGTAGGCGTGAACTTCAGTATTTGTAGAATAGAGAATGTCATCTAATTTTTCAGCTTCAGGATCAGCAACTCGAATCCATGATAGTGTTTTGTTGAATAAATTAATGTAAACAAATCTTGCAAATTCGTCAAATTGTGGTAAATATCCACCAATTGCAGCTCGTTCTCCTTTTGCTGAAATTTGATTTCCTTCCATACTAATAGTTATCTAACAAAAATAATAAGAATAAGTAAAAAAGGTTCAAATGGTAGTGAAAAATCGCAGAACAGATAGTGAAAATTTTATTGATTTAATAAATATATTTTTACCAAATAAAGATTCTTTGATGGTGACTATCATATTTAATCTACTTACATAATTTAAATGTATTAAATATTTTTAAGGTATTATTACGGAAAACCGTAGACAGTTACTGGCGTGGGTTATTATATTTGATTATGGAACAAAAAACAATTACGCTTACATATCAGGAATTCTCTGATATTCTGCAAGGTCTTGTTATTGCAATGAAGGAACTTGATAAATATGAGAAAGGGTTGGACAAGATTTTTGCTGACCGGCTTGAAACTATTTGTAGAAAAATTGAAATACAAATAGAATAAAAAACCTTACATTTGTAGTACAAGAGCCAAAGTATTTTGGGTCTATGTTGTTGAGATTTTGCAGATTATTCAAAAATATAAAGAGATGTGGCAAATTCGTGGCACTTTTAAAATAATTGTTTTTAATTGATTAATTATCATTGTTTTAGACTTGGTGGTTCGAATCCCTCACTCTCCGCCAGGTTAGAAACCAAAATAAGCTAAAACGCTGTAAACATTAATGTTTACAGCGTTTTTTGTTTTAGCGCGAGTATCAAAAAATCAAATGACCTTTTAGTGACCTATCGTGAAAATTTGAAATAGATCACTAAAAATGCAGGAAAACCTGACCAATAGAAAGTGTAACCATTGTACATCCCATTTATTTACGAATCACAATAAATGGCAGTTATTCTCAATCCATTTTCTCAAAATTAACGGAATAAGGCTGATGGAATTTATAAAGAATAGATTGAAGGAAAATGAAGAGAACTGATTATTGTGTAAATTTGATACTTAATCATCAAGGTATTAGAAAAATTATTAGAATATGTTAAGAAGCTTGGGAGTTTTTTCAGATTTTGAATTGCAATTATTTAATCAGAATATTGAATTTAAAATCGTTGAAAAAAATGAAGTTCTACTTTCTGAAGGTGAAATTTCAAAATCGATTTTTTTTATTAAAACCGGAGCTCTTTATCAACTCCAAAAGATTGATGATGAAGAAAAAATTATTGATTTAAATATTCAGAATGATTGGGTTTACAATTTTGACAGTTTGACTAATCAAATTCCTTCCAGTACAATTATAAAGTCATTTATCAAGTCAGAAGTTGTAGAGTTAAAACTGGAAAGCTTACACAAACTGATTTCGATTTCACAAAATTTTTTGCAACTCAATAAGATTTTTAATTCGCTGTCTACTAAAATTCATATTTATGACAGCAATTTAAATCCGACTGAAAAATATAATTATCTTCTTAAAAATAAACCTCAAATTATTAAAATTTTTCCTTTAAATATGATTGCTTCTTATTTGAAAATGCGCCAGGAAACTTTGAGCCGGGTAAGAGCTAATGTGTTTTTTTGATTTCGATCAAGTGTTGTTTTAAAATTAATTATAGAAATTTGAAAGAAAAAAAATGATTACTGATATTATTGCAAAATTGCCAATGAGGCAAAAAGAGCTTACTTTAAATTTTTATAAAAAATTAGGCTTTACAGTTTTCGGAAATGAATTTGATAATTACTTAATGTTACAAAGAGATAATTTACAATTGCACTTTTTCGAATTCAAAAACCTTGTTCCAGCCGAAAATTACGGACAGATTTATATCCGTACAACATCCATTGAAAATTTGTATAACTCATTTATCGAAAATAAAATCCAAATACATCCTAATGGAAATTTAGCGGAAAAAATTTGGGGACAAAAAGAGTTTTCTATTCTTGACCCTGATAGTAATTTGATAACTTTTGGGGAAACATTGATTAAAAAATGCCTGTAATATTGGTTGGTTTTAAACATTTGTACAACATTAAATAATTATGCAAATAGCTTTTACAGGTGCACATAGAGTCGGAAAAACAACTTTGACAGAAGAGATTGCGGAAAGTTTACCTGATTATGAATTAATAAATGAGCCTTACTTACAGCTTGAGGAGGAGGGATATTTGTTTTCAGAAATACCAACATTGAATGATTATATTGAGCAATTCAATCTTTCGGTAGAACAAACAGGAAATAGTGATGACGACGTGATTTTTGACCGTTGTCCATTAGACCTGTTGGCATACATTTATGCGATAAGCAAAAAGAAAAATATAGCCGCTCTTTACGAAGAAATGTCCACAGCAATTGCTGAAATTGACCTCCTGGTTTTTGTTCCTGTAGAAAAAGTCGATGTAATTATATGTCAAGATTCGGATTTACCCAATTTAAGACACGAAGTAAATGATATTTTACAAGACTGGATTGGAGATTTCAGGAATGAAATTTTAGAAGTAACCGGAACTTTAGAAAACAGGAAAAAACAAGTATTGGATAAGATAACTAGTATGGAAAAATAGAAAACACAGTTTTTTTATTGATAAAATCTCTTTATTTGTAAAGGTCTTTTTCTATAAAATTATTAAAATGTTTCAAGAACTCTTTTGCCCCATTTTCTTTATTTCTGATTAAGTCCTGTTTCGTCATTGGATTTCCGGTATTCGAATCAAAAAATAGTGTTTCCGACATTTCAGAAGAGCTGTGCATTAATTTAATATTTTTTGCAGGGTCTTTCATATATTCATTCCAAAGTTGGTTGAATTTTTCCTTTGTGACGAAAATCTCTTTCACTTTTGAATCTATAAGCGAAGGTGTATCGCTGAGCTTCTGACTGCCCACTAAATTAAAAATATGAGTTTTCCCTTCGTCTTCGATATTTAAGATTAATCCTGGCAAACCACAAAATTTATAAGGTCCGTCTTGGATTTGAATGTCATTGGTAAACCATGCAATCCAGTTTCTTCCGCCAAATTGAGTAGTTGCTTTCTGAGCTTTGAAGCCTTCTATACTTTTTGTTTCCGGAAGAATAGTCCAATTCATTTTCTTCGATTCTTTTACCGCAACGTTACTGGAATTAAGTGAGGTATGATAAACTGTTTCCAGGCTCGGATATGTTTTGGAAACTCTAAAATTGGCTTTCGGATGCTTAATTTTTCTAAAATCAATGTTGATGGAATTTGAAACCTTTCCTTTTTCAACTTCAGCTTTGAAAAGAGAATCTCGCGTAATAAGCAAAGCACTGTAAAAATAAGAACCGTCTTTTGTGATATCAAGATTCATAATTTCCTTTTCAACATTTTCTTTATTTAATGAATCCAGTTTGAATGAATATTCATATGTAAATCTTTGATTTTGAGAAAACAGGATTCCTGAGATTAATAGGAAAAGAGCGATGATGATTTTCATTTTTATTAGAAATAGCTTTTTTGGAATTACAAATGGTTACTCATATCATTCAAAGATAAGGAATGTTTCTCACAGTCGACTGATGGTGTATCCGTAAACCTGTATAAAAAATATACAGTTAAAAAACAAGAATGAAGTATTGATATGTCCGGTTATATTTCCTGTGTAAAACCTCATGGCTATTTCACACAGGTTGGGCAGCCGATAAGCGGTGAATTGACCATAAACAATTTCAACATGATCTTCAACCGGGTAAATTTCAATGGCTCCCTGACAGGTGGCATTCCGGAAACTCAGGAAGTGATAGATTACCGTGCCGAAAATAAAATTTTATCCTCAAATACAAATTATCAAAGCCAATGAATTGAATGATGCCTGGGATAAAGTTGTAAATAAGGAAGCACGTTACAGATATGTGATAGATGCAACAACTATCTAATGCCATTTAATTATTTCATTGCAATAATATCCATTGCTACAATTGATAAGTCATTATTAAATTGATGCCCACCGGACGGTATTTCCCGGAAAGTTGCCCGGGGAACCTCAATTTTATAGCGTGCGAATTGTTCATAAGGAACAATAGTATCATCCCTGGTCTGATAGAAGAAAACAGGTAAATCTTTGGGGAGCTTCTCTGCAAAATTGTCTTTTAGTTTAAGAGGTTGAATCCAATCTTGCGTGCCATTCCAGAATGGGGGAGCAATCAGAAATACTCCTTTAATATAGCCGGGAATTTTGAATTCCGATAAATATTTCAATAACATGGAAGCCCCAAGAGAATGCCCGACCAATATAAGATCTGCATAAAACCCGGAGACCTCAATATCTATCTGTTCAAGCCATAATGTAGCCAGAGCGTTGGTTTCAACCTCTGGCATTTTAGGATAATGTATTTTAAAATCAGCTCCCAAAGCCTGTTCCAGAGATGGTAACATTTTACTATCCGATCCATAACCATCATCTCCGCCGCCATGAATAAATAATATCTGTTTCATTTTTTGAGATTTTAAACAAAGTAAAACCTGTCTTAAAAAGTTAAAAATATAAAGATACAAATATTAAAGAACTACATATGCGGAAATAAGCGGTACTGCCAATTCTACAACGGGATAAACTAAAATAATTAGTATCGGAGCTTGCTAAAAATGAGGATAAGCATTTGGAGAAGAGGTTTAAATCTTATGCAGAATAATATTGATTCAGTGATCAAAGCATTCTGTATAAAGCTTTACTTGACATGAGAATTAATTTTTTCTCTGCTTATTACAAAAAGTGATAACTTTTTCTACAAAGAGTGATGTTTTTTTCTACAAGCAGTAGTAATTTTTTCTACAAGTTTTTTTCTTTCAAAACTCAGGGAAAATTTAGTTTTGTGGTAATAAAACTTCTCCCCATGAAAAAAAACGATTATCCCTTTTCTTCTTTCTTAAATTCAAGAGCACAGGTTGCTATTGGTTTCCGAATCTTTCAATACAAGCTTTTATAACTGAAAACTGAATCGTCATCTCAAAGTACAAGGAGAAACATATAACACCGAATTTATATTCCAATTGTTTCTTTGAAAAACCTGTAATGAATTTAACATTATAATTAAAAACACAGGTCCTATATCCATTACCGGATGCAGGTTTTCAGGTTTTTATCTTTTCAGATTGAAAGTACACAGAAAAAATATACTAACTAAAATATATAAAAATGCTTAAAAATTTTACTGTATTATCAGTGGTAGCTGCGTTGCTTTCTTACAGCATTGCTTCTGCACAAAGTGTCGGAGTCAACACGGATAAACCAGGCTCAACACTGGATATTAACGGATCTCTGGCTGCGAAATATACTGCAGTCACTTCTGCAACTTACGCAATGACTTCTTCAGATTTTCATATCTCGTACAATGGAACAGCAAATGCTACTTTCACCTTACCGGCAGCCATATCGGGAGCGGGTAATTTTAAAGGTCGTATGTATCACATTAAGAATAATACCGCTTTTACCATTACGGTAAATCCTGCAACATCGGAAACCATTAATGGAAACGCAAGCATTACGGTGGCACCTAACCAAAGCCTGCAACTGATCAGTACAGGTCTTACGGGAGCTGCTTCTACCTGGGAAGTATCAGGAAATAATTCGTTAATGACAGCCAGCAACGGGCTTACAGCTGTGGCTAATGATGTGAGGCTGGGCGGTACACTTTTGCAAAATACAGCAATTGATTATGGAGATAAAGCCTTATATTTTAGAAGTAATGTAGATGGTTATGGGCTTACCGCAATCAGCAACATTAACGCCGGTACAAACGCAGCTGCACTTTTGCAGTTTACAAATAATGCAGGAAGCTCTCTGGATATGTTTCTTAATTCTTCAACGAAAACCACAGACGGAGGTGCCAATGCCGCAACAATAAGCAATCTGGGTGGTCCGATTACTTTAAAAGGGAGTAATTCAATTGCGCAGTTTAGGGTAGGCTTCAATGGGCTTCAGTATTATTATAACGCAGGCAATATGCTTAGTGTTGATGGCAATGGTGATATATCTATGAACAGGCCTGAGGTGTCGGGTGTTGGCGGAAATAAAGTATCTGCCACACAGGGGCACCTTGACTTAAGTGGATATAATACTCTGAATGGGAGTAGTACCCAGATCTACCTGGGAGCTCAGGGATTCAAATACAGTTATAGCGGAGCTACGGTAACGACAATTGACGGTTCCGGAAATATCTATTCAGCAAGTTATAATATCGCTTCAGATATGCGTTTGAAAACCCAGATTAAAGAAATCGGATATGGCCTCAATACAATTATGGCTCTACAGCCCAAACAATATGAAATTTCAAACAATATTGAAATTAAAGACGGTAAGCCGGTCGTTGATCCGGGGTTGAAAACACAGCATAAAGTTGGTTTCTTGGCACAGGATCTTTATAAAATGATTCCCGAAGCAGTCCATAAGCCGAAGGACGACAGCAAAGAAATCTGGACCGTTGATTATACCGTACTTGTTCCTGCATTAACGAAGGCAATCCAGGAACAGCAGGCAGAAATAGAACAGCAAAAAACAAAAATTAAAAAACTGGAATTCGAAATGCAGGCTATCAAAAAGAAATTAGGCCTGTGAAATCATAGAATGGGTAAGAAATAATAAATCTGTCCCTATAACCTGAAAATCAAATCACAACCATCCATGAGATTCTAAAAACATGAAAACATTATTTTAATGAGACATCCCTCAGTTTTCATTAAAATCAAGATAATAACATGCATTAATGTACCAGATGTTTATTAAAATCAAATATTTTATTAGACATCATTTATTTCAGATTCTTAACTATATAATTGGAAAGATTTGAATGGTCCATTAAGGTATGTTATTATTTTATTATGATTTGCAGTGCAGGGGTTTTGGACTTATTTTGTGCTGCTTTAACAGTAACCGGTCAAATACAGATCTAAAATAATTACCGGATTTTTCATCATAAAAATTAAATCTTGCCTTATGACAAGTAGACTTTCGTGATGGCTTGGTAATTTTGGTTAAAAGTTTTTACGGTTAAATAAAGCTGAATCAAAAATTTAATATTAACTTTTTCTGAAGTATTCCGGCTTTTTATAACTATGAAAATTTAAACTAAAACCTAAATACATTATGAAAAATTTCAGATTCTATAATCTTGTTAAACCATTACTGATGGTTGGCTTTATTATGTTGACAGCATTACCATTAAGCGGGCAGCAAGTTAAACCCACAGAGAGTGGCTATGCACCTGTAAATGGCATCAAAGTTTATTATGAAGTATACGGCGAAGGAAGGCCTATCGTTTTGCTGCATGGTGCTTTTATGACCATTGATATGAACTGGGGACAGTTAATTCCTGAGTTGTCAAAAACAAGAAAAGTAATTGCTGTTGAATTACAGGGACATGGCCATACACCGTTTTCTGACAGAAAATTATCACAGGCAACTTTAGCAAGTGATGTAGAAAAAGTAATGGATTACCTGAAAATTGAAAGTGCTGATGTAGTAGGATATAGTTTTGGTGGTGCCATAGCTTACCAGTTTGCGATACAAAGCCCAAAAAGATTAAAGAATTTAGTGATCATCTCTGCAACCTATAAAAGCAGTGGCTGGATACCTGAAGTCAATAATGGTTTTAAAGGAATGAAACCGGAATTTTTCACAAATACTCCCCTGAAAACCGCGTACGATGCAGTAGCTCCTGATAAAACAAAATGGGCCAAATTCCTGGAGCAGATGATAGCTTCCGCCGGAGTGCCGTATGATCTGGGTGATTCTAATATTGCTAAAATATCTGCGCCCGTATTAATCATTTCCGGTGACAATGACGGACTGGATAAAGTTGAGCTGATGAAAACATATAAATTATTGGGCGGTGGCGTTTCTGCCGATTTGGGTGCTATGCCGAAATCTCAACTGGCTATTGTTCCCGGACAAGGACATGTCAGCCTGATGATGCAAACCTCAACAATTTTAGGCTACTTGAACGGTTTTTTAAAGTAATTTTATCCGATACATATTAAAATTAAGTTGACTATATACTATTTTACACTTATTTGTTTTTGGTTCTTTCAATGATCGGCTTATATATGCAAAGAAAATGATAGTCCGATCTATTTGAGATGAGCAAAGTTTTAATATCTATAAATAAATTTTCAAAAAGAATCCTTCACAGCAGCTTTGCTGCTTTTCTTTGTTTTTCTTAAAATATAGGAGTTGAATTTTAAAAGCTTTGCGTTAATGAAAAATAATGAATTATATAGTCACCAAAATTGAACGAATGATAACTTTTAATTTCAAAAAATAAATAAAATGAGAAAAATAACTGTTTTATCAATGATTACCTTGGATGGGGTTATGCAGGCACCCGGCGGACCTGAAGAAGACACATCCGGAGATTTTAAATATGGAGGCTGGACTGCATCTTACGGTGATGAGCTTTTTGGGCAGATCATGCAGGAAGAGATGAAACCGGCAGATTATCTTTTGGGTAGAAAAACCTTTGATATTTTTTCATCCTACTGGCCTCACCATGCTGATTTCTGGCCGGGTATCAATGACGGCACCAAATACGTCCTGTCACAAACCCTGGAACAGTCAGACTGGAAAAATACCGTTTTCCTGAAAAATCCTGAAGATATTGTAAAACTTAAGAATTCCGAAGGTGCAGATATTCAGGTTTGGGGAAGCAGTAAGCTTATTCAGATGTTACTTAAACATGATCTGGTAGACGAGCTTAAGCTCAAAATTTACCCGCTGATTTTAGGTGAAGGAAAAAAACTGTTTGATAATAATGTAATTCCGGCAGCATTTAAATTAACAGAGAACCAGGTGACATCCAAAGGAGTTATTATAGCCACTTACAAGCGTGAAGGAGAGGTTGTAATGGGTGATGTGGAAATTTAATTCTTAGATTGTTCAGGTTCTGAAGAATCTCTGTAATTTTGGAGTATTTATGTAAATTGCAATACATAAAACGGGTTAACATATATTGTAACTCTAATCATCAAAGAACAAATTTATTCAGAAAAATAATCAGAACATGGAATTTTCACCATTCAACAATGTTGTTAAACTCTGTCTTCAAGGTATGGGCATGGAAGAAAACGGCAAACCTGACGAAGCAATCAAGCTATTTATGCAAGGCTGGAACGAGGCAGCCAATGATCTCGAAAAATTTCTTTCGGCTCATTACATATCCCGGCATCAGAAAACAGTCTCTGACCAGTTAAGATGGCTGGAAACAGCTTTAGAATACGCTTTAAAAATAAATGATGATACCGTTAAAAGTGCCCTGCCTTCCCTTTATTCAAATATTGCCAGATGCTATGAAGATTTAGGTGACACAGAAAAGTCAAAAGAAAATTCTGAACTGGCGATGCTGTTTAAAGGAAACCCTTCAGACAAAGGCCCTTTTTATCATGGCACGAAAGCAGATTTGAAGGTTGGTGATTTACTGATGGCAGGCGGTCATTCTAATTATAAGGATGAATTCAAAATGAATCATATTTATTTCACAGCCCTGGTTAACGGGGCAGGGCTTGCCGCTGCATTGGCAAAAGGGGACGGACGTGAGCGCGTATATATTGTTGAGCCGACAGGGAATTATGAAAATGACCCGAACCTGACAGATAAAAAATTTCCGGGGAATCCAACCCGTTCCTATCGCTCGGAAGCACCATTAAAAATCATTGGAGAAGCAGAAGATTGGGTTAAACCAAGCCCCGAAGAGCTCCAGAAATTCCGTGAAAAATTAGAGAACAACGAAGGCAAAATCATCAATTAGTCCCGGGATCATGGTAAACGATTATAAAAAATACGACCTGTTTGGGAAGACATTCATGCAAAAGATTGCATTAGCGCCACCATTCAGGTTTGATTTTCCTGTTACTGAGCAGGCCTGTTTTCTATACGTTTTACAAGGTGAGTTCCAATATAAAGGAGATCATAAGGAGATCAATATCCCTGCGGATTATTCTTTATTGCTGAATTGTATCAGTTCCGGAAAACATATACACAATTCAGATCCGGAAAGTAAATGTGAGATCGTAATTGTTACCTTCTATCCGGATATACTGAAGAAAATTTATGACAGGGAATTGCCATTATTGCTTCAGACACCCAGGAATGTAATTTCAAATAAATCAAATGAAAAAATAAACAACGATTTTCTGATTCAGAAATACATTGAAGGATTATTGTTTTACTTTGAAAATCCGTCACTGGTCAATGAAGATATCCTGGTCCTTAAACTCAAGGAAATTATCCTGTTGCTGTCCCAGACACAAAATGCGGAAGCGGTGCAGCTCATATTGTCGCAGCTTTTTTCTCCGGTGACTTATACTTTTAAGCAGATTATTGAAGCCAATCTTTTTTCACAACTAACGATTGAGCAGCTGGCAGAGCAAAATAATTTAAGTCTGTCTTCATTCAAAAGAGAGTTTGCAAAGCTATATAATGATACACCTGCCAATTATATTAAAAATAAAAAGCTTGAAAAAGCGGCCGAACTGCTCCTGGTTTCTGACCAGCGTATTACTGAAATTGCATTTAATTGCGGATTCAACGATCTTGCGAATTTTACCAGGAGCTTCAGCGACAAATACCATCTTACGCCCAGAGACTATCGTCAGAGCCTGAAAAAGAAATAACAGGTTCTTTATTCCCATATTTTAAAAATTACTGACCTTAATTTTAAGGTCTTCTTTATGGACCAAAATACCAAATAATTGAACTGATTCACAAAGTTATTCCCTTCTTTCTGTTGCAATTTTGCACTGTTCCTTCAGAAGATTCAAATCTTAATAAGGTTCATAGGCTCTCGGGCATCAATATTTTTTGTAACAGAATAATTTAATTAAAAATATCATAAAGATGGGACTATCAGTTTTAGGAATTTTTCACACCCTTATCGGCATTGCTGCACTTGCAGGTGCATTAACAGGATTTATCAAATACGGTAAAATCAATTTGAGCGTATTATCGGGAAAAGTATATTTTTACGGAACGATGGTTACTTCGGTAACAGCATTGGGCATTTCAAAACACGGAGGTTTTAATCCGGGGCATATTTTTTCCCTGTTTATCATTCTTTTGGTATCCGTGGCTTATTTTCTTTATTCAAGGAAGAAAGGAAACATAAAAGCACGGTATTTTGAGAATTTTTTACTGTCTTTCAGCTTTTTTCTGTCACTGGTACCGACTGTCAATGAAACGTTTACACGTGTTCCGATAGGGCATTCTTTGGCTAAAGATATCAGTGATCCGGTCATCGGTAAAACACTTCTGATTCTTTTTGTTCTTTTTATCGGAGGTTCTGTTTATCAGTTTATCAGACAAAAGAAAATTAATAAGCCGACATCGGTTTACATGGAGCCTTAACGGGCTCCATTAATAATGGTAATGATGCAGGTTCCTGAACAGGATTGATGTTTACTCTGTATAATATGCATACATCCTTTGAACTTTCCCTTCCGCATTAAAAAACATGACTTCAATGGCATTTTTATCCATCACAGATTTATAATACAGGACAACTGAATGGATACCTTGCGTAACTTCATAAAGCTCAAAATGCAGATCGGGGATTTTATCGAGAGCCTTCCTCCAATAATCGCCAACAGCTTCTTTCCCTTTAAGAGAGCCTTCTCCGGAACCTAAAGCGATTTTTATCATAGGCGTCGTGATTTCTATATCATCGGCATAATGGTTTAATATATCGTCGAGATTATGAGAGTTCCATGAATTGATCCAGAGTTCAGCAAATTTTTTAGCATCCATAAGACAAATTGTATTTAATTTAGATAATGATATTAACGGGCATATATTTTTCCTGGTTAAGGCTTTATTGGTGCTGCTTAAAAAGCCATTTGGGGATTTCACCATTTAGAAGGAGTGGGATGGTGATATTATTGTGATCAAGTTGAGTGTAGGTTTTAAAAGTTAACTTCTTATTACCCGACAGCTTTGCATATAATTCTGAGCTTCCGGTATAGGGGTTTTCAGTATCGTTTTGTCCGTGAATTAGTAATATGCTTTTGTTTTTCCATGCTGACAGATTTGAAAAATCGGGTACTGCGGCGATAGAAACCATTGCTGCAAATTTTTGCGGAGCTAAAGCCATAAGGTTTTGAGCTGTAGATGCCCCCATTGAATACCCGACTAAATAGATCCTTGACTGGTCAATATTATATTGAGTTTCGATCTCTTTAAGTAATTCCAGGACTAATTGGACATCATTGCCGGGTTTTGATTCCAAAACTCCATTTTCATTTTTAAAATAATTTGAAGAGCGTTCATTAAATTGCGGGGCAATGACAAAACAATTGTATTGGCTGTAAATTTCTTCTCTGAGCCAGATTCTTGATAAAGGTTCCAGCTGTTTTTCATTATCATTTCCTATCCTTGTGGAATTATGAAAAGTAATAACCACAGGATATTTTTCTGCTGCATTATACTTTTTGGGAAGCAGAAGCCTGTAGGGTAATTCTTTTCCGTTGTGTTTATAAATCAATTTCTGAAAATCATGGGTTGGTATTTGATTGAGTATAGCTCTTGTTTCAAAAAAGGTCACACTGTCGACTTTCAAATTGTCTGAGCTTTTATTCTGTGCATTTAAATAATTTGAAATCATCAGAATAAAAGAAAATACACATACAGTTTTTAAATATCTGTTCATATGGTTATATAAAATTTTTTGTCAACAAAAATAGGAGCATTTATTTCTTTGATGTATCACATTATAATTTATCTGATTTTCTATAGATAATAATATATCAATAGTTAAATATAAACTAAAAAGAGAATCCAATTGAATTCCCTTTAATTTAATCTGTCATCAACAACAAAAACGTCCTCAATTGAGGACGTTTTTTCGTTTTTTATAAGCCAAATTGATCTTTATATTGGCAACCTTGAGAAGCACCACTGTTAACAGCATTTGCTAAGTCATCAATAAAAGCCTGGCTTCCATCAGCATATTCACTTGAGAAAGTAACAGTCATATGACCACCACCACAAGGTAAATCAAACTCAACAACATACCAGTTTTTTAACAGCATTTTTACAGATAAATTCTGAACGTTCATAGATTGCTCAAATTTAGCATAAGATTCTGTTTTTGTTTCAGTTGTGCCTGCGAATGCCAGTGAAGCAAATGTCAATGCTCCTAATAGAAATAATTTTTTCATAGTTAAAAATTTATATAATTAAAAGTTTTTATTAATGAAGACTAATCAAGAAATACGTTTTGCGAAGACAGCTGTTCTTTTCTTCTTTTGGTATAATCAGTACCCCGATCATCTGTAATGATGATGTTGTCGCCGAAAGTATTAATATTAGGATTCTCGTAATATGTTTTTCGGGCTTTTAGAAATTCATCTTTAGATTTTAATTTGATAACGCTGCCTAAAGAAAGAGGCTCTATTATTTCTGAAGATTTTTTAATTTCTACAGCATCAATTGTTACCGTATTATTTTTGTTGTAAAGCTTTATTATTAAGCCGGGAAGGCCTTTAAACCTGAATGGACCTTCCGAAAATAAATATTGTTGAGTATACCATGCAAAGAATGTATCTCCTGTATCAGTTACAGTTTTGGCCAGATTACATTTCATTCCGTCAATGGTCTTGGTTTCATTTAATAATTCCCATTTAAGCTGCGGCTCTTCAAATGAATAATTGTATTTACTTACGGGTAGGGTAGAAGTAATAATATTCCCGCTTTTATAGACGTTACCTCTCACTTTTGGATAGGCCGGAAGAGTTCCTAAGTTAATTTTCCCGCCAACCATTTCTTTTGATTTCTGATAGAGATAATCATAATATTTTTTAGCATCACGGCTAAAATAAAGTGACTCATTTTCATTACATAATAATGTAACTTCTGCATAGGAGGCATTATTTTTATTTGTACTATCCGGAATGAATTTCATATTATACCTGACTTCTAATTTGGCCAGATTATTCTGTGCAGATGAAAAGAAAAAGCTTAAAATAAGTAAGACTGATAGTAATTTGTGTTTCATTTTCTGATAAATAGGATTCGGAGTAATTAATTAAAATATATCTATAATTTATAAGATTAAATCCCTTACCCGTGTATTGCAAATCTAAATTTTTATTCTAAAATTTCAAAACTTTTATGAAAAATTTTCATTTATTTTTTATGCAATCAGTCTCCTGTTCATAAACCTTTATGACAGTTTGTAATACAGGTTTATAAACCCGGATTGTTATATTGTAATTTAAACAGATGACCTTTTACAAATAAAAGTCATTAATAAAATCTCCTGCATTTGACTTTGCAAACACAGGAGATACCCTACTAAGAAAAATTATACGAACCTTGTTTAAGATAAAAATTATCTGTTATTTTAATAAAGTCAGGGTGAAACTATTTTCTGCAAAAGTATTCCTTGATGTATTAGTAGTACAGCCGGCAGCGCATCTTACCTGCATATAATAAGTTCCGGCTGTCAGGTAGGCTATATTTGAAGTATAAATAAAGTCAAAGCTTCCGGTTCCTGTAGCCATGTGGATGTCCTGTGAAGGAAATGCAGGGCTTACATAGGCTGTTGCACTTTTGCTTAGATTGTAGGCAATAAAAGCTCCGCAACCCACCGGGCTTTTGTTGGTGATGAGGCGTGGTGAAACAATATAATATCCGGGAACCGTAACAACAGCATTTGCCCCCGTATAGGTCATCGTACCCAAAATATTAACATTAGTACCCGTTGTTGAGTTAACGATAAGGGCAGAACCGGTAGTGTCACGCCAAGTACCTGTACCATTGGCATCAGAAACTAAAACCCTTCCTTCAGCCTGAGTTCCATCTGCAATTTTAATTGCCCCCGGAGTTGTTCCGTTGTTGATATCTAATCTTGTAGCGGGAGCTGCGGTACCTAAACCCACTCTGTTATTCACAGCATCTACATTCAGTGTGGTGTTATCGATCTGAAAATGGCTGGTTCCGGTAGTGGCAGAAGAGGTAAAAGAAAGATTTTTGTCAGCCATTGTTACTGTTCTGTCCGATGTAAGTGTTCCGTCATCTTTATAAATATTGATGTCCGGTGTTCCGTTGTTTATTTTTTGCCAGACATTTCCGTCAAAAAAATAATACCCTTCCGTTGTAATGTTGATTGTTTTTGCGGATGCTGTTCCTACTGCAGAAGTAGCGTAGATAATACTTCCTTTCTGGTCTGCCATATACTGCGCATCACCGGCTTTGATCTGATCTCCTGTAAGCCTGGGTGCAATAAGCCCTTCCGGCCTGCTTCCATCAGTAGTTTTTGCTGTTACATCCAGAGTTGCTTTTGAAGAACTTGTATTAATGCCTACCTGGGAAAAAAACAATTGAGCCAACAAAAGGCATGATAATAAATTAATTCTGTTCATTGTTTTATATTTTTAAAGATTCATTCTTAAAACAAATGGAAACGGGAAGAAATTGTGATAGGGTTTTCACTGAGTCCGCTTACTGATTTTGGTCATTTTTGTGTTTGTTAAGCTTCTTATAAACATGGCCGGAATGCTCCAGCCATGTGGAATAACCTGCAGACAGAATCGAGGGAATTTCTGCATGGTTAAAAATCATTGTGTTTCCGGAATCGTAAATTCATTAAAAAGTTTAATGAGGATAAACCATTTTCGGGCATAAATGAAAGTTTTGGTTTTACCGGCAATTATAATAGACAGTTGTGTTATCAGATAAATGAGATGGGAATTATCTTTGAAGTTCTATAAAAATATACCCCAATGCCCCAAAGCCAAGTCCGTCTCCGTCTGCTATGTGAAAACTTACCCTATAGAAAGTTTTATCTACATAAGAAAAGAAAGTAAACTGTGCGTGGCCGTCTTGTGTACAGTTAACGGGAATCATGGCAGGATTGGGATTACCCGGAATGCCTGCTCCTATATTGGCAAACGTAGGAGTTATCGTTAAAGGAACGCTATCGATGAATGCAGAACCATTCTGTGCCGTCCTGTAAATTCCATGAATAATACCTGTATTATTAGTTCCTGTCGTTGTTCTTACCTGGATATAAGAAGCTACATTTGTGCAGGTGGTAGCAGGGTATCTGAACTCTAAAGAGCCTATGGCAACAGCAGAACTGGCAGGGGTAGTCGCATTGATGTTAAATGACCTGAATGATGTAGTTACCGAGCTTTGTACCACAACATTTCCATTGGCATCAATCCCAAGGGGTGAAGTATTGGATGTAGGAGCAGTATT
Source organism: Chryseobacterium tongliaonense (assembly GCF_041224435.1). Classification (NCBI taxonomy): domain Bacteria; kingdom Pseudomonadati; phylum Bacteroidota; class Flavobacteriia; order Flavobacteriales; family Weeksellaceae; genus Chryseobacterium; species Chryseobacterium tongliaonense. Next base: position 99,671 of record NZ_JBGFFD010000002.1, on the reverse strand, counting down.
ATTATTGATATCGGTAAATTTTAATCCCGAACTTCCCGCTACTCCCGATGCTACTTCTATTTTTGCTGTAGGAGTGCTGGTTCCTATTCCCACTCTGTTATTGGCTGCATCTACGGAAAATGTAGATCCGGCTACTGAAAAAGAATTAGGAGATGTTCCGTTGAAGGTCAGTGTATTACCAGCCTGTGTGACCGTTCTGTTTTCTGTAAGGATTCCGTCGGAATTATAAATATTGGAATTCAGTTTCACCCATGCGGTTCCGTCAAAAAAATAAAAGCCGGTGTTATCGATATTGACTGCAGTTCCTGTTGGTGTTCCGGTGGCTACGCTATCAACATAAATAAGTGTAGAAGCGGTAACTCCGGTCATGCTTTGGGCTCTTTGCCGGTCAATTCTCGGAATCAATATACCGTCTGTTGCCGTGCTTGTTCCTGTAGAATTTTTTGCCGTTATATCAAAGGTTGCTGAAGGAGTAGAAGTATTAATACCAACTTGGGCGAAAATCCCATAAGGAATTAATAAAGGCAATAGAATTTTTTTCATTTTGTAATATTCTAAACGTTTTATTGTAAAATGTTTGGAGGATTCGGTTAGCAATAACATGTATTCATGGGTTAAAAATTTCCTGAGCGTTGATTGCTAAAAGCCTGACAAAAGTAGCGCTCCTATTGCCGGATAAAAAGATAATACCTTGTCTTTTTCGGGAAAAAAACAAGGTATATAAGGTGTGTAATCGATTGCTTTTTAGACTCTTATTCTTTTTGTTTCTGCAATTTCTTCCTGCAGGTATTTTATAAATAAAGAAGGAGATAAAGAGGTTTCTTTTTTAAATACTTTGGTGAATTTGCTGTGTGAAGAAAACCCTACTTCATCAGCGAGAGATGCCATTTTATAGTTTCTGTACTGAGAATCATTTTTAAGCTTTTCTATGATGTAATTAATCCTCAATTCATTGATGTAATTGTTGAAATCTTTCTTTTTATGAGTATTGATTACATAGGAAAGGTATTTGGTATTGGTTTCAAAATGGCCGGCAAGATAGGGGAGAGAGATATTCTTATTATTGAAAAGATTGGATTTTTCAAACTTTTTCAGCCTTGCAAGAAGTTTTTGTTCGGTCTCAGAGGTCATCATTACGAGCGGAGCGCTGCTTTCTATCTGAGGTACCGGTACGATATCTGCGCTTAAGCTAATGATATTTTCAGTTTTAGGCTTTTCATTGGCTTTTTCTAATATCTGCCTGAACTTCTCAATATTCTCTTTTTGTTGTATTTTAGAACGTATATAAAGGATCAGTATAATAATGAGAAGAACCAGGACAAATACAATAAGATAGTTTTTCTGAATGCTTTTGTTCTCTGTCTTTACTATTTTCTTATCAAGATTGGTATAGGATTCATCGATAAACTGGCGGGTCTTTGATGCTATTTTTTTCTCTAATGTATCTTTTCTCTGGTCTATGACTTTTAATTTTTCAATATTTTCAGTCTGTAAATAATATTTCTTTTCTGTATCATAAACTTCCTTCTTAAGTTCCAGGTTCTCTGTTTTTTCAGATACTTTCTTGGCGAGGTCCAGATATTCTTTGGCTTTTAACGCGTCATTTTTTTCTAAGTATACATCAGCCAGGCCATTGTAAATATATCCTGTAGTTTCATTTTCGGGAACATTTTTAACTAAATTTAAAGCCTTCTTATAATGAAATAAAGAAGCTTTAATATTTTTCAGATTGTAATAATTGGAACCAAGCATCTGTTCGTTATCAGCAGTAAAAAAATCTTTTTCTTTTGTAATATTATTGAAATGAAGCTGAGATTGTTGAATATACTGATTGGATTTCTTGTAATTTTTTTGATCCATTTCGTAATAAGCCATTTCTTGCAGAATTAATCCCTGGATTTTATGTGCTATTAACGTATCCTTAATCATTTTACCTGTTTCGAGTGTTTTTTGCGCATATTTTTTTGACTGGCTGTAGAGTTCAACACCACGATACTGGCCGGCTAAAAAGAGAGAGATCCGTGCCTGCCAGTTTAAATTATCCGTTTTCTCAATAATTGTTTCCGCTTTTTCGGCGTACAATAATGCTTTCTTAAAATCTTTCGCATCTCTGTAAAGGTTAGCAGAAAGCATTAAACTTTTTGCCTGAAGGGTCGGCGTTTCAGAAACCTTATATAAAGAATCAGCAATATACAGTGCTTTTTTGAAATCTTTATTGGCTGTTTCTAAATAGGTCTTGTTATATAATTTATTATAAGCAGTTAAATCCTGGGCATATACCAACAGGCAGGATAAAAGAGTTAAAATAAAAAAGAGTTTTTTCATATGATTGTATTTTAGAAATATTTTCAGTTATTATAATATAGCAGGGCCTTTTAAAGATTGTAGCTCTTTAAATGGTTAGTTATGGTTAAGCAATTAAAATTGATCTGAGAATACTTGAGTCTCTCAGATGACGTTGTTATTAAACTAAAAGATGATGTTCAAATTATGGCTTTAAAGAATATAGATTTAAGGGAGTTGTACCATTATTTAAAGTAATTTTTCATATTTCTGCAAAATTATACTTTTTTTAAGTTTAAATGGTCATAAAATCGGGTTTCTACATTAATAATCATTAATTTTTGCCAGAGTTTGAAATGAAATAATTTGCAGGAATTATGAAAAAGAGGAATCGGTCCCGGCTATGAATTAATTATCCTATCTTATGACAAGATGGGGAATTCGGCACTGGGCAAAATTAAAGACGAACGCTCATCAGAAAGTGATGTAAAGGGCTATAAATAAAATATCCCGATTCAGATATTAAACGGTTTTAGATGTAAAATGCTGATGTTATGATCATCAATTCGCCGTTCTGTAAATCCCGATCTCACTCAAAGTAATGCAAACAGGAGATTTCGTGATGTTTATCTTTATTTTATCTGAAGTAACCGGGCTTTCCAGTTTAATTAACCGTTTGGCACCGATGCTGGTACCGTCGTAAACTTTTTTCCATGCATTGTTTTCAAATACCTCAACGGAATAAGCTTCTATTCGCTGACCCAAAGCAATGTATTCCTGTAAACTGATGATATCGAAAGTTTCAGCTGTTTTTAAATCGATTTCTAAGCTTGCCTGATGAATATCGTCTGCTGTAGCCCAGTAGCTCTCTTTATTGCTGTCAACCAACCTTGAAACATCATATTTTTTGCCCCGACTGTTGCTTGCGGTAATTTTTGCTTTTTGGGCCAGGTTATTTTGGAACGTATGTTTAACCATATCACCGAAACGTTTCAGTGCAGCTATATCATCTTCATGAAGCAGGCCACGGGTATCAGGCGCTAAGCCAAGGTCTAAACCTGCGCCCCGGCCAACACTTTTTAGATACAGGTCGAATAATGCTTCCGGAGTTTTGGGCTTTTCATTGGCATGATAAAACCATCCGTTTCTTAAAGGGACATCACATTCGGCAGGCATCCAGAATTTACCGTTCCTGATTCCTTCGGGACTTTGCGGGTAATTTGCCTGACCGGGAACTGCTGCGTTTTTTCCATCCGGAGCCATAGGGGTAAAAGTTGCCCATGAAGTTGGTGCTGCATGCCCGTCTTCATTGCCAACCCAGCGTATATCCGGGCCAATATCACTGAAGATATTCGCCATTGGCTGCATTTTGCGGGTAATGGCCCAGGTATTATTCCAGTCGTAATAGGTTGTGTTATCTATCGAACGTTTTTCTTTTGCTCCTCCATAATAGCCATCACCACCATTGGCCCCGTCATGCCAGCTCATAAACAGTTCACCATAATCAGTATACAGTTCTTTTAGCTGAGCCTGGTAAACAGCCAGATATTGATCGGTTCCATAAAGGGCATTGTTTCTGTCCCAGGGAGAACAGTAAACGCCAAATTTTAAACCGTTTTTGTGTGCAGCCTGTTCGATTTCTTTTACCAGATCTCCTTTTCCTGCCCTGAACGGACTTTTACTGATATTGTATTCTGTTGTTTTTGTCGGCCACAACGCAAAACCATCGTGGTGCTTGGCAACGAGGATAATTCCTTTTAAACCACCAGCTTTTGCTGCTTTGATAATCTGGTCTGCATTAAAATCTGTAGGATTGAATGTTTTCGGATCAGCATCACCAAAACCCCATTCCTTGTTCTCAAATGTTGTAGGTGTAAAATGAATTAAGCCATAGACTTCAAGATCATGCCAAGCGAGCTGTCTTTTTGAAGGGAGCGGACCATATGGTTCAGGAGGTGTCTGGGCATAAATGGCTATTGATAATGTGAGAAAAAGAATCAAAAATGGTTTCATAGTCTGGCTTAGATCGTACCAAATTACAAATAATAACCATTAGAAAGCCTTCTCTGTCCCTTATTTTTATTGGTCATATCCTGCCTGAAAAATAAACCCTGTACTGAAAAATAATGACCTTATTGTACGAAAATTATGACATGCGTATCATTTTTTTAGTACAGACCTGATTATGGGAAATTTAAGATTATTAAATACTTTTGCCCAAGTGTGTATTGGGACTTTTATTCAGAGGAATTATCATTCCGGAAAACAGTAGCAACCTCATCATGACTATTGTTTTTTGATTGATCTGTTTGAATACAGAAGACTATTTCTGAAGCTTAAAAAAAGATCAATATGCGCGATTCTAAAAACACGATGGTGCGTATGTTCCCCATTACTCCCATCATTTCACATCAGATCCCAGGTCTGATGTTTTTTGCTTGTATAACCGGATCTTATAACCCTGATTTTTCTTCATGATTAATCGACCTTTAGAATAATTTTTACGACGGTTCCTTTTAATGTATTTTCATGGAAGCTTATTTTTGCATTGAGTTTTTTACTCAGCTGGATCACCATATGTAATCCCAGACCATAATTTTTATATACAAAATTTTCAGATTCCATTCTTTCAAAAACCTGCGAATAATAGGCTATCTGGGTTTGAGACATTCCTTTTCCGGTATCGGATATGGTGATTTCCAACATTTCATTTTTAGTGGTGGCTTCTATCGATATTTCCCCCTTTGTGGTATTTTTTACGGCATTGTCGATCAGATTATGCAGAATGGTGGAAAGTATATTTTTATTGGTTTTTATTTTTAAGCCGGGGTCACAGAGGTTGGCTATTGTGGTATTATTTTCAGATGCCATTTCTTCAAAAAGAAGTTTTTTATCTTCTATTACCTCAAATAATGAATATTCTTTTTCTTCTGAAGTATTTTCCTCTTTATACAATTCGGTATATTCTTTCAGTCCTAATGTAAACTTAAATAACTGTTCAGATGTCTTATAAATACCGTCAAAATATTTTTTCTGGGCCAGGGGATCGTCTGCTTCGCTGAGTTTCTGGGAAAGCAGGGCAATAAATTTCACCGGAGTTGTGATATCGTGGCTGATGCTTTCCATTATTTTCTGCTGGTATTCAGATTCATTTTTCAGCTTATTTCTTGTCATTTCGAGTGTATCTGTCGTCTCTTTAAGCTCCTGATTCCTGCTGTAAAGGTTGTGTTTTAATTTTTTATTGATAATTCTGATGAAGTTTGTCCGGATCTGTACAATGATGACAACCAGAATTATTCCTGACAGCCCGATCAGAATTTTAAACCACATGGTCTGATAAAAAAACGGCTTTATCTCTATCCGGATTTTTTTATAGGCAAACTTTCCGTTTTCAGATGTCAGAAATCTGATGATCAGGTTATATTTTCCGGGAGCAATATTGCTTAAAATATATTTTCTGTCCTTTTTTACTTCTTCCCATTTATTATTGCTGCTATTTTCCAACAGGCTTTCGATGTAAATATTCTCGATATTATGAAAGTAGGGGATATCAATGAAAATCTCAGCAGTTTTATAATCACTTTCCAGCTTAAGGTTATCTTTGAAATAGATCATTTTTTTTCCAATCCTGGCCTTTTCAATGTGTAATTGATTGCCTTCAGGATAATGGGTTTTAATGCCATCTGGTTTAAAAAACACAAAACCTTCCATTGAAGGAAATACAAATTCTCCGTTTTCCAGAATGGTACCGCTTGGATTGGAGCTGCCGTTGAATTCGTTATTCAAGAAGCCGTCTTCTTTGGTATACCTGTAATAGATCACTTTGGCGTTTTTATTCCGGGCATAATTCAAAAGCATTTTTTCAGGAACCTTGAATAAACCGTTATTGGAAGAGATCCAGAAAACTCCGTTGCGGTCCTCCAGTATATGGTGTGCGCCGGAAATATAGCCATCCTTATCATCCGGCATCCTGATTATTTTATCATTTTTCAGGAGATAAAATCCTTTATTGTGAGTGGTAAACCAGTAATTTCCATCTTTTGTCCGCTGAATTTCCTTTATCGGCAGGTCTTTGGCCAGGTGCTTCAGAATTTTATTCCGGGAAAGAGACAGGAGATAGATCCCGTTGCTCGTTCCGATATATATCAAATCATGATTATATTCTTTTATAAAGTTGATGTTATCCTTACACCTGAAAATATTTCTTGCTTCTCTGAAGGCATCACTGGTAAACCAATACAGATTATAATATTCATATTTTCGGTCTGCCATGTTGATGACAATGCGATTGTTAATTTTAAATAATCCTTCAACGTTTCTGTTCGGGAAACTTATAGAATCATGCTTCTGATAGTGTGAAGCCCTGTATCTTCTGTGCAGCTTGTTAAACTCAACGTATAAAAGGTTATTTGAATTGTCGTAGAGAAGATACCGTTTATCATAATTAAAATCAGCAGAATATATTTTACTGACTTTGTCTTTGGAATATTCAAAGCCCTGTTTTGAAATAATTGAATTTGAGGTAAAAGGCAAAGCTTCATACACAACCTCACCGGAAAACGGAATGTTTTTTTGTGGGATATAGAATTGAGAAAGATTAACAATATTGAGCCCTTTCACAACGTTTCCAAAATAAAACTTATCAGATTCTTCATCATAAAACATGCAGTATAAAAGTTCTTTTTCTATTTTTTTATATTGCATCAGGAAGGTGAGGGCAGGCTTACCGGCATTGATTTTACTGATGTAGATATCACCGTCGTTGATTACAAAAACCTGTTTAGTCCCTTGATGCCAATATATTTTAGATTCAGGATCATTATAAAGAGAAGGCTTATTGTCGTACGATACAGTACCGTTTTTCAATATGATCGTTCTCCGGTTTCGTGGGTCGGGGATATAAATAATATTTTTCTGCTCAAAAGCATACATCAGGCTTTTCGAAGGGAAATCTGACAGAATTTTTTTTTCTGATCCATTCGCGTTTTTATAAATAACGTGATGATTGTCAAAAAAATAGGTTTCTGAACTTGTTTTTATATAATAACAGTTGGTTTCCGGAAAAAACCGGCTTAAAAAGCTGCTTTTATAATACCTTTTATATTGTTTATTATTGGTTATTGAAACTGTTCTGGATACTTTTCCATAGGGCAACATTTTTACCGTTCTGTCTGATATCAGAACACAGTTTTCATCATTATTATTAAAACAAATGATATCTCCATTCTCCGTACCCAGAAAATTTCCAAAACTGGAATTGCTTATTTTAAAATTGTTGTGAAGCGAAAAACCGGCTCCGTCATATCTCAGAATGCCGCCATCTGTTGACAGCCAGATAAACCCGTATTTATCTTTTATAATATCTTTTATGCTGTTTTGCGGGAGACCTTCATCCATACTGTACCATCGTGAGGTATAACGTTGAGCATGGAGGAACATTGAAGATAATATGAAAATAATGTAATATAATTTCATTAATGGCAGCTAACGGATTTTATGTAGCAAATATATTACAAGTTTATAGTGATTTTTCTTGATGATGTCAAATTTATATTACATTTAATGAAAAACATAGGTAATCAATCTTCAGAATTCATGATGCTAAAATCTGATGGGCTATAATTTAGGAACTGATGGTGTGGTTTTGTGAAGTTTTAATGATAATTTCCGCTATTGGAAACTTTCAGAAGATCAACAAGGTTATTCACACCTAATTTTGCATAAACCCTTCTTTTGTAGGTGCTTGCCGTGGTCATGTGAATTTCGAGAATATTGGAGATTTCTAAATTTCCATTCCCTTCTATCAACAGCTTGAAGACCTGGAGTTCTCTCTCTGATAATAAACTTGCAATATCTTTTTTCTGTGGCCGGGATGTAAGCTCTTTAACCAGTTTAGGAGAATAATAATACCCGTCTTCAAAAACGGACTGTACTGCTTTTATCACATTTTTTTCACTGCTCAGCTTATTGATATATCCTTCTGCGCCTTCCTGAATGTATTCTACAGCAGCACTTTCTTTATAAGAAGTAAAAATGATAATCCGGATATTTTCCTGAATCATTTTCAATTCTTTAATCATATGCTTAAAAGTACTTCCTTCCATATCGATATCAAGCATGATAAGGTCAAATTTATCAGTATATAGTTTTGTTTTTACCTCCTCATAATTTTCTGCGTAATCGATTGAAATATCGGGAAATTGATTTTCTAAAATCATTGCTGTTCCCAATCTAACTACATAATGATCATCTGCAATCAGTATTTTTTTATTCATATCCGGATCGTTTATAAGGTAATTTTTACTCTTATTTCTTTGATGTTTTTTATTTTTGAGAAAGCTGTCTCGGCGTTGAGTTTTCCGCTTATTACTCCTGAATTTTGTTTGTATTGGAGTATTCTTTTTCAACATCAAATATACCAATTTCTATTTCGTTTTTTGCTGAAGTTTCTTCTTTATGAGTTGATTAAATTTAAAATAATGATAATATCGGAAAATAAAACACAGCAAGAAAATCCTGCGGTGTTTATTTTGCATTTTAAGAGAAAAGGACGATATTATTTTAACAGGGTCAGGGTAAAACTGTTTTCTCCAAAATTAGACCTGGTGGTGTTGGCTGTACAGCCTCCCGCAATACGTACCCGCAAATAATAAATTCCAGGCTGTAAATAAGCGATATTTGATGTGAAAATAAAATCAAAACCAATATACCCGCTTGCCAGATGACTGTCCTGATTGGGAAATGCATTATTTAATCCTGTTGTAGGGCTCTGGCTTAAATTAAAAGCAATAAATCCACCGCAATCTGCAGGGCTTTTATCTGTAATCAGACGCGTTGTAATGATATAATATCCCGGTATCGTTACAGTGGCACTGGCTCCGGTATTTCATAGGACCGGCCGGTAAAAGGCTTGTAACAGCACCGATACCTGAATCAATGACTACACTTGCTCCTGCTCCTGTACTTTCACGCCAGGTTCCCGTTCCATTGGCGTCAGAAACCATAATTCTTCCTTCAGCCTGGGTGCCGTCAACAATTCTGACTGCCCCGGGAGTAGTACCATTGTTAATATCTAATCTCGTTGTGGGACCTGCAGTTCCCAATCCGATTTTGTTGTTAACCGCATCAATGTTTAAAGTGTTTCCATCGATTTGAAAGTGGCTTGTTCCGGTAGACGCACCAGATACGAAGTTCAGGGTTTTGTCTGCCATGGTTACCGTACGGTTAGTCTGAAGGGTTCCGTCAGAATTATAAATATTTACATTCCAGTTGATTATTTTTTGCCAGATATTTCCATCAAAATAATAATACCCTTCTGAGGTGATATTGATGGTTTTTGTACTTGGAGTAGTTGGAGCTGCAGTAGCATACAATAATATTCCGGTCTGAGCTGCGGTATACTGTGCGTCTGCAGATTTTATCTGATCTCCGGTAAGCCGTGGAACATTTAACCCCTCAGGTCTGCTGCCATCAGTTGTTTTTGAGGCTATTTCCAATGTGGAATTTGGAGAGGCAGTATTAAAGCCTGTTTGTGAAAAAAGACCAGAGAAACTTAACAGACTTACTAATAAAATTAATTTTTGCATGATCTTAAATGGTATTGGGTACATGACATATTGCATTCCATTTCAGAACATCCTGAATGGAAATAAAATGTTAAGCATATACAAGGGGTGATTATTTTAATAAAGTAAGCGTAAAGCTGTTCTGCGCCAGATCTCCTCTGGTGTTATTGGTGGTACAGCCTGCTGCAGTACGTACCCGCATATAATAAGTTCCGGCCTGTAAGAAAGCAATATTGGAAGTATAAATGAAATCGTTGGCAAAAGATCCCGTTACATGCACATCCTGTACCGGAAAGGCATTATTCAGGGCTGCAGTAGGGCTCTGACTTAAATTGTAGGCAAGAAATCCTCCGCATCCTGTGGGAACCTTATCTGTTATAAGGCGGGAAGAAATAATGTAATATCCCGGTACGCTAACGGTTGCATTGGCGCCCGTATATTTCATAGTACCCGCAGGCAGCAGGCTTGTAACGGGACCTGCATTGGACGTGATAACTGTTGCTGCGCCGCTGCTTTCACGCCAGGTTCCGACACCATTCATATCTGACACCAGAATTTTTCCGTCTCCTTCTGTGCCATCCACAATTCTTATAGCTCCGGGAGTCGTTCCGTTGTCAATATGTAGTTTTGTTGTAGGTGCATCGACACCAACTCCGATTCTGTTATTTACGGCATCAATATTTAAAGTATTTCCATCCACCTGAAACTGGCTCGTTCCGGTAGTCGCGGTAGAGGTGAAGGCCAGTGTTTTATCAGACATTGTTACCGTACGGTTGGCTTCAAGTGTACCGTCAGAATTATACATGTTTAAATTTTGATTCATGATCCTTTGCCAGATATTTCCATCGAAATAATAATACCCTGCAGAGGTGATATTGGCTGTTTTTGTACTGGAAACAGTGACTGCCGCAGTGGCATATATCAATGTTCCTCTCTGTAAATTGGTATATTGGCTGTCGGCGGATTTAATCTGGTCTCCTGTAAGTCTCGGGGTAAGGATTCCTTCTGGCTTGCTTCCGTCAGTCGTTTTTGCCGTTACATCTAATGTTGCATTCGGGATAGAAGTATTAATACCTACTTGGGATAGTAGAATTTTCATCCCCAACATACACGAAATTACTAAAATTTTCTTCATAATTTTAAGCATCAAAGTTTTCTCAAAATTATCTTCATTAATTAGTAAAGCAAAATATTTACTGTAGTATTTATTTGACATCAATGTACTATAAACACTATAGAAACTGATGCCGGCTTGCTATATTATTAAAAGCATAAAGGTATCATCTCTTTTGTTGGATTGAGGTCTTTATGATCTGTATTTTACTGACGCATGCTGAATAATTTAATGCACAATGGAATAAATCCTAAAGAAACTGCAATAAAAACAGCCACCCTGATATAATTGAGCGTTTGCCAAAGGGAAGTCCTTGCGATCAAATCTTTTGAAGGTATCTGTGTCTCAGCTATTTTCTGGAAATCTATTATGTTCGGTGCGAAAAAAGCGAGAGTCCAGACTCTGACTGCGATGTGAACCGCCACAAGGATTAAAAGCCAGTTTCTTACGGGATCAATTTTCCAGCAGAATATAATGGCAAGAATGAAAGTAATTTCGTGAAGCGAATGAAATACAATCCAGAAGATTTTAAGGCTTATACCTTTACCGTCCAATAATAGTTTAAAATGATCCGGAGGTGATGATACCCATTTCGGAACAAAAACAAAAGTTTCAAAAATCTGTGCTCCGTTCATTAAAAAATAGACCAGTGTTGTGATGCAAAGCGATATTTCTGCCCTGGTTAAATAGCTTGCCGTTAAACTTTCCATGTTATTTATTTTTTTTGTTCAGGTTATCGGATGTTTCCTTCATGATCGCAGTTGCTTCTACGAAATACCGTTCAATGGCTACAAGTTCTTTTTCTGAAAAAGTTGAAATTAATTCCAAAGTTTTTTCCTGTAATTCATCAAAAAAAGGTTTCAAAAGTTTCATGCTGTTTTCAACGTTGGGGATAATGATTACTTTCCTCCGGTCTTCTTTGATGAACTGTCTCTTAAGAAGTTCCTTTTTCTCTAAACGGTCAATTAATCCTGTCACGGCACCGGTGGTTAGTCCCGTTAACTTTGAGATTTCACCTGCCGTTATAGATTCGTGTTGCAGGATAAGTCCCAAATACTTGTGATCTGCCCCTGATAATCCTGCTTTTCGGGCAATGGCTTCGTGCATGAAGATTGATGCATCAGAATATTGTCTGCTTGCCGTTCTGAATTGTTGGATTTTATTTTCAGTCATTGAATTAATTATTAACTAATTATCTTAGTTGCAAAGATATTTATTTCTGTTTGAAATCTGCAAGCTTTTATTGAAAATTTAATTTTGGTAGCTATATGCTATTTTACACTCACCCATTTTTTATTAACGCAAAGCTTTGATATAAAGCAAAGGAAGGCAGTAAAGCTGTTATGAAGCATTCTTTTGAAAATTTATTGTATAGATTAAAAAAAGCTTTGCTCATCTTACATAGGTCCATTCTTAATTTTTTATGAACGGGAATGATTAGGATAGCACAAAAAAATAGAGGCTGTCCCATTTGAGACAGCCTCTTCTCGAAACATTCTTCATCATCATAAATTAATTCAAACTAATAACCAAACTATTTATAAAATTTCATGGGGGTAAAGACTGCATAGAACTGAGTCTTTTTTACATGATTAAAGATGAAGAAACATAATAATTATACCGTTTAATATGAATGTTGATTCAAAAATAACAAACAGTTTGTGTTTTAATCTCATCCAGTTTTTAAGTTTTTTCACCGGCAGTGTTTAAAGCTGAACTGGTTTGTAAAAAAAATTAAAACTGGAATAGGTCCGGAGAAATAAAAGTTTTTTTATTTGTAAGTATTTATTCACCATCAAAAAAGCACCAGTATTTTATAATGATTTCCGAAATCAGAAATGTTCATATAGGGTTTTTAATAAAACAGCAGGTTATACAATCAAATGTTGATCTTCATTATATCTGTCATTTTTTTTCATCTGATGAACAGGAAATCTATAGAATGTACAGCAGCAGGTCTCTTGATACGAAAGTGCTTTTGAAATGGTGCCGGTTATTGGAATATGATTTTTTTAAAGTCTATTCAGAAAGTTTTAGATTATATTCAACTAAATCTGCCGTTTCAAAATATACCGTGATCAGACGGAAGAAAAGAATCACTTCTGTCCGGCAGAAACTTTATACAAATGAAACCAAAGACCTTCTCATTAATTTAATTATAACAGGACAGAAAAGTATTGTACAGATTGTAAAAGAATATAATATTTCCAAACCTGTCATTTATGGTTGGCTGAGGAAATACACCAAATATTCATGAATCGGGTGGCAAGTTTAGGCTCAATTTAAAATAGAATTAATAACCGTCAGTGTTTATAAGGAAATTATTTTTTTCTTTTTATAAATAATCTGCCAGGATTTTGATTCCCTGTTCTAATTTTTTCTCTGTGGCAGACCCGAAACTTAAAAAAAAGCCGGGGCCTTCCAGTTTGTAGTAATTAAAATTGATTATTTTTATATTTTTTGCATCCAGTTCCTTAGTAAACAAATCATAATTATCAATAGGTTTTTGAGGGATAATCCAGTAACCGAGGCCTAATTCTGGCTTTGTATAGATGATCTTATCTTTAAAATATTTCACCAAAAGAGTATCTACGAAATCCCTTTTTTCTTTATAAAAGGCAGCATATTTTTTGATATGCCTGCTGAAAGTTCCGTCTTGTATCAAATGGTAAAAAGCTATTTCCATCACAGAATCCCCACTGATATCAACGATTTTGCGGAGGGCAACAATTTTTTTGACCAGGTCATGATTGCTTACCAGATAGCTTATTTTTAAAAGCGGACTTATCGATCTGCTGAATGTTCCGATATAAATATAATTCCTAAGGTTATTTTCACTGCATAAAGGTAAAAGATGTTTATCGCTGTAATTAAGGTCTATGCAGTAATCATCTTCAATAACAAAAAAATCATGCTGATTGGATAGGTCGATGAGCTCTCTGCGTCTAGAGTCACTTAAGATTGTTGTCGTTGGAAATTGTGAATTCGGGGAAATATAAACTGCTTTTATCTTTTTCCCCATATCAATATATCCTTTTATATCAGAGATAAGAACTCCGTCTTTGTCTACTTCAGCCAATAAAACAGATGCTTCCGCATATTTGAACGCATCCCAAGCTGGTCTGTATCCCGGATGTTCAACAATAATACAGTCATCATCTCTCAGCAGGCATTGCGCGATTAAAAAGATTCCTATCTGGCTGCCACGGGTGATACAGATATTATCTTCATCTACTTTCATCCTTCTCTCCTGGTTAAGCATCTGGGATAATATGATTCTTAGCTTTTTGTATCCCATGGGATCATTATCCAGGTGAAGCTTTCGTTTCTGGATTTTTTTGGCAATGAGCCTGTATTCTCTGATGATGTCAAGAATAGGTGAGTGGCTGCTGTCCGGAAGCCCCTGATCAAAAATAATTTTATTGGTTTCAGAATTTGAATGAATTACCGGATATTTTTCTATTTCAGATTTTGCCAGTCTGCCGGCGACAAATGTACCGGCCCTTTGCCTGGATATCAGCCATCTTTCTCTCTCCAGATAGCTGTAAGCTTCAATGATCGTATTTCTGTTAACATTGAAAAGAGATGCCAGTTTTCTTGTTCCGGGAAGTACATCTCCGGTTTTCAATACACCGGATTCGATGGCTTCTATGATCGTTTCTGCAATTTGTTTATAAACAGGAAGATGAGAAAATTTCTCATTAATCTTTAAATCTAATTTCCAGGGTCTTAGCATTAATGAAATAAATTGATATTTTAAAATTAAAGATTAGTTTTTAATGAATTTTTTACATGCCTATTTCCAAAATAAGAACGTTTTCATTTTCTAAATCGTTTCATTGTGGAAAATATTGTACAAAGGTCAATAAAACTCTGGTTTATATTGTTTTAATAACTTCTGTCTATATTATTTAAGCTGTAATCATTACTTTTTGCAAAGAAAAGCTCTTCCCGAATGATCAAAGTAGTCCAGTTTTGTTTTTTTTATGAATACAGTGGATTTTTATGAATATTTTTTATGTGTTTGTTGTATTTAATGATATTTTTTATGTTAATTAAGATAATTACAATATAATGAATAATTTAAATAAGTTTGAGAAATTTTTTATACAAAGAAGATTAATAATAGAAAAATATTATAATTTTAACCCTGTGAGATCTTTTTGATTCTGATCTTATATTCAATTTAACTAAACAAATAAAAGGAAATGAAAAAAGTAACAGGAATCGGTGGCGTTTTTTTTAAATGCAAAGACCCGAACAAAATGAGAGAGTGGTATAAAACACATCTTGGATTAGATACTAATGATTATGGAGCCACTTTTGAATGGCGGGAGGCTGATGATCCTGCTAAAGAAGGAGCTACCCAATGGAGCCCGTTTCCTGAAACCACAAAGTATTTTGAACCTTCTGCAAAAGAGTTTATGATCAACTACAGGGTTGCAGATTTGGAAGCATTGGTAGAAGAGCTTAAAAAAGAAGGGGTGACGATTGTGGATGAGATTGAAACCTATGATTATGGGAAATTTGTTCACATTATCGATATGGAAGGGAATAAGATTGAGCTGTGGGAACCTAAATAACCCCGCGGAGTAAAACAATAATTTAACTGTACTATTTTTACATTCAATCATTTTTTATTAACGCAAAGCTTTTAAAATCTGATTGGTATAAAAGCAGTAAAACTTCTATGAAGCATTCTTTTGAAAAACCGATCATTAAAAGAAACCGGAAACAGTACGTGTAAAATAATATAGAGTTATCTGATTTAAATAACAAAAACGCCAGATCTGAATTAATGATTGGGCGTTTTATTATTTTAAGGAATTTCAATATATATCCGATTTATAAAAAAGGCAATTTCCATAACGGAAATTGCCTGAAGGAAATTTATAATACTAAAATGGAAATTAGTTTTCGATTTTATGCTCAATATAAAGAGCTTATAATTACCGGATAAATGCTGCTGCATATCAAATGAGGATTCATTTCTGATTCCAATGAACTGCCGCCGGATTGAGGGAGTTTGCAGCAGTTCAGTTTTCAACTTTATGTATTTAGAATCGTGTTTTTTGAGGAAACGGATATCATATTAGTTCTGGAATTTTACAAAATCTAAATAAAAACTAGGATTTCCGGCATTAAAACTGGAAGGAACTACTAAGTTTGTTTTGATTGCCAGGATGTTATAGGTTCCCGGTGTGGCAAAGTATAATACCCGGTTTTGATCTCTTGGAGCCATGTAAACGGTAGTATTGGCAGTACAGTAACTTTTCCAGACATCCCCGATACCGGCGATATAAAATGTGTAATCATTACAGTCAGAGGCAATTGCAATACCACTACGGAAAAAATACCAGCCTCTTGCCGGGATTGTCACTGAAATTCCTGTAGGCAGGTTTCCGCCACCGGTAGCTCCGGTAAAAGGATTCACCAAAGTACCCGAATAAGACGTCCAGTTATTAGCGAAAGCAGTGGTAACAGTGGATGACCAGGTAGCTAAACCATTGGCATCACTGGTCAGTACATACCCCAGCTGTTGGGTACCGTCTTTAATCTGCAGTGCCCCGTTAGTTGTACCATTATCAATAACAATTTTGGAATTGGCTGCTCCTGCAGGAACAGTATTGGTACCTATCAAAAGTTTCCCGGTTCCATTGAGACTCAGGTTATTTCCGGCTGTGGCAATATTGGTGGCCTGAGAAAGGGTACCGCCTAGTTTTACATCAGTACCTGCCATGGTAAGTCCATTGCTTGCTGTCACGGAATTTATAGTGTTATTATTGGCTGCCATGACTTCCCATGTGTTGGCCGTTCCGGTGAGCCCAGTATTGATCAATTGTACACTCTGATTTGCCGGCACTGAAACACTTGTATTCCCGTTGATGGTTTCTGACCCGGCAGGATTTACTGTGATGATAAAACCGGTGTTGTTTTTAATAGTATACATACGGCCTTTAAAATTTCCAGCACCGCTTATAGCAGCAGGAAGATTAAAAACAGCATTGGATGCACCGTTATAGGATACATGAAAATCAGTTTCGGATAAAGCATAGGGAGTGGTACTTACCGGGGTATATTTAGCGGCCAGGGAACCGTTAATATCTAATGAAGAACCGGGGTTAGGAGTGTTAATACCAACAGATCCTGTCTGCGAAAAGACAATGCCGGAAACCAGCAATCCTGTTGTAGCACATAGTTTTGTTAAATTTTTAAGCATTTGATATTATTTTTGGTGATATTGTAATCTGTTTTTTTTGAATGAAATTTTTAAAAATTTAAATTGTTCAGGATTGATTTTCATGAAAATAAAGTGGGGTTATAAGAGTTAGAAATTTGTTATTAGTTTTTTAAAGAAATTTTTAAACAATGTAATTGTTTTGTTTGCTCATGTTTTTGGAATAATGTAAAATTAGATAAAAAAAACAGGCAATAAGATATCACTATGTGTAGAAAAAAATAAGGCTGATCGTAGAAAATTTTCTACAAAATAAATGGGCTGAAAATTTGTTTTTTGAATAAAAACAACAGGGTATGTAATTATTTTTTTAATATTAATATTTCGTAAATATTAATAAATTGAAAATTCCAGGACTGAAAATTCAGTCCTGGAATTCTATTGCTTTAATAGTACTCTTTAAAGCAGTTTTTTAAGATATAGTATTTTAGTAATTTAAGAGATATAGTTTTGATAAAGCCTGATAAGGTCTGCTACATTGGTTGTTTTCAGTTTTTTATGAATCCTTTTTTTATAAGTGCTGATGGTAGGCATCTGGATATTCAGGGTATTTGAAATTTCAAGGTTTCCGAGTCCTTTGGCAATAAGGGTGAAAATTTCATATTCCCGCTCGGATAAACTTTTAATAGAATCCAGGGGAGAGCGCTGCAACAGCTTGATGGCAATATTGGAAGGATAATAATAGCCTTCAGAAAACATCTTCTTTACAGCCTCTGAAATTTCATCAACTTTACTCAGCTTATTGATATACCCGTTAGCTCCTTCTTTGATATACTGTATGGCTATTTCCTCTTCATAGGCCGAAAAAACCAGTATTTTTATATCGGGATCGGCTTCTTTGATCTCGGAAATCATTTTCTTATTTTTACTTTCAGGCATATTGATATCCAGAATCACCAGATCATATTTCTGTCTGGAAATTTTATCCAGGGCCTCCGGATAATCTTGGGCCTGATCGATCATAATATCAGGTATTCTGGATTCTAAAATCATGGTAGTGCCTGCTAAAACCACATCATGGTCATCGGCTATCAGTATATGTTTAATCATCTTTCTTATTTTTCAAAATTAGCGTAAAAGAGGTTCCTCTCAATTGATTTTTTTTGATGATAATTTTGCTTTCTATCATTTGTAATAACTGCAGGACAAGGTGAAGCCCCATGCCATATTTTTGCAATAGCAACTTCTCATTTTCAATATTGTCCTGAAGCTGGGTATAATATTCTATTTTCTGTTCGTTCATTCCTATTCCGGTGTCCTGTAATGTCAGTATGATATTCCCTTCTTCACGATCACTGTTAATGATTATGGTTCCGTTTTTTGTAAATTTTACAGCATTATCCAGAAGGTTATGAATAATAGCGGCCAGGATGTTTTTACTGATCCATGTATAAATGCTCTTATCAACATTATTGACAATTATGGTATCATTATTTTCAGCGATGGCGTTAAAAAGAACCTTCTTTTCCTCAACGAGTTTATGTAAAGAATAGAGTTGTGACTCATCTGACCGATGGTGGTAGTAGATATCGGCATATTCTTTCAGGGTCATTGTAAAATTATACAACTGTTGAGATGATTTGTAGATAGATGAAAATATTTTTTCGGTACGTTGCTGGTCAAACTCCTTTTTTTCCAGAATTTCTTCTGTAATCAATGCAATAAATTTCACCGGGGTTGTGATGTCATGGGTAATAGTGCCGATCAGCTTTTTCTGCAGCTCGATTTCTTTCCTGAGTTTTATTTTTGTTATTTCTAAATTTTCTACGGTATCGGAAAGATTTTTAGTTCGTAAACTAATGATTTTTTCCAATTCATGGTTTTTTCTGGTCAGAAAGCTTATTCTCAGCCTGACGACAAAGTAAACCAAGAAAGAAAGTCCCAAAAAGACAAGGATTTTAAACCAAAAGGTCTGGTAGAAATAAGGCGGAATAATAATATTTACTTTTTTATAAACGAATTTTCCACTGTCTGAAACAAGCATCTTAATGGTAAGCAGATGATTTCCGTAACCGAGATTGAAGGTGGAAAACTTTCTGTTTTTTCCGATCAGTTCCCATTTAGCATTGGGTACCCCGTCCAGCTTGGCATAAATCATAATATTATCCGTATTGGCATAATACGGGACATCGATAAATATATCTATACGGTTTGATTTCTGGGTTGCGTGTAATGTATTATGAAAATAAAGTTCCTTATCATCAATTTGAGCCCTTTCCAGAGATATATTCTGAGGATAATAAGCTTTAATTTTCATAGGATCAAAAAAAACAAGGCCATCAAGAGAAGGCAAAACGAATTCCCCGTTGGCTAATTTATTTCCCACTATATTGCTGCCACCATTGAATTCATTCGTATTAAAGCCGGCTTCTTTTGAAAACCGGTAGTAGTGTACCTTATGGTTTTTATCTTCAGAATACTTTAAAAGCTGATCTTTATGTATCCTGTACAAACCATTGTTGGAAGGTATCCAGAAAAAACCTTTCTGATCTTCCAGGATTGTATGAGCGGAAGAAAGGTTTTGATTAATATCCCATGGCATTTTTATCAGAATATCATTTTTTAATAAATAGAATCCTTTTCCGAGCGTGGTGATCCATACATTACCGTCTCCGGTTCTTAGGATATTGCGGATGGATAAATTGTTACTTGTTTTTAATTTGGATACTGTATTGGTTCTGATCGATACTTTATAGAGTCCGTTTATGGTTCCTACCAGCATATGGTCGTGATCTACCTTCATAAATTTGGTAGCCTCATTGTTAAAGAAGAATTTCTTTTCTACAGTACCAAAAGATCTGTCTTTGTATAGGGTGAGTATCCCGTCAAACTCTGTGTTGCCATTGGGTTTTGATTTTATAGTGAGCATATAGTACCGGTCTTCATCATAAAGAAAATCTCTGATCAGACCTTTTTCCGTAGAAACAAATACAAAATCTTTATAAGAAGATTTTTTTTGATATACTCTTAGCTCTTTCTCACTTCTTACAATAATGTTTCCTTTATCATCATAATCTGTAAAATATTGAGTGTAATTTTTGAAGTTTCTGGTTTCTAAAAATCCATTTCTGTTATAGATTTCTCCGGACGGCGTTATGACCGAAGCGTCACTATAAGGTAATGTAGAATAAAAAACTGACGAAAATTTTAATGAATCTCTTTTAGAAGGAACAAAATCTGGAAAACTAATAATTTGAAGCCCTTTTGTACCGCCTCCCAAATAAAGTTTTTTGTACAATGGATCATAATAAATGCTTCTCAGATTACTTTCCTTAAGTTGATCCACTTGAACGAGCCGGGTTATTTTCAGTTGCCCTTTTTCATAAAGGCAGGTATAAAAAGTATTTTTATTCAGGATGAAAACCTGATTATTCACCCTGCTCCAAAATATTTTACTGTTTATATCTGTAAGTAAAGGGATTTCATAAGAAGCTGTAATCTTATTGGTTTCTATTTTTCTAACCTTTTTAGCCTTGCTGTCTATATAGAACATCTGTTCATTAAGAATGAATATTTTGGGGATGATGTTGGCTGCCTGATTAATTTTCAGATTTTCTTCAACACCTGAATTATGAGACTTATAAGTTAGAGTATTTTCTTTTATATAATATCTCCCTTCTTTGAAATCCATATAAAAGCTTCCGCCCTGAGTCGTATCGAAATTGTAATTAGAACAATATAAAAAATAATTGATATTATTTTTGCGGATAATATTTTGAATTTTTTTGAGATTTCTGATTACTTTGGGATATTTTCCACGTATCATTACCTTATTTCCATAATCTACTCCTGTAAAGACACTGTCCTTTTCGACATTACCATAAAAATAGGTGAAACGCTGACTGTTTAACGGGAAATTTTTATAAACCAGGAAATTGGTGCCGTCATATCTTACAATACCATTTTCGGTGGTCATCCATATAAATCCGTATTTATCTTTGATAATATCCTTTATGCTGTTTTGTGGAAGCCCATTATCAGTATTATAAAATTCAGTATTATATTTCTGGCAATGAACGGATGAAAAAAAAATGAAAAGAAAAACAGAAAATATATTTTTATACAAATTTTATTGTTTTGATAAAGCAAATATATAAACGAATCAATAATTTTAAAAGGTTTTATGAATATTTTTAATAGTTTATTCATATTGAGGGTAGTATTTTTTCGAATCCTTAACAAAATATTGCATTATTGTTTTTTGATATCAAATCCTGTTTTGTTATGATTTTATTAAAAAGATTGTTTTTTATAGGGGTACGGAATGATTTTGAACATATTTCAGATAAATTATATATTATTTGATGCATAATTCATAAGAAACCCATATTTTTACCTCAGTGAATAGTTGATGGAATTGGAAAGGAACATTATTAATTAAAATGATCAATAAACCTTTACACAATTTCCACATCCCTGTGATGGGGTTGGCTTACACGATAGACAGTCCTGTCCGTGTGGCCCAATACGGAATTTCTTCCGTCGTTTCTATAATAGATGATGAAATTATAGAAAAAATGAAGAATTTTTATAACAAAAAGTTCAATCTGGATTACGAAAGTATTTCTACAAAGGCAGAGGACTACCGTGCTAAAAGAATTACGGCTTATCTGGATATGATGGATGATATTGTTAATGAAAAATTCAGTGCATTCAAAGAGGAAATTACAAAAAACAAAGCTTCTCTTAAAAACTTTCTGGGAATGTTTCCCAATACCTCGGAACTGAAAAAAAGCCTTCAGAATCTTCTTGATCAAAAAGACGGATTTACTTCTGCCGTTAAAAATTATATTGAAACCCATCTTGCTCCCGGAAGTATAGATGTCAATATCATGACCAAAGTAGATAAAGACAACTTTAAAAACAATAAGCCTCTTCCGGTAACTTATAATGATGCCCATGCTTCTTTACGTGGTTTTGCCCATAGTAAACTGTCATCTTCAATGGTGCTTTCTGCAGGCATGAATCCCCGTTTGTACAGCTATATTGAAGAGTTTGATGATTTCTTTCCGGATGAAAGAGGAAGATTAAAAAAGAAAATTATTCTGAAAGTTAGTGATTTCCGGTCAGCGATGATCCAGGGAAATTTTCTGGCAAAAAAAGGGCTCTGGGTTTCCGAATACAGGATAGAATCAGGGTTAAATTGTGGTGGCCACACCTTTGCAACGGAAGGCTTGCTGCTCGGACCTATCATGGAAGAATTCAAGCAGAAAAAGAACGAACTGATCGGCTCTGCCCATGCTTTAATGACTGCTGCCCTGGAACAGAAAGGGAAATATTCCGTTTCCCGACCTTTGGAAATGAAAATTACCGTTCAGGGCGGTGTCGGTACATCGGAAGAGCACGAGTTTCTGTTGAAACAGTATAACGTCAATAGCGTAGGGTGGGGTTCACCATTTTTACTGGTTCCGGAAGCCACTTCAGTAGACCGTGAAACCAGAGCGCTTCTTGTGAATTCTAAAGAAAAAGATTTCTACTTAAGCAATATTTCGCCTTTAGGAGTTCCCTTCAATACAGTAAAAGGTACTTCCAATGAAATCATTAAGCAGACAAAAGAAGTGAAGAACCGTTACGGAAGCTCCTGTCCGAAAAAACTTCTGGCTCTGAGTAAAGAATTTTCACCGAAAGGAATCTGTACAGCTTCAAAAAAATACCAGGAGATTAAGCTTGAAGAATTGGAACAGCTGAAAGCAGAAATATCAGCCGAAGAATTTCATCAGAAAAAAACAGAGATCACAGACAAAGCCTGCTTATGTGTTGGTTTAGTTAACTCTGCTTATCTGGAACAGGGAATAGAAATAAAGGGTGAAAAACAGGGTGTCGTTATTTGTCCCGGACCGAATCTGGCTTTTTTTGATAAGGAAGTTTCCCTTTCGGAGATGGTGCGGCATATTTATGGGAATGCCAATATTCTTCCGGGTCATTACCGTCCTCATATGTTTATCAATGAATTAAAAATGTACGTTGATCATCTGAAAAAAGAGATTGCCGGTTTTTCAGGAAAAATTACCAATCTGCAATTAAAAAAATGGAAAA
Source organism: Chryseobacterium tongliaonense (assembly GCF_041224435.1). Lineage (NCBI taxonomy): Bacteria > Pseudomonadati > Bacteroidota > Flavobacteriia > Flavobacteriales > Weeksellaceae > Chryseobacterium > Chryseobacterium tongliaonense. The sequence continues at coordinate 76,435 of NZ_JBGFFD010000002.1, read as the reverse complement.
CATTTAGAGAAAACCTGTTTGACGGTATTAATTATTATGAAGAACTTTTCAGTAATTCCGGTTTCTTTAAAAAAGATTTGAATGCAATTACTAATCAGCTGGAAAAATATAAATCAATGCTTTTGCATTTGGAAATTCCGCAGCTTACGAATTAAAATTTAACTGATAAACAAAACCACTGTAAGTAAACTACAGTGGTTTTATTTTTTTATGAGTAAGGTTACTATTTATTATTTGCTTCCTTTTATTCTGTCTTCAATAGTTCTCCAGTCATAAATATGGAAAACTTTTCCGTTGCTCATGGCGACGAATATTCCTTTGGGGAATTGAGGCCCAAGGTTGACATTGGTGACTTCCGAGCCGTCACTTTCTCGTGTAGAAACAGGAATTTCCGCAATCCTTCCTTTGGCTGGGTTTTCTCTTAAATACACATTGAAAGTATCTTTCTGCTGATTGGAAACCAGAATATATCCTGTAGTTGCCGAAGTAGGATAGACCGAAATTCCTTCCACATCAGATTTGAAATCTCCTTTTCCGAAAACCAGGATTTCTTCATTTCCTTTTGCCGGATCTGCATAATACTGATGAACCCCGAATTGCTCATCAGAATAATAGATGTATCCCAGCTCATCATCTACAGCAATACTTTCAATTTCTTTCAGACCGCTGTATTTTCCAAACTTACGGACTACTTCGCCAGTGATTTTACCATCTTTTTCCGACAGTTTGTATTGCCACAGATAACCGTCGCTTGGTCCTGATTTTCTTCCTGCAATGACAAAAATTTCACCGGAACCAGGATTTTTATACATTGAAATTCCCATCGGTCCACGCTCGGTTTCTCCATCAAAAACGGTAAACTCACCAACTTCCTTCAGGTCGGGAAGAGAATAAAGCTTCACCTTATTGGTTTCCCTTTCTGTCACCGCTGCAATATCTGTTTTATTTCCGTTTAACGGGAAACCATATTCGATATCAACATTATTCGGGCGTTGCAATCGTGAAACTTTATTAATGATTTTTCCGTTTAAATCAAACGCATATAATTCACCGTTTGAATCTTTATCCGTTCCGATAATAATACTTTTTGAGGCATCTGCCGGGTTGATCCAGATAGCAGGATCATCCGTATCGTAAGTAACCTGTTCGGTGATAACGGCAGGCTTTATTTTCTTTCCTAAATTATTTTGCCCGATGCAATTCACCAATAACGGTAAAATCGCAATGGCAACGATCTTATTTAAATTTTTCATTTTCAGCATTCATTAGAAATCAAACTTCACCCCCATGGTAAATCTTGGCCTGTAATATTCTACCTGGGCAGTTCTGCTCTGGATTCCCTGATAGTATCTTAACGGCTGATTGGTAAGATTATTGGCCTCTGCAAAAATTCTCAGCTGACTGGTAATCTTATATGAAGCATTGGCATCAAGGAACAACTGTTTGTCGTAATAGCGGTCTTCAAAAGAATTTCCACCTAACTCATCAATGTAATAAGATGCATAATTCATAGAAACCCTGGCTGAAAAACGTTTGTTTTCCCATGATAATGAGCCGTTGAACATATGTGGCGCAGCACCCGGTAATCCCACATCAGTTCTTTCCTCACCGTCTTCATTGGTGATTCCTTTTGCTTTTGATTTGGTGTAGGTATAGTTTACATACACTCCAAGGCCTTTCCAGAATGCTCCGGGAATAAAGTCAAGCTGTCTCTGCAAAGCAACTTCAAATCCATAAATATCTACATTATCACCATTACGTTGCTGGGTAAATCTCCAGTTGTTTTCTCCGGCAGGAATAGGATTCGACTGGCCCGGGAAATCTGTACTGAAATCTGCAGCTGAGTAATTTTTTCTGGAAGATGTATAAATGAAATCTTTCAGGTTCTTATAAAATACTCCTCCCGAAAGAATCCCTACGGATTTAAAATATTTTTCTGCCATAAAATCGAAATTATAGGCATAAGTGGCTTTAAGATTAGGATTTCCCGCTGAGATCTCTTCATCTCCTGAAATCACGCTAAGGTAAGGAACCAATGCGTAATAATTAGGTCTTGCCAAAGCAGTGGTAAATGCTGCACGAAGTACAAGATCCTGTATTGGAACATATTTGAAAGATAAATTCGGTAAAATATTGGTGTAAGAGTTGGTATTGTTGATTTGTCCTACCAAATCTTCTTCATCCATAATATAATTTCCTGTATAATCTATTTTTGTGGTTTCGATACGCGCTCCGGCAATCATTGAAAGTTTGTCGCTGAAATCCTGATCCCAGCGAATATAACCGGCGTAAATTTGTTCTTTCGCACTGTAATTGCTGGAAAGGTATTCTTCCGGTTTAAGCTCTCCTGTAAATAAATTCGGATTAAATAAATCCAGTCCGCCCATATAAGCTGAGCTTGCAAAAGTTCCGGGAATATAATTTCCGGGCTGAAAATTGTGTCCGTCAAAATAAACGGTAGGAACAGACAGCAGGCTTCCCATATCATTTACCGGTTCAAAGGAGTAATAATCATTATTCCTTTCTTTTTCCTTTAAACGTAAACGCACACCGGCACGGATTCTTCCTTTCTGGTTTTCAATAATGGAAAACGGGAAACGGACATTCACTTTCGCTCCGAATTCCTTTTCCTGAGTAAAGCTATTCGCATCCGAAAGATCACTTAACTGGTAATTCCCCAGGTTATCAGAAACGGGAGTAAGCATCGGCCTTCTCGGATCACTCAGATTGGAAGAAAAAGTTAAGTCTTCATTTTCAAATTCTAAATGACGCTCGTGAGGCTTTTTCTCGCTTGCTGTAGCGTAGTTCATCGACCAGTCCAGATCTATTTTTGAACCTAAAAGATGTTCACCTCTCAATGCATAGTTCTGTACCTTCTGCTTTTCCAGCCGGGTATTATCATTATTGGCATCCCCACCTTTATTTTGACGGGTGATACTGCCTTCCCAACCGGTAATTTCAGTTTCGTCGGCGTTGTAAACCGGATCTATTTTATAACCTAAAGCATAACGGTTTTCCTTATCATTTCTGAAGTTGTACATTGCAGATGCATAGATTTTATTTTTAGAATTGAATTCATAATCCATGTTCAAATCAAAACTATGACGGATGCGGTGTTCGTTGTAATAGCGGATTCCCATTTTGCTTACATAAGCCGTTTGAGCGGCATCATCGGCAAGGCTCCACGTAGGTTCGATGTTGTCGGAACCAAAATTATTATTGTTATATGAAAAACTGAAAACCGCACCGAGCTTTTTGTCAAGGAAACGGTTTCCATAAACAAATCCTGCAGTATAATTTCCTTTTTCACGGATCGGACTGTAGCCTCCGGCCAAAGTTGCGGAAATTCTTTGTCCGTTAGGGGAAGCTCTCGTGATCAGGTTTACGGAACCACCGATAGCATCGGCATCCATATCCGGGGTTAATGTTTTATTGACTTCAATCGTTGAGATCATATCGGATGGAATCAAATCCATCTGAACATTCCGGTTATCACCTTCTGCAGAAGGAATCCTGTCACCGTTTAACGTCACGGAATTCAGGTTGGGAGCAAGGCCCCTGATAATTAAATTTCTAGCTTCACCCTGGTCATTTTGTATTGTGACACCGGGTACACGTTTCAAAGCGTCTCCGATATTAGCATCAGGAAAACGCCCGATCTGATCGGCTGAGATCACGTTGGTGATATTGGCATTGCTTTTTTGCTTATTCAACGCTCTTGCCTGGTTTTTTAAGGTAGCTCCGGCAACAATTACTTCTTCTATTTTTGTTTCCTTTCTGTTGAAGACAATATTCTGTCTTGTATTTTTATCAGATTCTACAAGTACATTGTATTCACTTGTTCCATAACCCAGATAATCAACTTTCATGGTATAGCTTCCGGAAGGAACATTCAGGAAAACAAAATTCCCGTGCTCGTCTGAAGTAGTATAAATATTCCCGGGAGTCAGGGAGATTTTGGCTCCGGGTAATGCAATTTTAGAATCATCATTAATATTTCCTGACACAGTACCGGTTTGGGCATAAAAATAAATTGATGCACAAAATAAAACGGTTGTAAAAATTTTCTTCACTTTATTATATTTGATTTCACGGTAAATATAGATTTCATGGGAAGAAAAGGGATAAAATGAAAATTAAGCTTTGTTTAAAAAATTATGAACGGCCTTCCTGGTTTACTTAAAAATATCATAGGCAAACGGCTGTTGAGTGATATTTCAGCTTTAAATTTATATCAAAAGCTAATGTAACAATCTGCCTGTCATAGTTGTCTTATTAAACGAAATATTCAATTTAAGATTTCCTAAAAGTGATTGAAAACTAAAAAGACAGAATAATAAAACAATGTGTAATAGAAAAGATATTTAAGGTAAGTATATACTATTTTACACTCATCATTTTTTATTAATGCAAGTTTTTTAAATCCGATTGCTATATTTAAGAAAAGCAGTAAAGCTGCCATGAAGCATTCTTCTAAAAATCTATTTTAATAAGATTAAAAAACTTTGTTCATCTTAATAAGTCTGATTCATCATTTTCTTTGCGATAAGAACCGATCAAAGAAGCAAGAAAAAATAAGTATAAAATAGTATATAGTTACCTAAATAAAAATCCACAGCTTAATGTTGTGGATTTTTGGTATAATATTTTGAATTCTGTTTAATGAATCTTAACAAGCGTTAATGCTTCTTTCCCGAATAAGCATGAGAATATATTTTGAAACTCATGAATATATCTGCACTTTATGGAGTTGCCATATATTTTTAAACCCTGAATAATTTTTTTCGGGCTTAAATCAATATCGTATTTGATATATTCTTCAGGCCGTTCATAACGAATCGTCTGATCAGATGTATAGGTTCTGGAAAACCCGAATTTTTCAAGCCATTCCTCTGTAATCTGAATAGGTTTAATGGAATCTGCAGGAGCAGAAACACTGTGAATATCATTCTCAATTCTTACAAAATAATCTTTCTCATTATTCTGAAATATCTCAGTAATCATAAAAATTTGATTTTTGTACTCGACTAAATTTCTGATTTTAAGATCTTCAACGTTCATAGTATTTTGTGTTAAGGTTATTAATAATCTGGTAAAGTGTAAGGGTGCAAATATTATGCCTTACAGAACAGATTTTCTTAATATTACATGAACTGTTTTAAAATTTTTTCATAGATATTATTAATTTTTAGTTTAAATAATATCAGGCTTAAGAAGTCTTATCGGGAACCGTAGTTTTTTGATAAGTTAGAAAAAATGCAATCAGTATAGAGCCTATCAGAAACAGGATAAAAAACTTCCATGAAGTATCATGAAGAAGGTATCCCGTGCCACTGCCGAGAATACTTGAACCGAAATAATAAAAGAGCCAGTAGATCGATGTTGCCGAAGATTTACCAATCCTGGCGCGCAATGCTGTCATCTGGCTGGCCATGGTATGGGCTGCAAAGAATGAAAGAGTAAATAGTCCTAACCCGGAAATAACAATATAAAGGTTCTCGGAGAGCAAAAGACTGATTCCTCCAAGCATACAAACAATAGATCCTTTCAGAATATATTTCTGTTCGAATCTTTTTGATAACCTGGCCGTAATCATAGTCCCGAAAACTCCGAAAGTATACATCAGAAATATGAAAGCAATATAAAAATGGCTCAGGGAAAAAGGTGCTGCTTCAAGACGGAAGGTAAGATAATTGTACACACTTACAAAAGCGCCCATCAGAAGCGCGGCAATAAAATACAGACGAAGCATATACGGATCGGTAAGGAATCTTTTCATCTGTTTCATTTTCAAATGATAATCAGTCTTTTGAGGATTAAAGAATTTAGATTCGGGAAACAGTTTCCAGAACACCAATCCCAGAATGAGACTTTCTACGCCAATGATCAGAACAGCATTTCTCCATCCCAATTCACCGGAAAGAATGGTCGCAAAAATTCTCCCGCTCATTCCACCAATTGTGTTTCCGCTCAGATACATGCTGATGGCCAGGCCAATCACCGAAACCTGTACCTCTTCCGTAAGATAGGCAAGTGCTACGGCAGAAACCCCGGAAATCACAAAACCTTTTAATATACCTGTTGCAACAAGTAGAGTAAGGCTCGGAATCCATGTTGAAATAATAGTCAGTGCTGCAGAAGATAGCAATGAAAATGTCATCAATCCTTTTCTTGAGTAGCTGTCTGCTTTAAAAGCAAAGAAAAACAATCCTGCTGCCATTCCTCTGGTAGAGGAAGAAACCAGTAATGAGCTGTCACCGACTGTCGTATGGAAATGTTCAGCAACCATCGGAAGCAAAGGCTGAAAAAGATACAGCTGGGCAAAGACAGATAATCCTGACAAGAAAATGCATAATTTTATATATCCGAAACGTTTACTTTCTTTAGTCGCTTTTTCAGGTGTATTCATGATTTTTTGGTCACCGTTGGTGTGGGTCACCGAATATTTTTTAATGAGGTAAATTTCCGGATAAATTTCCGATTTGTAAAATGGTTAATTTCGATTTTATTGATCGGTAAACCAATTTCTGTTAATTGAATTTAAAATTTCTGCTGATTGATTTTTTTTGATGTGAAATTTTAAATTATTATCATTGTAACCATAAAAAACATCGTATCCGGATGATTGCAGATTTCCCTTTCTATTTATCACTTATTGTTGCTATTGTTCTATTGGTCATGCTGGCCAATAAGATCAAAGTGGCTTACCCTGTATTACTTGTCGTGGCAGGATTATTAATCAGTTTCATTCCCGGGATTCCAATGATAAGGATTGATCCGGAGCTGATTTTTATTATATTTCTTCCCCCTTTACTGTATGAGGCGGCATGGTCTATTTCATGGAAAGAACTGTGGAAATGGAGACGGATTATAGGAAGCTTTGCATTTGTGGTTGTTTTTCTTACGGCAATTTCCGTTGCCTTTGTAGCTAATTATTTTATTCCCGGATTTTCTCTTGCCCTCGGGTTTTTGTTAGGCGGAATAGTTTCTCCTCCCGATGCGGTAAGTGCCGGAGCCATTCTGAAATTTGTGAAGGTGCCCAAAAGGATGTCTTCCATTCTAGAAGGGGAAAGCCTGCTGAATGATGCATCCTCATTGATTATTTTCCGTTTTGCAATGGTGGCGGTGGCTACAGGACAGTTTATCTGGCATGAAGCGGCACTAAGCTTCTCATGGATGCTGATCGGTGGAGTAGGAATAGGTGTACTGATCGGCTGGATCTTTATGAAAGTGCATAAATACCTTCCTACAGATGCCAATATGGATACCATTCTTACTATTGTTGCCCCTTACCTGATGTACATTGCTGCTGAAGAAGTTCATAGCTCCGGCGTTCTGGCCGTCGTGAGCGGTGGTCTGTTGTTATCCAATCACAGGCACCGTATTATGAGCGCATCATCCCGTTTGCGGGGTGTCAATGTATGGCAAAGCCTTTCTTTTGTTTTAAACGGGTTAGTATTCCTGCTGATTGGTCTGGATTTACCTGAAATCACATCAGGGCTGGAAGGAGTAAGCCTTTCCGCAGCGATCGGTTATGGATTACTGATCACGGCTGTGCTGATTGTCGTAAGAGTTTTATCTGCTTATGGAGCTGTAGTGGTTACTTTAATTGCACGGAATTATATCAGTGTAGCTGATACAAGAAGTCCGGGATTTAAAGCCCCGATTCTGATGGGATGGACAGGAATGCGTGGCGTGGTTTCTTTAGCTGCAGCTTTATCTATCCCTACACAGATCCATGAAGGCGGAGCTGATTTCCCTCAAAGAAACCTGATTTTATTTATTACTTTTATTGTGATCCTGACAACATTGCTTATTCAGGGGTTAACGCTGCCTTCCCTGATCAGAAGTCTTAATATGCCTTCATTCAATGACTATCTTCCGGATGAGGAAGCCGAAGAATATATCAAAAGACAATTGGCAAAACATACGGTGGATCATATCACGAGCAATTACGGGGATCTGCTCAATGAGAGCCAGTTTTTAAAATATATTCATGATAAGTGGAAAGACAAAACAAATGAAGATGTTGATGTGAAAATCTCTCCTGAAGTAAAATCGGTTTATCTGGATATCTTAAACCAGCAAAGGATGTGGCTTATTGATCAGAATCACAACAATAACCAGGTTGATGAAGATCTGATCAGAAAACATTTGCTGCAGATCGATCTTGAAGAAGAAAGAATTCTTTTGATTTGTTAATTATTCAAGATCTAAAATGGAAATTAGCTTTTGCAGGTACTCATCTTCCTTTAAAACTTTCTGGTAAGACTGTCTGGCATAAGCCGGGGAGAGCTTATAATTTTCCGGTTTTAAATTAAAATCATCATTCTCAATGTATTGATTGAGATGCTGTGTATATTCCTTAATCCATTTAGTGATTCTTTTTCTTTTGATCTTGCATAGGGAATTGTTCTTTATCTTTTGTAAAGAATTTAATATATATGATTTATCTCCGTGAAAATTAATGATATGAGTAACAAACGACAGGTTGTGTTTGTCTTGTAAAACAGAATGGGCTTCATTTTCAAAAATCATAATCCGGTATAAGTTTTTAATTGTTTATCCAATTTTTTAACAGTTAATTTGAGGTCTGTTTTATTTTTTCACTTCAAAAACTTAACCAAAATAATTAAATAATTCCAAAAATGGTATTTTTTTAGAAAATTTATTTTTTATAAATCTTTAAACTTAGAATATTTTTAAAGATAGTATGCTTTACGTAATTATTTTATATTTCTAAGCGTTGTTCCTGTAATACAGTAGGTTTTGTAGTAGTAATTCTACAGGAATGTAACTTTATTTCTACAAAATATATTTCCCGAACACTCCGAATATTTTTAGTTTTGTGATGTTACAAGTTAGATGGTGATGGTATTTTAAAGTATAAAGGCTGAATTGACTTGTTCCCATCATGAAAGTTTCAGCTTTAATTATTTAAAAATCAATACCTGTTTTTGTGTGGGGCTGGAAAATTGTTTGCAATATTCTGGCCTTTTTTGACGTTAAAAGCGAAAATACACACTTATGAAAAAAGAAAATTTCTCTCATTTACTAGGCAAAAATCGTATTGTCGTTAAGAATGAAATGGGTGACGGCTTTAATTATTTTATAGATGACATCTGGACCTATGAGCTGGGTAAAACCTGGACGGGAAGGAGAATTATTCTATCAATTACTTTTAAAAACGGAATCGCTGCAGAAATTAATGTCTTTAAGAGTTTCAGAAAGCACTGAGCAATTTTTCATTATCAATAGTAACCGTCTTTTATAATCTCTAAAAGGATACTTTCTGATCCTATTTTACCCATTATACTGATTACAATTTTTTCACAGATCAATTATTTAACATGAAAATATTGCCTATAGAAGATGAAAAAGGCTGTATAGGATAAGAATCACCTGTCTCAAAATATTTTTAAACCATTATTTTATGAGGTTTTGTGAATTTTTTTCTTTGTTTAATGTTGGTTGTTTTAGGTTGAAATATTGTATTTTTTTTCTATACTAAGGCTTTTTTTATGTTTAAAATATATAAGTAATATTAAATATTAAAAAAAACATTAACCTATAATTGAAATTTTTCATCATTTTTTTTAAATATTTTATTCTATTATTTGTATTAATTTATTGATATGTAGTCTTTTATGTTTTGTTTTGATTGTGTTGTTTGTTGTGTTTTAATACTTTTGAGATTAAAATACACACTTTATGAAAAAAGAAAATTTCTCCCATTTATTGGGTAAAGATCGTATGGTTATCAAAGATGAAATAGGAGATGGTTTTAATTATTTTATAAATGACATTTGGACCTATGAACTGGGTAAAACCTGGATAGGAAGGAGAATTATTTTATCCATTATCTTTAAAAATGGAATAGCTTCAGAAATCAATGTGTTTAAAAGTTTCAGGAAGCACTGAATCTTTCAAATCAATTATAATAGATTTTTATAATTTTTAAAAATATACTTTCTGATAGTATTTCACAATATCCAAGTTTCGTGCAGGTCTTATAACAGTAATAATTATTTATTTAAAACTGTTTTTTCGATCGGTTTGTTATGTTTGTTTTGTGAATTTTTTTCTTTTCTAATAAACCCTGTTATTTCAAGGTAAACTTATGCTTTTACTAAATTAAAGACGACATTATGAATAAAATATATATGTGATCGTGATTGTTTAAAAAACATAAACTTAAAATTGAAATTCTTTTACAGTTGCGTGGAAATATTTTATTCTATTATTTTCATTAATTGATTGATATTTAGATTATTATGTGTTGTTTTTATTGTGTTGCCTGTTGTGTTTTGATACTTTTGAAGTCAAAAGCACATCATGAAAAAGAAAAAGTTTACTTATTTGCTGGGAAGGACTCGTATTGAAGTTAAGGATAAGCTGGGTTATGGTCTTAATTATTTTGGAAGTGATCTATGGACCTATGAGCTAGGAAAAGACTGGATGGGAAAAAGAATCTTTTTATCCGTCGTTTTTAAAAACGAAGAAGTAGCAGAAATTAATATTATTAAGAGATTTCGGAAATATTGAACATTATTTTAGGAAAATATAACCAAACGGTAAACATATAAAAACCTCCCGAAAAAATTGAGAGGTTAATTAAAAAAAATGACTGTAATATTGAATTTAATTCAATTATTTTAAACTGCTATGGTCAGTAGGACTAATTAATTTATTTGTTGTTTTGCAGCCATTTCAAGCGGCGTTCATCAGGGAGATGTTTCACTTTAAAATTTTCAAAAACGGCATTAAAGCCATTTCCATCCGGGCATGCAGCCATTAAGCCTACCATTACCGGTGTATTGTCCTGAAGATGGGCATTGCGCATCATAATGTAGTTTTTATCATCAAATGAATAAAATACTTCAACAGCATCAAGCCTTCGTACTGCTTTGATCCATACGGCGGGAGGTGTTTTATCCAGAGTGATAACACTCCAGTCGCTTGTTGTATGAGTAACAACAGTACTTAGATTGTATTTGCCATCTACAAATTCCACTCCGGCTTTGATATAATGATCCTTATCAATCCGCAGCATTAGTCCCATCTGGTCAAAACGGGCTTTATAATTTCCCGTGATTTTTACTTTAGCTTCAAATTCACCACCATAAGTAGTATAGTAAAAAGGAGCATCATCTACGGTAAAACCATAATGAGAAATCCTCCAATAATCACTCTGTGGAGTGACAAACATAGATAAGCTGTTGTTTTTAATTTCCCATTTTTCGGGCTCATTAAACCAGGTCATTTTCTCTAATGTCTGGGCGAAAGCGCTTCCGGCTGATAAAAAGAAGCAAAAACTTAGAATGGTTCTCTTCATATTTTTTAGTTATAACTATAACTGAATGTAAATTATTAATTTAGCAAAAGTAAAATTTAACTGTTGTATCGTCAATACTGATAAATAACCATTTATGCAGATCGTAGAAACGCTTAATGAAGCATTGCTCAATAAAAATCCGGACAGAAACAGTGAGTGCCTGTTGGATACGGAAGCATCTAAACAGATTGCTTTGATGTATTCCAAAATAGAGAATACGATTTCTGTACTCAGTGATATGCAGGCGGATAAAAGCTATGTTTACAAATCTAAAGCCGCCTTGGAATTGGGTTTGAATATGGATGAGAATCCTCTGGAAATAGATTCGATCTGGGAAGAGGATATTCTGAAAAAGATACATCCTGATGATAAACTCAAAAAATACATCCATGAATTAAGGTTTTTCAAATTTCTGGATTCCCTGCAGCCTGAAGAACGTGCCGATTACCATGTTGTATCAAGAATGCAGATGAAAAATAAAGATGATGAATACAGGTTTGTTCAGCACCGAATGTTCTATGTGTATTCCCCTTATAACGGGAAATTGAGATTTGCACTTTGTCTGTACAGCATTTCCCCGGAGCAGTCCGCACACCTGCCTTCAGAATTTTTAATCATCAATTCTACGAAAGGAAATATTATAGTGGAAGATAAATTAAACTATAAAAATATTTTGTCCAAAAGAGAACTTGAAGTCCTGAAGTTTGTAGGAGAAGGATTTACCAGTAAGGAAATTGCTGACTTTCTTTCCATAAGCATCAATACCGTAAGCAGGCACAGGCAGAATATCCTGGAAAAACTGAAAGTAAAAAACTCTGTTCAGGCATTTAATGATAGCTTTAATTAATAATATGATGTGAAACCTTCCGAAAAGTTCACCATGTTCGTTAGATTAATCTTTTTAAATTTATATTTTTAATAAAGCTTAGTAAGATCTATATGCCAAATGATGAGAAGATATTAAAAAGAGGAGCCGAAATTACAATCAGTTATTTTGCTTTTATCGATCAGCATATTCAGGATGTAATTTCCGGGAAGGTTCCCGAATTTATGGAGCTTAACGAAATTGCCAACGAACTTGCTATTTCCCATACTCACCTTACAGATACCGTAAAAAAAGAAAAAGGAAACCATCCCTGTCATTTTTATGATGCTAAAATCATAGAACAGGCACAAATCATGCTGGCTGAAACAGATAAGCCGGTTGCAGAAATAGCCCGGATTTTCACCTATGATCCTTCAAACTTTTCTAAATTCTTTAAAAAATGGACAGGAATGACGCCCGGGAACTTCAGGAAAGACCAAAAGTGTGAATGAAAAGACATAAATGATATGCGAGAAAAATAATCCCGGAAAAAGAAAGCGAAAAAATGACAGCTCGATAATTGATTTTTTTAAGTTAAAAAATATGCAATTTGCAATTCGTAATTGGTGAAAAAAATAAGTAACAATTGTGAAATAAATTGATTTTCAAATGCTAATATTCCAATATTATACGCATAATAAAAATAGATAAAATAAAATCTAAAAAATGTTAAATAGTCCTATATTTGTTCTACAAAACAACTAAAATAATTAAGGATGAATATCGATTTTACCACAGCAACTTTCAAAGATTTTGAAAATATTCCAAAGTTTGATATGGTTGAGAGGGCAGAAGTTTTTTATGATTTTTTAGGTTACATGAAATCTAATGGACATATGAATTACAGGCTAAAGAATAATTCCGGATGCAGCTCTGTAATGAATGTAGAAATTGAAAATACACAAAGAGATTATGTAAGCTTCGTATCTAACGATTATTTGGGATTTACTCAGCATCCAAAAGTAAAGCAGGCTGCGATAGAAGGAATTCAAAAATACGGAACAGGGGCGGGGGCTTCTCCACTTATCGGAGGGCATTTCATTTTTCATGATGATCTGGAAAAGAAAATTTCTTCATTTTTTGGAAGAAGACATGAAGAGGCGGTAATATTTACTACCGGATATACGGCTAACAGTGCTACATTACAGATATTATTACAAAAAGAAGATATTGCGATTATAGATATGGCGGTGCATGCCAGTATGTATGAAGGATGTGCTTTTACGAATACAAAGACATTTCCTCATAATAATTTAGTAGCTTTGGAACATGTTTTAAAAACGTCTGAAGATAAATTTCGGACAAAACTTGTCATCATAGATGGGATATATTCTCAGGATGGAGATGTGTCACCTTTAAAAGATATTTATAATTTAGTAAAAAAATATAATGCTTTCTTAATGGTGGATGATGCGCATGGAGTAGGAATTTTAGGAGAGACGGGTAGAGGAGCACTGGAAGAGGCAGATATGCTGGATAAAGTGGATGTTATTACAGGAACATTCAGTAAGACATTTGGTAATGTAGGTGGTTATGTAATTACTAATGAGAAATTGGCAGCATTCATACGATTTCAATCACGCCAGCAAATTTTTTCTGCTACAGCACCTCCTTCGACTATGGGTATTATCAAGGCTATCGAATTAATGGATGAAGAACCATATTGGCGTACAAATCTATGGGAAAATATAAATTATTTCAAAAAGGGGCTTAATGATATAGGTTTAGATACCGGAAATACATGTTCTGCTATTGTTCCTGTAAAAATTGGAGACCCAAATGTAACAGGCGACGTAGGAAAGCTACTTATTGAAAGAGGAGTTTATACAAATCCGATATTATATCCGGCAGTGGCAAGAAAAGATGCACGTATCAGAATGGCTGTAATGGCAACTCATGAAAGAGAACATCTTGACAAAACACTCAATGCATTTGAAGATATAAATAATAAATTGCATATTGCGAAAAAATAATAAAAAATGCCTAGAAAAGTTGTGCAAGGTCCCATCAGGGATAAAGAAAAAACCAAACAAAAGCTGCTTGCTGCAGTCGGAAAAATCTTAAGAGTAAAAGGCTATTCGGGATTGAAAGTGAGTAAAATAGCTGCTGTAGCCGGCTTTGATAAGAAACTGATTTATGAATATTTTGGAAGTACAGAAAAACTTATTGACGAATATATCAAATCTCAGGATTATTGGAGTAAGTTAACTGGAAGTGAAATAGAAATTGACATTTCGGATGGAGGACATGCACTTTCCAAATTAGCATTGATCAATCAGTTTGAAAATCTTAAAAGAAATAAAGAACTTCAAAAAATTATTCTTTGGGAACTTTCCGAAAACAAACCTATTCTTAGAAAGTTAGCAGATGAACGTGAAGAAATGGGAGATATAATGTTTAAAAATATTACAGATCCTTATTTTGGAGAAGAAAAAGCAAAGAAATTCAGAGCTATTATTGCCCTTCTCATTTCAGGAGCCTATTATTTAAATATTCATACTGCTACTAATGGAAGTACTTTTTGTGGTCTTGATATGAAAAGTGATGAAGGAAGAAATGAAATTGAAAATGCTATCGTTGATATTATTGATTTCGCCTACGATAGTAAAGGCGGATCAAAACCTGCATAATTCCGGAAAAATAGTTTGTGGATAATTTGAAGGCTTTTGGCTTTCAGATTAAAACTATATTTCTTATTTTTGACCAATGGAAAATTTCATCGTATCTGCAAGAAAGTACCGCCCGCAAGAGTTTGACACTGTTGTTGGGCAATCCCACATTACGGATACTTTAGAACATGCAATTGAAGAAAACCAGTTAGCCCAGGCTTTACTGTTTTGCGGACCCCGTGGTGTCGGGAAAACTACTTGTGCCAGGATTCTGGCAAGAAAGATCAATGAAAAGGATGGTTCCGTTTCAGAAGACGGCTTTGCTTATAACATTTACGAACTCGATGCTGCATCAAATAACTCTGTGGATGATATCCGGGAGCTGATTGATCAGGTTCGTTTTGCCCCTCAGGTCGGCCAGTACAAAGTGTACATCATCGATGAGGTACATATGCTGTCTTCTGCTGCCTTCAATGCTTTCCTTAAAACACTTGAAGAACCACCCGCGCATGCCATTTTCATTCTGGCAACCACAGAAAAGCATAAAATCATTCCGACGATCTTATCGCGATGCCAGATTTATGATTTTAAAAGAATCGTGATTGAAGATATCCAGGGGCATTTGAGAAACATTGCTCAAAAGGAGAATATTCAATATGAAGACGATGCTTTATACCTTATTGCCCAGAAAGCGGATGGTGCCCTTAGAGATGCACTTTCCATTTTTGACAGGCTTTCCACATTCTCTCAAAAGAATATTACATTAGCCAAAGCAGCTGAAGTGCTTAATATTCTCGATTATGACCAATATCTGAATGTAGTGGATCTGGCCAAGGAAAATAAAATTCCTGAAGTACTTTTTGCATTTAACGAAATTGTAAAAAGAGGCTTCGATCCCCATATTTTTATTGCAGGCCTGGGAAATCACTTCAGGGATTTGATGATGGCACAGAATACTTCGACCATAGATCTCATTGAAGTTGGAGAAAAAACAAAAATTAAATTTGTAGAGCAAAGCCAGAAATGGAATGCCCAACAGCTGATAGACGCTATTGAAATTTGCAATCACGCGGATATTAATTATAAAAACTCAAAGAATCCCAGATTAACAGTAGAGATTGCGTTGATGCAACTGGCTTCACTGACGGCTAATGGTGACGTTGCTAAAAAAAAAAGTTCATAATATTAGCTCCGTTCATTCATGAAAAGCAGGAAGTAAAACTCCCCGAAGCTCCCAAACAACAATCCAAGGAAGAAAAGCCGGAACCACAGACGGTAACGCCAGCCGACATTCCGGAGGAAATTGTAATAAAAAAAACTTCTAAACCATTATCCAGACAGGGAGCATCTTCGGGTTTCAGTATCAATTCCTTCCTGAATAAAGAAGAAAAAGAAGAAGTAGCTGAAACTGTTGTTACAAAAACAGAAAACCTTCCGCAGCATCATTTTACCGATACCGATTTACAGATGGAATGGAATTTGTTCCTGAAACAAACCCAATCCAGAGATGCTATTATCTATAACGCCATTAAGGTGTTTAAAATGGCCAAAGCAGATGAAAATCTCATCAGAATTTCATATCCTTCAGACTCTGCAAAAGTGGAATTTGATAAAATAAGTGGTGAATTTTTCAATCATTTCAAAAGAAAAGTGCATAATTATGCCATTGAAATTGAGTACGAAAAAGACCTGCAAAGCCTTAAAATAGAGGTGGTTACCAAGAGAAAGATATTCGAAAAGTTCATGGAGAAAAATCCTTTACTGAAAGATCTTGATGATTTAATGAAGTTTGATTTGACATAATTTTATATATTTGTCAAACATTTGTACAGAAAATAAGTTTCTGACCAATACAAATTATTAATTGAAAAGCTGAAAATAGACAATTGACACCCTAAAGTGGAAAAATTATTGATTACATATCTGTCTTATTTCACACCCGCTGATTACTTTAGCGGTTATTTTAGTTTTTCTGCTACCTATTACAGAAATTTTAGAAGCTATTACCGATTTTATTGGTATTGCTAATTAAATTTCTTTCTCAAAAAATACAGGAATAAACAGATGCTCTCTCCGGATTCCTGATCCCATTAAAAATTTTAAACGGCATTTTTTGAAAAGAATTATAAAGTAACTTTATAAGGAAAGAGCTGTTTGTATATCATTTTAAAATAACCCAAAATATAAAATAAATTAACAAAAATGAATTTAAAAGAATTAAAGAACGAGTGGATTAATGAGTTTTCACAGCCATTAATGATTGCGGGACCATGCAGTGCCGAAAGTGAAGCTCAGATGCTTGAAACAGCGAAAAGAATAAAAGAAACCAATGCGCAGGTACCTATCTTCCGTGCAGGAATCTGGAAACCGCGTACAAAGCCGAACGGATTTGAAGGAGTAGGTGTGATCGGCTTAAACTGGTTAAAAAAAGTAAAAGAAGAATATGGCTTTAAAACCGCTACAGAAGTTGCCAATGCTCATCATGTTTTCGCAGCATTAGAAGCTGATGTTGATGTTCTTTGGATCGGGGCTCGTTCTACCGTAAACCCTTTTACCGTTCAGGAAATTGCAATGGCTTTAAGAGGAACTGATAAACCGGTTTTTGTAAAAAACCCTGTAAATCCTGACTTAGCTCTATGGATTGGTGCTTTAGAAAGACTTTTAGGACAGGATATTAAAAACTTGGGAGTGATCCACAGAGGATTTTCTACTTACCAGAAAACGAAATACAGAAACAATCCGAACTGGCAAATTGCATTGGATTTCAAAAGCCAGTTTCCGAATATCCCAATGTTAATCGACCCTTCTCATATTTGCGGAAACAGAACCGGATTGGCAGATGTTACCCAGGAAGCAATGAACGTTGGTTACCAGGGAGCAATCATAGAATCACACTCTAACCCCGATGAAGCATGGAGTGACGCTTCCCAGCAGATTACACCGGAAGTTCTGGCTGAATTAATAGGGAATTTAAAAATCAGAAATTCGGGATTGGCCGGTTTCGATGGGGAAATGGGAAGACACAGGACTTTAATTTCTGATATCGATTTCCAGCTGATCGAGCTTCTTTCCCAGAGAATGAAAGTTTCAGAGAAAATCGGTAAGCTTAAGAAAGAAAATGATATTGCGATCTTCCAGCCTGAACGTTGGAAAGTAATCACTGAATATGCCATTCAAAAAGCCAAGGAAACAGGAATGTCTCAGGATTTTATTGAAAAAGTTTTCAAGGCGATTCACGAGGAATCTATCGAAGTGCAGAATAGTATTATGATTGACAGGATTTAGAAGAAGGAGTCTGCAGATAACAGATTGCAGACCGTAGTAAAATATTCAGGGCTTAAGATTCAGGGTAAGGTTTAACGTAAAATTTAAACAGTATCCTGAATCTTAAGCCCTGATTTCTATCGGCTAATTCCTTATATTTGTACCTTAAATAAGTATGAAAGGAAAAATCATTAAATCTACAGGAAGCTGGTATCAGGTTTTGGAACTCGAAACCAATACAATTTACGAAGCCCGGATACGAGGTAAATTCAAGCTCATTAAAACCAGGCTCACCAATCCGCTTGCCGTAGGAGATTTTGTGGAATTTCAGTTGGAGCAGGATGATATTGCATGGATTACGAAAATAGAATCCCGTAAAAATTACCTGATCAGAAAATCCGTAAACCTTTCAAAAGAGGCTCATATTATTGCATCCAATATAGACCTGGCCTGTTTTATCTTCACACTTAAACATCCCGAGACATCACTCGGTTTTCTTGACAGGTTTTTGGCATGCTGTGAAGCTTACAATATTACCCCATTAATCCTTTTCAATAAAATGGATGTTTTAAATGATGAAGAAGTAGAGCTTGTAAAAGACATCGAATTTCTTTATCAGGAAATAGGATATGATACTCTGGATATTTCATCATATTCCCGGCTTAATTTAGAAGAATTGAAGGATTTGCTGAAAGACAAAACCTCTGTGTTTTTCGGACATTCGGGTTGCGGAAAATCTACATTGGTTAATGCCTTGCAACCGGGATTAAACCTGAAAACTTCTGAAATATCGGATACCCATTTAAAGGGAAAGCATACCACAACTTTTGCTCAGATGCACTTCTGGGATTTCGGTGGAAACGTAATTGATACTCCCGGAGTAAGGGAATTTGCGATGATTGACATTGAAAAAGAAGAAGTGCAGCATTATTTTCCGGAGATTTTCAAGAAAAGGGAAGAATGTAAATTTCATAATTGTCTTCATATCAACGAGCCGAAATGTGCCGTTATTGATGCGCTCGAAACAGGAGAAATCCAGCATTCAAGATACTCAACCTACATTAAGCTGATGGATGAGGCCGAAGAAGCTGCCCAAAAATAGATTTCAGGGTTATTCTCAAAAACTTATCTGTGATATTAAAAACTGACATATTATATCTGTATTGATATGCACAGAGTTTTTATTTTCTATCACAATACTCACTTATGTCTTATTTTTTCGAGGGTGGAAATAATATCGCTACTGCATTTATTGGATTTCTCAGTTAATGATCACATTTAATTCTGTAAAAATCAGATTTTAGAATCAGAATCAATAAATTTTTTGGTTGTGACTGTGCCATTCTTAGATTAATAGCTAACCTATAAGTGTGAAAAAGGGACAGATAAAACTTATGTGAAAGACAATTAATCTTATAAAACGGAATATTAAATTTTTAATTTTTTCCAGAGATTCAAACGTATTAATTAAATTTTGAATATTTGATAAATAAAAATGTTTTTAATTATGAATTTAATAAAATATTCGAAGCTATTAGCCATAAAAAAACCCAGCCGAAGCTGGGTAAAAACTAATAACCATGAAAACTCAAATTAAACATGAGAATCGCAATAGAATAAACAATTACTGTGCCAAAGATTGGTTCATACTTTCTTAATAAAAGTTATTTTTATGTTAAAAAAAAATTAAAATTAAAATGAAAGATATTTTTTGTAATTTTGCAGCATTAAAAAAATATACATTTATGTCTAATATTACATTCACTATGATTAAGCCTGATGCAGTTGCTGATGGACATATCGGTGCTATTTTGGGTAAAATTTCAGAAGGAGGTTTTAAAATTAAAGCTCTAAAATTGACTCAGCTTACTGTAGCTGATGCCAAAAAATTCTACGAAGTACATGCTGAAAGACCATTTTATGGTGAATTGGTAGAATTTATGAGTTCAGGGCCAATTGTTGCTGCTGTTTTAGAAAAAGAAAATGCAGTTGAAGACTTCAGAACATTAATAGGAGCTACCAATCCTGCAGAAGCTGCTGAAGGTACCATCAGAAAAATGTTTGCAAGAAGTATAGGAGAGAACGCGGTTCACGGTTCAGATTCTGATGAGAATGCTCTTATTGAAGCTTCATTCCACTTTTCAGGAAGAGAGATTTTCTAAGTAGAAAAATCTTCAAAATAAAGAGTCCGGGGAATTTTCTCCGGACTTTTAGTTTATATGCAATTTATTAGCGGTTTAAGTGTCATATTGTTAAAAAGATAAGATTAAATGATATGTATTCTTTTTTAACAGATTATTTTTAATAGTGCCTGTTTTTTCCCGGTAAATTCAACAGGGTTGTCCGGCAAAACTACAATGACGGTCTTGTTATTTTTTACTCAAAATAAGGAAAGTAAGAATATGCATTCTGATTCTCCCAAAAAGGACTTTATTTTATGCTCAGACTTATCCATATTAAAGTTATTTTTATATCATCAATCATTACCCATCATCAAAATAAAAATTATGAAAATGACAACATTAATCCTGATCATTACAGCAACGCTTACAGCCCTGATAGGCGGGCTTTTTTATGCTTATTCATGTTCTGTGGTCCTCGGGCTCGGAAAATTATCGGATGTAGAATATTTAAAAGCTATGCAGTCGATCAACAGAGAGATCCTGAATCCGGTGTTTTTTCTGAGCTTTATGGGAACTGCAGTGATGCTTCCCCTTTCTACTTTTCTCTATCGTGCACAAAGTCCTGTATTTATTCTGTTGTTACTGGCTGCTATTATTTATCTGATTGGAGTATTCGGTGTTACGGTGGCTGGAAATGTCCCGATGAATGATCAGCTGGATCAGTTTAATATTACCGATTCTACCATGGAAGCCATAAAGAAAGTCCGTGAAAACTTTGAAAACAGATGGAATTTTCTGAACAATATAAGAACAATATGCTCTACATTAAGCATTATCCTGGTTATCTGTGCCTGTATCTGGGCCAAAATAGAATAATTTTCCGTAGAAATACGGAATGAAAATTCCGTGTTTTTACGGATACTTTGTATTGGTTTTATTTTGATCTTTACATCAGCATAGAACAAGAAAATTTAAGCATTAAAGTCTTAAGAAAAGAAGCTGATAACCATTATAAGCTCAGATTTTCAAAGAAGAAAGGCAGCGAAAGCTGCCTTTTTCCGTATGATAAAGTAAGTAAACTTTAAATTTTTAAAAGCTCAATGGTTCTTTCAGGACTTTCTGAAGAGAAAACTGCATTTCCGGCAACCAGTACATCAGCTCCGGCCTCGAAAAGCTTGGAAGCATTGTCTAAATTTACACCGCCATCCACTTCAATTAATGCCGTAGAGTTATTGCTTAAAATTAAATCTTTAGTTTCTGCGATTTTTTTATACGTATTCTCGATAAACTTCTGTCCTCCGAATCCCGGGTTTACGCTCATCAATAATACCAGATCTACATCAGCAATAATGTCTTCAAGCATTAAAACCGGTGTTGAAGGATTCAATACGACGCCCGCTTTGGCACCTTTGCTCTGAATATGATGAATGGTTCTGTGAAGGTGAGTACAGGCTTCATAATGTACGGAAACCAGATCTGCACCATGGTTGATGAATTCTTCCACATATTTTTCAGGTTCAACGATCATTAAATGTACATCTACAAATTTCTTGGCATGCTGCTGAACTGTTTTCATCACAGGAAAACCGAATGAAATGTTGGGTACAAATTTCCCGTCCATTACATCAATATGGAACCAGTCGGCCTGGGAGTTGTTAAGCATTTCAATGTCTCTTTGCAGATTCCCGAAGTCTGCGGATAAAAGGGAAGGAGCAATAAGCTTCGTTTTCATTTTTACTTTTATAATTAGATAGACTTAAGAGCCAAAACAAGACTTATTTTGGATATTTACAAATAAAAATCCGGTTTCTTGCATCTTGTTTCTCTTAATGATATTTCAGTTTCATTTCCGGTTTTACCTTCAAAACGGTTTCGTAGATCAATTTGATGACGTTTCCTACATCTTCTTTTGAAACCATTTCTACCGTTGTATGCATATAGCGCAAAGGTAAGGAAATTAACGCACTTGGTACACCTCCGTTGGAATGGGCAAATGCATCGGTATCCGTTCCGGTAGCCCTGCTTGCTGCTGCTCTCTGGAAAGGTATCTTTTTAGCTTTTGCCGTATCAATGATCAGCTCTCTGATAGTGTGGTGAACGCTGGGTGCAAAGAAAACAACAGGTCCGTTGCCACACTTCTGGTCTCCTTCTTTCTTCTTTTCGATCATTGGAGTGGTCGTATCATGGGTAACGTCGGTAACGATGGCAATATTGGGCTTAATGGTATCTGCAATCATGTCTGCACCGTATAAGCCCACTTCTTCCTGTACTGAATTCGTGATGTACAACCCGAAAGGAATTGTTTTTTTATTTTCTTTTAAAAGCCTGGCTACTTCAGCAATCATGAAACCGCCGATTCTGTTGTCTAAGGCCCTGCAGACAAAATAGCGGTCATTCATTTCGAAAAACTCGTCAGGATAAGTAATCATGCATCCTACAAAGATTCCCAGCTCTTCAACTTCTTTTTTGGAAGTAGCGCCGCAGTCGATGAATATATTTTCGATTTTTGGGGTCGGTTCATTCTGATTTGACCTTGTATGGATTGCCGGCCATCCGAAAACCCCTTTTACAATACCGTTTTCTCCGTGAATATGAACTACTTTTGAAGGTGCAATAGTCTGATCTGAACCTCCGTTTCTGATCACATAAATAAGGCCGTCATCCGTAATATAATTCACGTACCATGAGATTTCATCAGCATGTGCTTCGATGACAACTTTAAATTCAGCCTCGGGATTAATGATCCCATAGCAGGTCCCGTAATGATCTATTTCTATTTTGTCTACATAAGGTCTGATATAATCCATCCAGACTTCCTGTCCTCTGTGTTCGTAACCGGTTGGTGATGATGTGTTTAGATATTTTTCTAAAAATTTCAAAGATTTCTTTTCAAATTTCATAAAAGGGAATGATTTTTGCGGTCAGATTTTGTTCTAATAAGCGTAAAAATAATGAATTTTAACAAGATTATTTATCTTTTTCTTTTCTTTTTTGGGGTCAGTATTGCCGGGCAAAAAGATTCGATTATCGCCAAGCCTCTGAGTCAATATCCGCAGGAAGAACTGAGAGTAGATGAATTTGGGAATAAATATTACTATGATGAAAGGCAGAAAGCCAAGATCTATGAAATAAATGGTGAAACAGTAGTGGTGATGGATGAATTGGTTTTATTGAATAAACCGAAATTCAATAACCAGCTCGATAAAAATTATTATTATTTTCTTAATAAAAAACTTTACA
Organism: Chryseobacterium tongliaonense; assembly: GCF_041224435.1. Lineage (NCBI taxonomy): Bacteria > Pseudomonadati > Bacteroidota > Flavobacteriia > Flavobacteriales > Weeksellaceae > Chryseobacterium > Chryseobacterium tongliaonense. The sequence goes on along the minus strand of NZ_JBGFFD010000002.1, from coordinate 52,999 downwards.
GGGTTTATCCTTTGTTTTTAACAGCATTACAGCAGTACAGGGATATTCAGGGAGAAATGACAAACCTTGACAGTAAAGCCAAAAGAAAATATGTAAGAGACAGACAGAATATGCTTGCCGATCAATATGAAAAACAGCTGAGAGACCTTACCACAACAGAAGGACAGGTTTTTGCCAAGCTGATGAACAGGGCAACCGGAAAAAACGTCTATGAAATTATTAAAGAAATGAGAGGCGGATGGAGTGCTTTCTGGTGGAATGTAAAAGGTAAAATGGCAGATATCGATCTTAAAGACCAGTATAACCCACATAAAAACAGAACCGACGAATTTATAGAGTCATTGCTGCAGTCTAACTGGAACTCAGGGTACCTTCAGCCTTACCCCGGAGCAAAAGATTTTAAAGTAAATAAATAAAACAAAATACCTGTAAGCAGTTACAGGTATTTTTCTTTTAATTTATCGAATACAATTTGATCTATCGGTAAAGGGAACGGATTCCCGGGTCTGTCGATGTCGATCCATTCTGTTTTTTCAATGCATGGATCGAGGATCAGGAAATCTTCTTCATTAATAATGTTTACAATATAATAGATGGTAAGCAATTGTTCATTTTCTCTGAAACGTGAAACCAGGAAATTTTCCTGCGTATAAAAATGTTCTACGATTTCTATTTTCACATTCAGCTCTTCATCAAACTCACGGTGTAAGCATTCCAGTAATCCTTCTCCATATTCCAGTCCGCCGCCGGGAAATTTCATTAAAGGTTCTCCTGCATATTCTTCAAAGAGGGTTAAGACTTTTTTTTCTTTTACAGCACAGGCATAGACTCTGACGTTGATGTTGTCTATCATATATAATATTTTGTATAGCTAAATTAAGGAAATTAATTAAAGTTATGAATGATGAGTTATGAGTTATAAGTTATAAGTTTTGAGTTGGTGAGTTTTATTATTAAAAGCATCCTGATTTTAACTCATCATTCATAACTTATAACTCACAACTCTTAAAGTTTTACCGCATTAATCATCTCCCTTTTCCCCGGTGGGCCCTGTTTTTTTTCCACTTTGAAATTAAGCCCCTGAAGAATCCTTCTTACGCTTCCTTTTGAAGAATAAGTCGTTAATAATCCGTTAATATCCATTTTGTCGGAAACCAGTTCAAATAAAGGCTTTTCCCAGAGGTCAGGCTGAACTCTTGCGCCGAAACAATCATAATAAACAAGATTGATTTTAGGTAAGTCTATGGTTTTCAGGTCAAAGAAGTCACACTGTATCTTTTTCAGATGAAAGTCTTTAATGATTTCAACCGGTTTTTCCCAATCCGCCTGATGAATTTTTTGATAAATTTCTTTGAATTCTGGGTTATCAAAATGCTCGAAATAGGCTAAATTTTCTATTTCGGATTCATTTATGGGATATTTTTCCAGTGAAAAATAGTTGATGATATGATTTTTGTCAGTTTTTAAATATTCATTAATTGTAACCAAAACATTCAAACCTGTTCCAAAACCGAGTTCTAAAATATTAATTTCGTAATCATTTACTAAATTCAATCCATTTTTGATAAACACATGTTCTGCTTCCTGAAGTGCTCCGTGATGAGAATGGTAGTTTTCATTTAAATCATTGATAAACAATGTTTTACTGCCGTCGTTTGTGGTCTTAATTTCTCTTTTCAAGCTATTTTTTTTTCAAATTTACTCCAAAACTTTTATATTTAGAAAATTATATTAAATTTGTAGAACATCATAAAAAATTTTAGAAATGATAATTCAAAAAACAGAGAATTCCAGAATTTCTACATTCGACCCAAATAATTTCTCATTCGGAAATACTTTTATTGATCATATGATCATATGCGAGTATGAGAATGGAAAGTGGGGCGATGTAAAATTAGTTCCTTATGGTCCTTTAGCATTTACCCCTGCAATGATGGGTGTAAACTACGGACAGGCTTGTTTTGAAGGTATGAAAGCCTATAAAGACAAAGACGGGCAGGTTTTCCTTTTCAGGCCTGAAAAGAATTTTGAACGTATCAACAAGTCGGCAAAGCGTCTTGCAATGCCTGAGGTAACGGAAGAAATGTTTTTGGATGGTTTAAAAGCATTAGTGGATATCGACAGAAACTGGATTCCTCAGGGAGAAGGGATGTCTTTATACATCAGACCATTGATCTTTGCTACGGAAGAAGCTTTAAAAGCTAGAGTAGCTGAAAAATATATGTTTGCTATTGTAGCAACCCCTGCAAAAAGCTATTATACAGAGCCTGTTTCCGTAAAAATTTCAGATCACTATTCAAGAGCGGCCAACGGTGGAGTAGGTTCGGCTAAAGCTGCCGGAAACTATGCGGCTTCTTTCTACCCGACTCAGTTGGCAATCGAAGAAGGCTACGATCAGATCATCTGGACGGATGATGCTACTCACGAATTTTTTGAAGAAAGTGGTACAATGAACGTTTTCGTTAGAATCAATGATACTATTTATACGCCACCGACTTCTGAAAAAATCCTTGATGGAGTTACCAGAGACAGCTTCCTTCAGTTGGCTAAGAAAAGAGGTATTGAAGTAAAAGTAGAACCGATCCCGGTAAAAGCGGTTATTGACGCCCAGAAAAACGGAACTTTAAAAGAAGTTTGGGGTGTGGGAACTGCAGTAGTGACTACTGTTTTCCAGGCATTAGGATATAACAACGAAAAATTGGCATTGCCTAAACTTTCTGATGAAGAAAGCTATGCTGTAATTCTTAAAAATGATCTGGTAAATATACAGACCAATCTTACTGAAGATTCTTTCGGATGGAGAGTACTGGTAGAGAAAAACGTTCTTGAAACTGCGTAAATCTCTACAACAGATAATTATATAAAGCCAGGATATTCTTGGCTTTTTTTGTTTTTTATATCCTGTGAAATGTGTATTTTCGCAAAAGTTTATGAAAAAAATACTCTTCATATCGGTATTGGGACTGTTGAGCTGCAACAGAAATAACCAGGTTCATCCGCCAATTGGCGGGGTTTTAAGCCAGAATGACCTTGATGTTTCCAAGAACAGGATGAAAAACCTGAATGCTCAGGAAAGAATGCACATCCAGGAATGGATCAATGGGCAGTCTGTAAAATATTATCCTACCAAGCTTAATTACTGGGTAAGTACCGAAGGTTTTGACCTGAGAGAAAAGAGACCGGATAACTCGCTGATCTCTTATTCTTATGAACTGTATGATTTTGACCAGACCAAAATCTATGATGAACCGATTGAAAGAAAAGATGCCAAATTCGGGCACTTTGATGAATTAAAGGCAGTAGAAAATGCTTTGCGTTTTATACATGATGGTGAGGAAGTTACGATTTTGGTTCCATCTGCTCTGGCGTACGGAACGTATGGCGACGAGAAAAAAATAGATAACGATATCCCTTTAATCATAAAATTAAAAGCTCAATAAATGAAATTGTTTAACAAGAATATAATTCTGGCAGCGGCAAGTGTTTCGCTGATGAGTTGTACACCAATTTATAAAAAAATGAACGTAGACAAAGAAACTTACGAAGGTCTTAAAGACGGACTTTATGCTAATCTTCAAACTTCCAAAGGAAACCTGATTGTAAAGTTTGAAGACAAAAAATCGCCTGTTACTGTGGCTAATTTTGTTGGTCTTGCAGAAGGAAAAATTGATAACAAAGCTAAGGCTAAAGGAGTTCCTTTTTATGACGGAACGATTTTCCATAGAGTAATTAAAGATTTCATGATCCAGGGCGGTGATCCTCAGGGAACAGGAATGGGAGATCCGGGATATAAATTCGAGGACGAAAGAAACGACCTTAAACATACGGGTAAAGGTATTTTATCAATGGCAAACTCAGGGCCTAATTCAAACGGTTCCCAGTTTTTCATCACTGAAGTGGCAACACCTTGGTTAGACGGAAAGCACACGATCTTCGGAGAAGTGGTAAAAGGTAACGATGTAATTGATGCAATTGCCAACGTAGAAAAAGGAGCTCAGGATAAGCCTAAAACGGATGTGGTATTGGAAAAAGTTGCTGTTTTCAGTAAAGGTGATGAGTACAAAAACTACGATGCTGCAAAAACTTTCAACGAAGGAAAATCTAAAATTGCTGAAAACAACAAAGCTTATTTAGCAAAAGAAGAAGCTGACAGAAAGAAAAAAGAAGAAGAGTTCAAAGCAAACCAGTTGAAAATGGTTGAGGATTTAAAAGCAGGAATGCAGAAAACAGAATCCGGATTATACTATAAAATCACTAAAACGACGGGCGGAAAAGCTCCAAAAGCAGGTGATAACGTATCTGTACATTATGCAGGTAAATTGGTAGACGGAACTGAGTTCGATTCTTCATTCAAAAGAAATGAGCCTATCGAAATTCCTATCGGAATGGGAAGAGTAATCAAAGGATGGGATGAAGGTATCTTATTATTAAAAGAAGGTGAAACGGCTACTTTATTGATCCCGCCGGCAATGGGCTACGGAGAAAGAGGAGCAGGAGGAGTGATCCCGCCAAACGCATGGTTGATATTCGATGTTGAGCTTGTAAAAGTACAGTAATCGAAACTTTATAAAAAACTGAAAAGCCGTCCGAAAGGATGGCTTTTATTAATCTATAACCCATTATCACAATGAAAACCAAATTACTCGTATTTTTATTTGTTCTGCTTTCTGTGGTATCTTTTGCCCAAACCAAGGTAAATACCGATGAGCTGGCGATAAAAAAATCATTTACTTATTTTACCAACAGTATTAAAAATAAAAAGATAGATGAAGCTGTCAATTGTATCTATCCTAAGTTCTTCAATGTAGTACCAAAAGACCAGATGAAACAGATTCTGGAAATGACCTATAATAATCCGTTTATAAAAGTTGACCTGCTGAATCTGCAGTTTGGGACGGTAGAAAAACCGGAACCGATTGACGGGGAATATTTTTCTGTTTTCAATTATCTGTTTAGCCTGAAATGCAATGTAAGTGCAATGAACGACGAAATAAAAAAGAAAGTCAGCAGTGCTTTGGCATCCAAATACGGTAAAAATAATGTGAAATATTTAGCCAGTGAGGGAGCTTATCTCATCAATGCCTATATGAAAGCCTGTGCCATTTCCAAAGACAAAAAACAGTGGAAATTTGTCATTCTTGAAAAGCAATACAAACCTGAATTGGTGAAGGTTTTGCCGCAGAAAATTCTTGATAAATTTTAGAAATTTATATTTTAAAGCCACCCGGAAGGGTGGTTTTTTTTGTGAATCATTATCATGTTATTGCTTGTTCCCAATTCTATGATACTTTAAATTTTTATCAAAGAAATAAAGCATGTTTTTCATATTCTTGAGTTTAACTCCAATGTTTGGTGAATTAAAAAATATTTATATATTTAAACTGTTAATCATTAAAAAACATAACAATGAAAAAATTATTATTACTTTCTGCATTTATGCTTGCTGGACTTATTAGTGCTAAAGAAAACACCTCTAACGCTTCTGGTTCTAGTAAAGAAAAGCAAAACACTTTTTTACCTTGACACGTTATTTGGTAACCATAAAAACTATTTGTGGAACTACTTATCAAACAGTTTTTGATTCTGAATTTGATTCAAGTGATTGCCTTTACAATGAATGGGAAATGTATAACAATCAAGATTGTGGACATTCCAGCTATGAAAATCCAATGACATAATGAAAAAATAATAGGCTGTTAAAAGACAGCCTATTTAATTATAATATTTCAAATACCTATGAAACTACTTTTTAGAATTTTTGTATTATTTCTTTGTTTAACTATGCGAAAGGTCAGGAAAAAAAAGATTATTCAGAAATTGAGGTAAAGTATAATTATTCTTTTGTACAAGATACTCTGGATAAATCGTCTACAATATATGAGCCTATGGTATTGCTAACTAACGGAAAAAAATCTATATATTATAGTGAAAATTATAAGATTGCCGTGGATGGCTTTAGGGAAAAACTGGAAGATGCAATGAAGACCGGAAATATTGTTGATCCTGGCTCACTTCCTAAATCTAAGGTAAAGCATAATGTTTATAAAGATGAAAACAAAACCTATATATCAAATTATTTAGGTAGAAATTATTATACCTATAAGAGTCCTGATAAACTTGATTGGCAGATTGATAATAAAAGTATTTCTACTATCGGAGGCTATAAATGCAATAAAGCAGTTGTAAATATAGGAAGAAAAAAGTTTGTAGCTTGGTTTACTTATGATATTCCAATTAGTGATGGACCTTATAAATTTAGGGGGCTTCCCGGATTAATATTAAAGATCAATGAAGTAAATAATTATATAGGTTTTGAGCTTATATCGATAAATAAAACTAGCTTACCCATTGAGCAAAAAAAAGGTTTAATTATATCTAAAGATCAATTTATATCAAAGAGAAAAGAATATATGAATGACCCATATCAAGGAAAAATAAACAATCCGGAGTATAGAAAAATGATTGAAGAAAACAAAAGAAAATATAATAATTCCTTAGAATAAAATTCAGTATAATATATTTACTAAAAAAGACTTTTATAGGAACCTTTTTAGTAGTTATTTTTTTGAGATATAGTCAGATAAAAATATTGAATATAAGCGCGGGATAATTAAAAAGAAAAGGCAATTATATATAAAACTTTACAAATTTCCCTATTTTAGCTTAAAATAATTTCATGAAGAAAATCTCAATTCTGTTTTTCGTTTTTTGTGTCATTTTGAGTTCCGCGCAGGGGAAAAAATTCTTTGAAGATGGGGAAGTGCAGCTTAAAAATCCAGTTGAGAAGATCAATTTAAACTTTACGAGTGATCTGCCTTTTGTCAAGGTGAATATCAACGGAAAAACATATAATTTTCTTTTTGATTCCGGGGCACCGACAGTGATTTCCAATGGAATCTATACAGAACTGAATCTCGAGAAAAAGCATAAAAGCAAAGTAAAAGACTCACAGAAAAACAAACAGGAACAGATTTTTACCCAACTGCCGGAAATGACGGTTGATAACGTTGTTTTTAAAAATATCGGAGTCATGGTGATGGATCTGACTATTTCCGAATTGGGATGCTTTAAAATCGATGGAATTCTCGGCGCCAACCAGATGGCAAAGCTGTTTTGGAGGGTCAATTATTCTGAAAACTCATTGGAAGCTACCACAGATTTAGCCAATTTTGATATAAGCGGCTATAAAATGGTCATCCCGTTTGAGACCAAACCACAAAAAACACCAGTGGTAGAAACCAGGATTTTAGACAGGAATGTGAGCCTGAGTTTTGATACCGGGTTTACAGGAAGGCTGAAAGTTTCAGAAAACAACTACGATCCCAAAAAAGTAAAGCAGGCAGTTGAAACCTATGGAACCAATGCCGTGGGAGCATTCGGGGCAGGGAAACCGGAGGTAGGTTATATTTTCCGGACAGATAAACTTTCAATAGGCAACGAAAGTTTTACCAATGAAATGGTGATGACCGGAAATTCAAACCTGATTGGAAATGATTTTTTCAAAGATTACATTTTCATCATGGATTGGAAGAACAATAAGATGTACATGAGACGCATCATCAACGAACCGTCGAAATTTGAATCTTTCGGTTTCGGATACCGTTTCATCGATGCAAAACCCATGGTTTCACTGGTATTCCAGGGTGGAGATCTTCCGTTGGCAATTGGAGATTCTATTATCAGCATCAATGGGGTAAATCTTGAAAACCTGGATAGAGAAGGAGCCTGCCATTATTTTATCAACAGGCTGGAAAGAGGTTTGCAGACCGTAGATGTAACGGTGAAAAGAAACGGAAAACGCATGGATTTTAAGCTGGATAAAAAAGAATATTTACAGACGGGTATTTAAATCTCATTAATCTTATTGTAATATTTTTTCCTCGTCGAAATGACCGGGGAAAGGATAGTCTTACCATATTATTTACCAGATACAACCATTAAAAATAATTAAAATAAAAGTGTCAATATTTGTGTCAATGAAGAGAAAAATCGTAAATCTATAATTCAAATATAAAATAAAAAGCAGGTAATAAATTAACCACTCTTGTTTTTGTTCTTTAGATTCATAAATTTTATGTTCTAATCAAAACAATAAACATTACTTTTGAAAACCTATTGAAACTTTACTTTTAGTATTTCTCAATTTCGGCAATGCTCAAAATAAGCCCCATAATTGGAGGCTTTTTTTATTGTTTGGTAAATATTAAATCTTTTGTTTCAGGAAGGTAAATATTAATATTAGTACTATCCGGGCATTTACTGCTATCCAAAATCATGTCATTAGGACGATACTCCCATGAAATTTGGGTAGCATTGAGTTTTTTCAACCGTATACTTCCCCAACCAACACCACAGTTTGTTCCTCCGTAAGTTAACATCAATAAATTTTGATATGGATTAATAATTGTGCTATAAATAGTATGTTGAACTTGATTAGATTGAAAATTCATATTTTTAGTATCCTGTAAAACAACTTGAGAAGCATTTTTAACAATAAATCTAATAGGCAGAACATCTCTGTAAAATTTTTGATCTACATAATCTATCAACTTATGAGATTCTTTAGTTACAAATAATGTAATTTGATTGCCGTTGAATTGACCTTGATAAGTCCCAACAAAAGGTGTTAGTTCATTATTTATATCTTTTAGATACGAATAATTTGGAATATTTCTAAAATCAATATTTAAAGGATATTCTTGCGCTTTGCATGATAATATATTAATTAAAAGGCTTAAAAAAATTAATGTTTTTATATTTATTGTTTTCACATTTTTTACTTTAATTGTTATGGACATGGTGTTGCGATTGGGTTATTATTAGCATCTAAATTAATATTTTGTATTGTTCCGTTACTTTCTATTCTTTGTAAATTAATTTTACCATCTAACCCCATGTCTTTAAGAGCTTTGAAAAAAAAGGTCAATTTCGGCAATGCTAAAATAAGCCCCCATAATTGGAGGCTTTTCTTATTGTTTGGTAAATATTAAATCTTTTGTTTCAGGTAAGTAGATATTGATGTCTGTACCATTTGGACATTTACTATTATCAAGGATTATGTCATTGGGACGGTATTCCCATGAAATCTGAGTAGAATTTATTTTCTTTAAAATAATTTCTCCCCATCCCACACGACAATTTGTACCACTATAGAAAAAAATGATTGAATTTATATCAGGTCTTGGTTTAATACTAAATAGGTTAATTAGCGGATTACTATTATTCTTTGTATCTTGAAGAACAGTTCCAGAAGAATTCTTAACAATATATTTAATATCTAAAACATCTGAATAATAATTTTTAAGAGAACTCTTTTGTAAAACATTTTCAACTTTCGTAATATATAATGTAATTTCTTTTCCCTGAAAACTGGCTTTATAGATTCCTACATACAGAGGAAGCTCATTATTTAAATCTTTTTTATAAGCGTTATTAGGAATATCTGTTAATGCTGTATTTAATGGTAACATTTGGGCTTTGCAGGATAATGAGCTTAAAGTTGTTATGCTCAACAATATTATTGCTGTTTTTAAATATGTTATTTTCATTTTTTCATCTTAATAAAACCTCATATTGACATTTTTTCAAAATAAGCCCTCAATTACAGAGGCCTTATTCTATTCTATTCTATTGTTTTGTAAATATTAAATCTTTTGTTTCGGGTAAATAAATTGTTGTATCTAAATTAGGTGGACATTTACTTGCCGTAGTAACAATATCATTTGGATGATATTCCCATGAGATTTGTGTAGCATTGATCTTCTTTAAATTAATTTCTCCCCACCCTACACCACAATTTGTACCTCCATAATAAAATATTATTGAATTTTGGGTAGATCTTATTTTAGTACTATGAAATTCAGTTACCAGTGTATTACTATTCTTGGTATCTTGCAAAACTGTACCTGAAGAATTTTTTACAATATATTTTATTACTAAAGCATCTCTGTGAAATTGTTGATCACCATAATCCACTACTTTATTTTCTTCTTTTGTAATGAAAAGTGTTATTTCTTTTCCTTGAAAATTGGTTTTATAGGTCCCAACATAAGGTAATAACTCATTGTTGGTATCTTTTACATAGGCATTATTAGGAATATTTGTTAATGCTGTATTTAATGGTAACGTTTGTGCTTTACAGGAGATCGAGCTTACTGTTAATCCTAATAATATTATTACCGTTTTAAAATATGCTATTTTCATATCTATTTATTTTTTAATTAAATTCATTTAAAGACAAGGCACAGCAGTAATATTACCTGTACTATCTTGTACTATATTATATAAAGATCCATTATCATCTACACGTTGTAAATTCACTTTCCTTGTAAGACCCATATTTTTTAAAGTATCAAAGAAAAGCTTTTCCAATCCCTTTTCATTTAATAAGCCTAAACTATTAGTGTAAGTAGTCCCATTTAATAAGGGTTCTTTTAAGTCACTAGCATTTTCAGCATATTTCTCTTTAAATTTTCTCATCTGTATTTCCGAAAATACAAATCCACCTAATTCTGTACCAGTCCCTGCAAAACGTATAATGTAATGTACATATTTTATACTATTAGGACAAGTACTACAAGATTCTGCAGCTATCATACCGTAATAAGCATTTCCTACACCATCAGCCACGCTTTGAGCTGCAGCAAATCCAAACAATGTATCTACTATATCTGGAGGTGATACCATGTGAATGCCTGAAGCAGTATGATTATGATAACCGCCATATCCATCTGTAACATTATTATATACAACTTTATGATCTGCATTAACATCTGCCGGAACTACAGTGCCATCTTTCTTTTCTTTAAATCCTATTTCTCCTGTAGACGGATTGCTAAGTGTTTGTTTTGCGTTAGCCTTTACATTATTGATTCCTTGCTGTACATTAGCTTTGGCTAGCACAGCTTTGGTTTTCTCGCAAGGATTATTAATCGTCCCTGTTCCACTTCCTCCTCCATTATATGGTCCCGTAGTGCCACTTCCCGAAGAAGGATTTCCTCCACCCCCGCCATAACAATCTGCTGCATCGAATGTATATACGAAATGTCTACCATATCCGGGAAGAGCCATATCTGTAGTTCCCCAATACGCACATGCGCTTCCGTCTTCATACGAATGCTGCCCAGATGCACACGCTGTTCCCGGTTGTTCCACATAAGTAGCAGTAACTCCCACACAAAGAGCAATTTTAGAATTGATTTCAATATTTCTCTTTTCACCCAAACCGAAAATTTTCACTTTCTGCTTAAGATTTTGTATCAGATCTTCCTCAGACTTAAAATAATTAAGTTGAACATCCCTTTCATATTGGAAAATATAGCTTTCAAAAAGATTTTCTCCTTTTTCTACTAATACAAGATTTTCTAAAATATCAGGATTATTATTTTTCGGATCAATCTCGGTGATTTTAAAAGTGTAAGATTTTTGTCCCTTCGGATCTTCTATAAACAGGTAGTCGTCAAGATCTACTGTAAATCCGTTTTCCTCGTCGACATATTGTTTTGAAGTTTGTGAATCATCATCATTTTTGGTAATTTTCATAAGTTCACCAAAAACAGCTTTGTTTTTCACAAGATCCTGATAATGGAGGATTTTAGAATACATACTTTTTTGATTTTCTTTTTTGTCGCTTAAAAGCAAATCTTCATTTCTGCAGGATTATAAGGTACTGGAAAGGGCTATCAACAGAGATAACCATAGAAAAAATTTGTTTTTCATTTAATTTTTGGTTTTTAAGTTGCTAAATATAAGTTATTATCATCTTTCAGGGAAGTATTTTATAGAAATACTATTTATTCCTCTAAATTGGTGCTGTAAATGTAGTTATAGAAGGCGACAGAACGTGTCGTATTTATTTGAATTATATGGACTCTTGGTTAATGGGGATGAAGCACGGAACAAAATCAACCAGTATTAGAGGAATCTTGGTCTTATTAGATTCCTTCGAAATGACAAAGATTATAGATAAATAGCATTTTATTTATTCTTGCGTCTTAAAAAACTGTAGCTATTTTAAAACTTTTGCGCCTTTGCGATTAACCTGATGAGAATATTTAAACGCAAAGATGATTATAGGCTTGTACAGGATTAGGATAGCAAAGAGATGGCAAAGAAATTTGTCGATGAAGCGCACGCTTAATAAAATCAACTTTGTTGATTTCTTCTTTGCTAACTAGAATATGAGGGTTATTTATTAAAATCTTTGCGTTAAAATAATTGTTTACTATTTTAAAAGTTTTATGATCAATCAATAAAAAAATACCACTTCAGTGAAGCAGTATTTTTATGGGTATGATCTGTTTTTTTAACAGCTTAATTTTCAGATTTGAATTTTTCCAGCTCCTGTTTCAGAGATTCAATCTGCTCTTTCAACAGGTTAATATACTCCTTGTGATTTTCCAGCATATAATCAGGAATATTATAATAATGATTATAATTTATACCGGAAGCATGATCGCTAAAAGTTGAGTTATCATTGTTCTGTACTATCGTAGCTGCTCTTTCTTCTTTTATATCTTCTACAGGAACATCTAAAGCTTCTGCCAGTTTTTCCCATTCATCATCAAATATTTTCACATCTCCACTTTCTTTTCGGGAATAGTTGGAAACATCTGTTGATAAGATCTTAGACATATATTCCTGTGTGTATCCTCTTTGCTTTCTTAGATTTCTTAGCTTTTCCATAATGATCTGATATGTGCTTTGCACAAATATAAAGAAAATTGTTGTTTGGTATTGCGTCTTACCAGTTTTTATCGATCATATAGATGATCTGTGTCATTGCTACAGCACCCAGAAGCAGCTCTCTGCGGTTCACTTTTTCAAAAGTATCTTCCTCAGTATGATGAATATCAAAATACCTCTGAGAATCGGGAACAAGCTCTGCCGTAGGAACACCCATACTATGAAGCGGAGAAATATCTGCCCCGGAATAAGTACCTTCAAAATTATAAACACCGTAAGGAATGAAAAGATTTGCCCAGCCTTTGATCTGGTTTCTTTTCGCATCATCCATTTCCAGGGAGATTCCTCTCGGGGCAAAACCTCCGGCATCAGATTCTATGGCAAAAAGATGTTTCTCATTGTTTTCCTTTGCTGCTTTTCCGTATTGTATTCCGCCTTTCAATCCGTTTTCCTCATTCGCAAAACATACAACTCTGATGGTATGGTTATTTTGGATTCCTAATTTTTTGAATGTTCTGAGCACCTCGATACTCTGAACGATTCCGGTTCCGTCATCATGGGCACCTTCACCTACATCCCACGAGTCTAAATGTCCGCCTACCACGATCACGCTTTTGTCTTTCTTCCCTGTGATTTCTCCGATCACAGAATGAGACAGCTTTTCACCCTTCATTCCACAGTTGGAGTTGAGCTTGGCTGTGATCTTCTCAGATTTTAATAAAGCTTCCAGCTCGTCTGCCGTGGTATTTCCTATGGCAACACCCGGAATTTTAGTGATATTATCTTCGTAACGCATGGCTCCGGTGTGCGGGACATCGTCAAAAGCAGAAGATAATGAGCGGATGATCGCAAATTTTCCACCTTTTTTAGCGGTAAGGGAAGCGGCTGTAACCCTGTATTTTGCAGCGTCACCGTATCCTCTGAAAGTTTCTATAAACGACTGGCTGAACGGGTAATTAAAGAAAACGATCTTATCTTTTACCTTTTCAGCGGGAAGCTTTTCGTATTCTTCCAAAGATTTTACCATAATGATCTCTCCCGAAATGTCTTTTCCATCCGTTCCTTCAGAATTTCCCAGGGAAAGCATTTTCAGGCTCTTCCATTTTCCGCTGGCGGTTTTGATCTGCAGAGATTCTTTTCCTCTTACCCAAACCGGGATCATCACTTCCTGCAGCCATACTTTATCCGCACCTGCATCACGGAGTTTCTGCTCTGCCCATTTTACGGCCTTTTCATAAGCGTCTGATCCGCTTAAACGGTGACCTATGTTTTTCGTTAAATCTTTCAGTTCTGTGTATCCTTTTCCGTGATTCAGAATTTCTGTAGAAATCTTGCTGAATTGTATGGAGTCTTCTTTAGCCTGGCCGAATAATGTGGTCATGCCAAGAAGCAACAGGGTAGTTCCTAATATCTTTTTCATATTACCAATTTTTGTCTATCATATAAATAAGCTGTGTCATCACTACAGAGCCCAGAAGCAGCTCTCTGCGGTTTACTTTCTCAAAAGTATCTTCTGCCGTATGATGAATATCAAAATAACGTTGCGGATCAGGTACCAGCTCAGCCGTGGGCACTCCCATCTCATGAAGCGGGGCAATATCCGATCCTGAATATTTTCCTTCAAAATTATAAACCCCGTAAGGAATAAACAGGTTTCCCCAATTTTTGATCTGTTCCCTGTTTTTATCATCCATTTCCAATGAAATTCCGCGTGGTGAAAAACCTCCGGCATCAGATTCTATGGCAAAAAGATGTTTCTCATTATTTTCTTTTGCTGTTTTTCCATATTGTTTGCCTCCTTTGGTTCCGTTTTCTTCGTTGGCAAAACATACGGCGCGGATGGTATGGTTATTTTTGATTCCCAGTTTTTTGAATGTCCTGATCACTTCGATGCTCTGTACAATTCCGGCTCCGTCGTCGTGTGCACCTTCACCTACGTCCCAGGAATCTAAATGTCCGCCTACAACGATGACACTTTTATCTTTTTTACCCGTAATTTCCCCGATCACGGAGTGGGAAAGTTTTTCTCCTTTCATACCGCAATTGGAATTAAGTTTGGCAGTTATCTTTTGACTGGTCAGCAATTGTTCGAGTTCGTCAGCAGTAGTATTTCCTATGGCGACTGCAGGGATTTTTGCCATATCATCTTCATAGCGCATGGCTCCTGTGTGCGGAACATCATCAAAAGCAGAAGATAATGAGCGGATGATCGCAAACTTACCGCCCTTTTTAGCTGTTAAAGAAGCTGCTGTACGCCTGTAAGCTCCGGCATCCCGGTAAGCGATAAAAGTCTGTACATTACTTTGATTGAAAGGGTGATTGAAAAAAACAATTTTGTCTTTTACTTTTTCAGCAGGAAGCTGATCATATTCTTCCATGGATTTTACCATAATGATCTCTCCCGAAACGTCTTTTCCGCCTGTTCCTTCAGAATTTCCCAGGGAAAGCATTTTCAGGCTCTTCCATTTTCCGCTGGCGGTTTTGATCTGCAGAGATTCTTTTCCTCTTACCCAAACCGGGATCATCACTTCCTGCAGCCATACTTTATCGGCGCCTGCATCATAGAGTTTTTGGGCAGCCCACTGTACCGATTTTTCATAAGCTTCGGTACCGCTCAGACGGTTGCCTATATTTTTCGTTAAATCTTTCAGTTCTGTATATCCTTTTCCATGATTCAGGATTTCTGTAGAAATCTTACTGAACTGTATAGAGTCTTCTTTAGCCTGGCTAAATACGGCCATGCTGAGAAGGAGTAGTGAAGAGGTGATAATCTTTTTCATATTACCAATTTTTATCAACCATGAAAATCAATTGGGTCATGGCAACTGCCCCTAACAGGAGTTCTCTTTTATTTACTTTATCGAAAGTATCTTCTACAGAATGATGGTAGTCAAAATACCTCTGGGTATCTACTACAAGCTCTGCCAAAGGAATATCAAGCTTTTTCAACGGGGAGATATCCTGTATGGCATAGGTCTGGTCAAAATCATAAATACCATACGGCAGGAAGTAGTTTTTCCACTCAAAGATGAGCCTTCTGCGCTGTGACGGCATATCTAATGAAAACCCTCTCGGAGAATATCCCCCGGAATCTGTTCCCAAAGCAAAAATATGTTTTTCTTCTTTCTTTTTAACGTAGGCTGCATAAGATTCTCTTCCCTGGCCGCCATTTTCACTGTTGGCATACAATACAATACGTATCGTGTGGTTATTTGTAAATCCTAAAGCTTTCAGCGTTCTTAGCACTTCAATACACTGTACAACGCCACAGCCGTCATCATGGGCACCTTCTGCAAAATCCCAGGAATCGAGCTGGGCTCCGAGAACGATCACTTTGGAATCTTTATTTCCTGGAATTTCTCCGATAATATTATGATTAATGGTTTCGCCTTTTGATTCGGCGGACATGTTTAACCTGGCCTTAACGGTCTGCTTTTTTAACAGCTTTTCCAGCTCATCTGCCGATTTTACCCCGATGGTTAGTGCAGGAATCCGGGCTCTGTCATCCGGCTCATAATAAATCATCTTGGCATGCGGAACATCATCCGAAGCTGTTGTTAATGACCGTATAATTAAACCTTTTGCTCCTTTTTTACCAATGATAGAGGCTGAAAGTAATTTTGATTTTGCTGCAATCAGGTAAGAATCTACCGTATTCACGATTTTCTGATCGATGGGAGAATTGACGAAAAGGATTTTATCTCTTACCTGGGCAGAAGTCAAATTATTAAGCTCTGTCATATCATTTACCAGCAGGATCTCTGCAGAAAGATCCTTTCCACCGGTTCCCTCTGAGTTTCCGAAAGAAAGCATCCTGATATTTTTCCAGTCTCCATTACCTGCTTTTATCTGCAGAGATTCCCGGCCCCTTATCCAGACCGGAACCCTTACTTCCTGTTTCCAGATGTTTTCTACACCGGCTTCCTTCAGGTTTTTTTCGGCCCATTCCGTGGCCTTTTCATACCCGGGTGTAGCACTGAAACGCGGACCTATTCCTTTGGTCAGCTCTCCAAGATTTTCGTAGGCGGTGCCATTGCTTAAGATTTCATCAGAGATCTTTTTAAATTCATCATGGTAGTTGAACTTGGCAACGGTTAATTTTTTAGCTGGTTTTTTCTGAGGTTTTTTTTGAGAAAATAAAAATCCACTCAAAAAGAGTGGAAGTATTATAATGAAGATTCTTTTCATTGTTCTTTTACCTTTCTTTTCCGTGTATAAAAGTAGGGAAAAATTAGGAATATTTTAAGGTTTCATATCATACATTAGCAATGCTGTAACCAATTTCGGTTCAATAAATGTACATTTCGGGGGCATGCTCAATTTCAGGTCAGAAATTTTAATCATATCATTAAAACTTACGGGATAGATGCCAAATCCTACATAAGCTTCACCGTTATCTACTTTTTCCTTTAAAATATTAATCCCTTCAATATTGGAAGTTCCTTTCACATAAGAAATTTTCTCTGAGCTGTCCGGATCTTCGATTTTCAGGATCCCCTTAAAGATATATTTATCTAAAAGATGATGATCAAGATTGTCAAGGGACATTTCCTGGGAACGAAGATCGTGCTTTACGTGAAGTGAATAGAATTTACCATCCATATACATTGAAATATGGAATTTCTGTGAAGGGAAATATGCTGCTTCACCTTTTTCATGAATCAGAAAATAGTTTTCAAGCTGCTTTAAGAATTCTTCTTTCGGGATACCGTTTAAATCAGTCAGGATTCTGTTGTAATCATGAATTTTAATAGACTGGTTGGAAACGATAAAGCTATAGACGAAGTTGTATGCTTCGGTACCGTTATGTCTTTTGTTTTTTTCTTTCTGGTGCTTGGCGTTCAGGGCAGTAGAACCGATCCTGTGGTGGCCGTCTGCAATATAGAAAGAGTCGATCTGATCGATCACTTCCTTAAACTGCTGTAATTTCAGACGGTTGTCTATTCTCCAGATTTTATGTCTGATCCCTTTTGAATCCACATGATTGAAAATCGGAACGTTTTTCTCTTCATGATTCATCAGCAACTCTATTTTAGAATTGGCAGGGTAGGTAAGCAGTACAGGTTCTGCCTGCAGGTTCACCTTCTCAAGATAATGAGCCAGCTTTTCTTTTTTCTGGGGAATGGTACTTTCATGTCTTTTGATTTTCCCGTTCCAGAAGTCTTCAATACTTGCCAGGCCAAGCAGTCCTCTGAAAACCTGTTTACTCGGATAGATCTGTTCATAAAGATAATAAGCCGAATTGTCCTGAATGAGTTTTTTCTCATCCATGAGTTCTTCAAAAGTTGATCGGATCTTTCGTAGGTTCCGGTCGATATCTTTAGATTTACTTACAACATATGGTTTGATCATATTGATGTAAGTATTTTCGACTTGAGCCTTTTCCGCAATCTCTTCCTGAGTAAAATTGTCAAGAGGATGGGTAGGAAAAGTACTTTCAAAGTCTTTGTGAGGTCTAATTCCGCGAAATGGTTTAAAAACAGGCATATTATAGTATAGTTTCTTTTTTTAGCTTTATGATTTGTTCTGCAAGTTCAACTCCTATTTTTTCCTGTGCATCTATGGTATTTCCACCCAAATGTGGAGTCAGCGATAGCGCAGGGTTCATTAATAAAGGTAATTCAGGGGTAGGCTCGTTTTCAAAAACATCCAACGCAGCTCCCGCCACTTTACCGGACTCAATAAAGTCGAGTAGGGTAACTTCATTGATTACGCCACCTCTTGCAGTATTTACAATATAAACACCGTCTTTCATTTTTTCAAACTGCTCAGTGTCTATAATATATTCATTCGTTTTTGGGGTATTGATGCTGATGAAATCCGTATCTCTAAGGAATGCATCTGTATCGTTGGTAGAAGTAATTTCAAAATTGACAGACTGGCCGTCAAAAAAGCTTAAGGTAAGCACTTCTGTTTTAGGTTTTCTGGTTAAAACTTTAACCTTCATTCCTAAAGAAATCCCCATCTTGGCTACTTCCTGGCCTATACTTCCGAAACCGATCACTCCCAATGTCTTTCCTGAAAGCTCATAGGCATTGCTGAATGATTTTTTCAGTGCATTGAAGTGGGTTTCACCTTCCAGTGGCATCAATCTGTTGGATTCATGAAGAAATCTTGCCAGAGAGAAAAAGTGGGCAAAAACCAGCTCAGCCACCGATTTTGAAGATGCAGTAGGGGTATTGATTACTTTGATCCCTTTGCTTTTAGCATATTCAACATCGATATTATCCATTCCGATGCCTCCTCTTCCTATAACCTGCAGCCCCGGGCAGGCGTCAATAACATCCTGCTTTACCTTGGTGGCACTTCTTACCAGAAGTACGTCGACATTATTTTCATTGATGAAATTAATGACGTGTTCCTGGGCAACACGGTGATCCAGGATTTCTATTCCGGCTTGTTTTAAAGCGAGTTCTCCAGCTTTGGAAATTCCATCGTTAGCTAAAACTTTCATACTTCTATTTTTTCAGTCGCCTAATTTAGTTTATTTTATTGACTTCATTACATCCACCAAAACCTGCACGCTTTCAATAGGTAAAGCATTATACAGGCTCGCTCTGTAACCGCCTAAACTTCTGTGTCCGTTAAGCCCACTGATTCCTGCAGCCTTCCATGCGCTGTCAAATTCTTCTTTTTTGCTTTCGTCCAATAATTTGAAAGAAACATTCATTAAAGAACGGTCTTCTTTTACACAGAATGTTTCAAAAAGCGGGTTGCTGTCGATCTCATCATATAAAAGCTGGGCTTTTGCCTCGTTTCTTTTTTCAGCAGCTGCAATTCCACCGTTGTTTTCAAGATACTGTAGCGTAAGTAAAGAAGCATACACCGGGAAAACCGGCGGGGTATTGTACATTGATTCTTTTGAAATATGCTGAGAATAATCTAAGATTGACAACATATTTTCTCTTCCTGTTTTTCCAAGGATCTCTTTTTTTATAACGACAAGAGTAACGCCTGCAGGACCCATATTTTTCTGAGCTCCGGCATATATTAAATCAAATTTTGAGAAATCAAGCTGTCTTGAGAAAATATCAGAGCTCATATCACAAACCATCAGGGTATCTACTTCCGGGAATGATTTCATCTGAGTTCCGTAAATGGTATTATTGGAGGTACAATGGAAATAATCGTATTCTGATCCTACTGTATAATCTTTCGGAATGTAAGAATAGTTATCTTCTTTTGAAGAACCTACTACGTCTACATTTCCTAGTTTTTTAGCTTCTTTAATAGCTCCGGAAGCCCATGTTCCCGTATCAAGATAAGCAGCTTTTCCACCTACTTTCAACAGGTTGTAAGGTACCATTGCAAACTGTAAGCTGGCACCGCCACCCAAATATAACACTTCATAATCATCACCAAGATTCATCAGTCTTTTTACAATGGCACGTGCTTCATCCATCACGGCAACAAAGTCTTTACTTCTGTGAGAAATTTCAAGGAGAGATAAACCGATACCGTTAAAATCAAGAATCGCTTCCGCTGATTTTTCAAATACTTCCTGAGGTAAGATACATGGTCCCGCGCTAAAGTTGTGCTTTTTACTCATACTGTTATTTTTTTTGGTTTTGCAAGATTTTCTATGCTTGCAGTTTCATTATTAATATTTTACTAGATTATTTGAATTTTATAGTTAAAAAAACCGTCTCAAATTGGATGAGACGGCATCTTTTATTCACCGTGTAAAAACGCTTTCTTATTAAGGAGGGCTTCTTCGGATTCTACGTGATCCTCATCCGGAACACAGCAGTCTACAGGACAAACTGCGGCGCACTGTGGTTCTTCATGGAATCCTTTACATTCCGTACATTTATCAGTCACAATAAAATAAACATCATCACTTACAGGCTCCTGGGGTGCATCTGCGTCCACTGTGAGGCCTGATGTTAATGTCACAGTACCGCTAAGCTCGGTACCTTCGGAAGCTTTCCAGTCTACTGCTCCTTCATAAATTGCATTATTTGGGCATTCCGGCTCGCAGGCACCACAATTAATACATTCATCAGTTATTTTAATAGCCATCGCTAATTTTTTTTAAATTTGCACAAAATTACAAAATATTCCCCAATTTAAAAGTAATTATGGATACCGAAAATAAAGTTTTAGGTCTTGTTAGGCTAAGTGATTATATAAGAGCGTTTTTAGCAAAAAATAATGAAGATTATAATGAAAATGATTCTGATTTTGAATTATTGTTGAGAAAATCTGAAATAGAAAATCCGTGGTTTACTATTGATAATCAGAAATTTGCCTTACAGCAGTGGACGGATCTGCTTACAGAAGAGAATATAAACAGCTGGATTAAAAAGTATTCAATCTCTAAAATTTCAAAAAAAGTAGGATTGATTCTTGCCGGAAACATCCCTTTAGTCGGTTTTCATGATGTGATCTCCGTTGTTTTAAGCAATCATATTCCGGTGATTAAGCTGTCTTCCAAGGACAGATATATGATTCCGTTCTTATTAAAAAAATGGAAGGAGTTTTCTGATGGTCGGGTCGAATATGAGTTTGTGGATAGGCTTGAGGACTTTGATGCCGTGATCGCAACAGGCAGCAACAATACGGCAAGATACCTGGAATACTATTTTAAGAATCATTCAAGCATTATCCGTAAAAACAGAACCTCAGTAGCCGTTTTAAAAGGGGATGAGACCAATGAGGAATTACAGCTTTTAGCCAACGATATTTTCCAGTATTTTGGATTGGGTTGCAGAAACGTAACCCGGATTTTCATTCCGGAAGATTTTGTCATTGACAGACTGTTTGAAAACTTTTTAAATTTTCAGGATATCATCAATCATCATAAATATGCCAACAATTATGACTACAACAGGGCGGTTTATCTTCTGAACCAGGATAAATTCTGGGATAATAATTTTGTGATGCTTAAAGAGGATGATCAATTATTCAGTCCGCTTTCTGTGATTAATTTCAGCCGATACTCTTCTTTGGAAGATGTCAGGAAATTCATTGCTGAAAATGAAGAAAACATACAGTGTGTAGTGGGTAAGGGTGAATTGGGATTTGATTCTGTTCCCTTTGGAGAGGCTCAGAATCCCGGGCTCAATACATATGCTGATAATGTAGATACGATGAAATTTTTAGAGGTCATCTGATTTTTTTGTATCTTGATTCCCTTATTTTTCACCAAATTAAAAAATAGAGGCTATGAAAAAAGTATTTTTAGTACTTATAATGCTGGTTGCACAGTTTTACTTTTCACAGAAAGTAGTGGATGTACAGGTTGAAAACCCACAGAAAAAACAGTTGCCTTCGGAATTGAGCAAAGAGAAAATCAGTTCTTATAATGAGACGTTTTTTAAGTTTATGAATGCTTTAAGGTCTTCTGACCGCAAAACAATAGATTTATTGCTGTCTGATAAAGTAAAAACCTTAGTGACGGATGATATTCTTAAAAAAGTATCCGAAGGAATTGATTCCAGTAAAAAACTGACTGTTTTAAAAACCGGTTACCAATCTTTAATGGATGGGAAAAGCTATCCGATGATTCAATACCAATATGAAGGTGATTCTTCAGCAAAGGTAGCAGTTACCGTATTGTTTGAAGAAGATGGCAAGATCCTTGGGATTAAGCCGGCTGATCAAGAGAAATAAATAAATAAAAAAATACTAACTATGATCACAGATGTTTTGGTTGCTCATTCTTCAGAAGTTGAAAGAGCCAATTTTTACAAAAAGACGTATTTGCACGTTGCCCTGTCCATCCTTGCATTTATAGGAGTTGAAACGGTTCTGCTTAAAACAGTGCCGGTAGAGCTGATTAATTTAATGTTTGCCCAGAGATATACTTGGTTGCTTATCATCGGTGTATTCTGGCTGGCTTCTATTCTGTCCAATAAATGGTCGCTGTCCCAGAGCAGATCAACGCAATATTTAGGGCTTGGGTTTTATATTTTGCTTGAAGCAGTGATTTTCTTACCGTTGATTTATATTGCAGTGGCTACTGCAGGAGGAGTTGTTATTTTCCAGGCGGCCATGTTGACGATCGCCATGTTTGCAGGATTATCTGCTGTTGCCTTCACTTCTAAAAAAGATTTTTCTTTCCTTAGAAATATTATCATTATCGGAGGCTTCCTTGCTTTAGGATTAATTGTTGCCGGTGCGATTTTCGGGTTCAATCTTGGGCTTTGGTTTTCGGTGGGAATGGTTATCCTGGCTTCTGCAAGTATTTTATATGAAACCAGTAAGCTTAAAAATACCTATACAACAGGGCAGTATGTGGGAGCTTCTTTACAGCTTTTTGCTTCTATAATGCTGTTATTCTGGTATATCCTTAGAATTCTGATGAGCAGAAGAAGCTAATCTCATAATTAACAGATACTTAAAAATAATATAATCCCGGTGAGCTTTCATCGGGATTTTAATTTTTTGTAATTTAGGCCTGATATCTTAATCTGAAAACTTAATTATGGAAGGAAAATTTGAGGGCGGGATTAATATTGCCATAAAGATCCCTAAAAACAAATATGAGCAAACGGTATCTTTTTATAAGGATATTCTAAAGCTGGAGGTTGAAGAGAAGCCTATTGATAACCCGACAGTATCAAGAACTCATGAAGTGAAATTTGGAGGCAATACCGTCTGGCTGGATTGTGTTGACAATTATACCCATTCGGAAACATGGCTTGAACTTAATGTGCCGGATGTACCTGGGGCTATATCTCATCTTAAAGACAATGGTGTAGAAACATGTGATGAGTTTGAAAAAATCCCGGATAATATGCATTGGATCACAGACCCTGCAGGAACTGTTTTTATCGTTAAACAGCGGGATTGACTTTTTAAATTGAAAAAAATCCTGATGTACTTTTCATCGGGATTTTTATTTTTAAGAACAGGAATTCTTCAATTTTTTACACATTAAATTGTTCAGTTCTTTAATGATTTATTTGTCAATAGATCCTAAAACCTTTTGAGCAAAAGAATTTAAAGCATCTTTTTCGCTAAATCCGTTCTGAACATTAGTGTGAACTTCTAGTGCCCCGCAGATATTGGTGATCAATTCTCCGGCAACATTCAGATCTTCTTCACTTGTTCCTCTGAATTCGCAGAAGCTTTCTAAAACCTCTAATGTTTTTTCCAGGTTTTCAGGTGTCTGATTCTGATAAAACTGTCTGATTATAGGTAACTTCATTAGTTTAATTCATTAAATAAGTTAATTAAACTCTCAGCCTGGTTAGACTGAACCTGATTCACCAATTCTCCGTTTTTGAAAATAGCGAAAGTAGGTAAGTTGTCAACTTTAGCTAATTTTCTGCTTTCCGGTAACTTTTCGGCATCTACATATAAAAAAGGGATCTCCTCATTTTCTGATGCCAGCTTTTTGAATTTCGGCTTCATGATTCTGCAGTTTCCGCACCATGTGGCACCGTATTGTACTACTACTTTTTCATTGTCGCTTACAATATTCTGAAGCGTATCTTCTGTTAATTCTGTATACATAAGTTAAATTTTAATTTTTAAAATTTAGCAATGTAGCAATTTGAGAATTTACCAATCTAACAATTAAAATACTGAAATTTCAAATATTGGTACATTGTTACACTGATATATTGTTACATTATTATTGCTACATTGCTAGATTAAATTAGTTCTTAGCCAAATACTCAGCAGTTGAGTTTCTGTCAGCTTTCATTGCATCTTTTCCTTCTTCCCAGTTTGCAGGGCAAACTTCTCCGTGCTTCTGAACGTGAGTATAGGCATCGATTAATCTTAAATATTCTTTTACGTTTCTTCCCAAAGGCATATCATTTATAGACTCGTGGAAAATTTTCCCTGTTTCGTCAATTAGATATGTTGCTCTGTAAGTTACGTTAGAACCTGTGAAAGTTTCCTCTCCATCTTCATTGTATTCGAAATCCTGATCTACAATTCCTAAAATGTTTGCCAGTTGTCTGTGAGTATCGGCTAAAAGCGGGTAAGTAACCCCTTCAATACCGCCGTTATCTTTTGATACGTTCAACCATGCAAAGTGTACTTCATTTGTATCGCAAGAAGCACCGATTACTTTAGTGTTTCTTTTTTCGAATTCACCTAAAGCCTCCTGGAAAGCGTGAAGCTCAGTCGGGCATACGAAAGTGAAATCTTTTGGGTACCAGAATAAAAGAACTTTTTGTTGGTTAGTGGTAGCTTCTTCAAGAATGTTAATTCTAAGATCATCACCCATTTCAGACATTGCATCTACTGTTACATTTGGGAATTTTTTTCCTACTAAAGACATAATTTTCTGTTTTATATTTAAATTTTCTGTTGCAAAGATAAAAATATATCGTCTATCAAACAAGTCTGAATTGATAAATAAAATCTATAATTGTTTTTAATTATAAAATTGAATTTTTATTTCAAGAATAATTTCCATTTACTTGTTGATTAGATTAATTCTTTCTCATAAAATATTATAAATATTAGTGATAAATCTCTATTGTTTGAAATATTATTGTATTGAGTTTTTCCTAATTCTATATTTGTTCAGAATAAAAAAACAAAATGTATGAAAAATTTAAAAAGGCTTTCTAGAAATGAGTTGAAACCTTTAACGGGAGGAATACGTTTTCCTGAAGGTGTTGATGGCTGTAAGGATATGTGTAAACCTACTATGGGCGTAGGTACTGATACGTGTCAACAATATGGTCTTACCTGCGGATGGTGGATGGATTCAAATGGGAATTCATGTAATAGATGCATGTAAATTAAATTATAAAAAGATGAGGCGTGAATTTTACGGCTCATCTTTTACATGATTCTTATCTTTAAATTATGAAAAAAAAAAATTTTAAAAGTTTTGCTTTTCTTTTTTGTTATAATATTTCACAACCATGCTATTGGTCAGAATCAATCATTTAAATATGATTTGAAGTATAAGCCAAATCCTTTAAAAGATAGTACAATTTTAGAAAAGATGGTTTTGGATATTAAAGATGGAAGTTTATCTGTTTTCAGAACCGAATTTGAAAAAAAATCTGATTCTCTTATTGCAAAAACAGGTTTTGGTTTAGGTAGAAAACCTAGGTTTGAAGATCAGTTTTATATAACAAAAAATTTGTCAGAAAATCAAGTTTTTAAAAATATTCAGACAATCTATTCCGAGATATTTTCTATAAAGATAAATGAAAAGCTTGATTGGGAAATTTTGTCCGAAAAGAATAAAATTGCAAATTTTAGTGTTCAAAAAGCAACAGTAAATTATGGTGGTAGAAATTGGATTGCCTGGTTTGCAACCGAGATTTCTATTCAGGACGGTCCTTATATTTTTAATGGTTTGCCTGGTCTGATCATTAAAATCTCAGATGATCAGAATAATTATATCTTTAATTTAACTGAAATAAAAAATGGTGATAAGAATGTCTATTATAGAAATAAAGGTTCGGAATTAAGTTGGGAACAATTTAAAAAACTGTCTGAAAATTACTATTCAGATCCTTTATCTCGAATAAAAGCTACGGGAGCACCTATTAAAGTAGATGATGGTAAAGGTAATGGTGTTACTCCGGACATGAAAATTTATACAGACAATATGAAAAAAAGAATAAAAGAAAATAACAATCCTATAGAACTTAATCACAAGATTAATTACAAATAATCTATAATTATTTTTGAAAGGAATAAAGAAAAAAGCTCTGATTTCAGAGCTTTTTGTTTATTTCTAATAACCGAATATTTCGTTCAGGGTGAGTTTTTTTACTTCACCGAGTTTCTGCATATCGGCTTCATTTACTTTATCCTGGGAAGCGACAAGGCAGTAGGTGTAATTTTTACCTTTCATCTGCTGATCATGGAAGCTGTTGATATCGGCAAAAGATAATTTAGGAGACTGTTCGTAAACATTCTTTCTTATATCAGACGCATTTCCAAGCTTTTGAGCTCTCAGATAAGTGAAAATAATTCCGTCTTGGGTAATTCTTTCAGCGGCAATAGATTTCTTCAATCCGCTTTTTGCCGTTTCAAATAACTGATCAGATTTTGGAAGCGTATTCAAAAGCTCATTCATCGCTATGGTAGACTCATTGAATTTATCAGCCTGAGTTCCTACATAAGCGGTAACAATATCTTTATCTTCTTTTTTGTTTGGAAGAGAGAAATAAGAATAAGTAGAATAAGCCAGAGCTTTAGATTCCCTGATGGTCTGGAATACTACAGAACCCATTCCGCCACCAAAATAATTGTTGAATAGGTTTACGGTCGGAGTAATGCCGGAATTGTAAGCATCACCGTTTCTTACCCAGAAAATTTCTGCCTGAACCATATCGTAGTGTGCAAACAGAACTTTGTTTTTATCCGTTGGAATCTGTGCGAAAGTTTTAGACTTAGGCATATCTTTCAGCGAATTTGAAACTTTATGAATAGGTGTTAAAGCAGCTACGGCTTCGCTTCCTGATTTCGGACCGTAATAAAGAACTTTATGCTTAAAGTTAAATAAATCGTGAAGTACATTTACAAGATCTTCTGCTTTCAAAGCATCCAGTTCGGCATCGCTTAAAGTATTGTTGAAAGGATTCTGAGCTCCGTACTGTGCATAGCTTCTAAGACCGGCCATGATCGTGGACTTATTTTGTTTTGCGTTCGTTCTGGATTTTTTAAGTCTGGCTTTGTAAGCGTCCAGTGCTTTCTGATCCGGCTGGTAGTTTTTGATCAAATTTTCAAATAAGGCTGCCGTTTTATCAAAGTTTTCATTTAAACCTTCCAGGGTAACATAAGTTTCTTCGTTTCCTGCGCTTACATTAAAGCTTGAAGCCAGTTTGTAGAACTCTTTGCTGATGTCTTCTGAAGATTTGTTTTTCGTTCCTAAATATTGAAGGTATTCCGCTGCTAAAGGAAGAACTTTATTATTCCATTTTCCGGAATCGAAGTGATAATATAATCTGAAAAGATCATTATCCGTATTTTTTACAGAAAGTACATCTACATTTCCTAATTTATTTTTAGCAATATCCTTATCGAAGTTCAGCCAGACCGGAGAAATCGGAGTTTCCGGCATTTCGTTTACTTTTTTCAGGAACGGAGACTGATCGTCTCTGTTTACGGAAACCGGAGTAATGGCAGGTTTGTCAACTTTTACAATATTTTTATCTTCTCCCTTTCTTTTGTAAACCGCCACATAATTGTTATCCTGAAGATACCTTGCCGCGAAATCCATAATGTCTTTTTTTGTAAGCTTTGAAATCTCTTCAATATATTCCAACTGGGCTTTGTGATCTACTTCGGAAGTGAATTCATCCATCAAAGATTCTGCTCTGGAAGTATATTTCTCATACTTCTGGATCACATTTTTCTTCTCGTTATTAACGATAGACTGAATCAGATCATCGGAAAATTCTCCTTTTTTAAGCTTATCAATTTCCTGAAGCAATAAAGCTTTTACATCATCCAAAGACTGGCCTTCCGTAGGATTTCCCTGTAATAGAAGAACTGAATAATCTTTCAGAACATAAGGGAAAGCATAAGCCGCCAGCAACTTTTGTTTTTTTACTAAATCAAGATCAATTAATCCTGCCTGTCCGTTCGTTAGCATGCTTCCTACAAAATTCAGCATTCTTGCATCTTTTGTTGTAGCTCCCGGAAATCTGAATCCGATAGTAATATTTTCAGGAGTAGGCCCATAAACTTCTTTTACGATAGGAGAGGTGATCGGGCTTTCCGTTCCTACTTTATATTCAGGTACCGGTTTAGACTTCATATAAGAGAAAGCTTTATCAATTTTTGCGATCATTTCATCAGGGTTAAAATCTCCGGACATGATCACTCCCATGTTGTTAGGAACATAGTAATTGTTAAAATATTCTCTGATTGCCTTTAATGAAGGGTTTTTCAAATGCTCAACCGTTCCGATGGTGGTTTGCTTTCCGTAATTGTTATTAGGGAAAATTGCAGCAAACATAGCTTCATACACTTTTCTCGGGTCGTTATCAAGGCCTCTGTTTTTTTCTTCGTAAACAGCTTCCAGCTCCGTATGGAAAAGTCTCAGAACAGGCTGTCTGAATCTTTCTCCCTGAACTGCAAGGAATTTATCGGTAACATTCGCAGGGATATCTTCCGTATAAACGGTCTGTTCGAAAGAGGTGAAGGCATTTGTACCGTCAGCTCCCATTCCGGACATCATTTTATCGTATTCGTTGGCAATGGCAAATTTTGAAGCTTCACCGGAAACTTTATCGATTTCCTTATAAATTTCTTTTCTTTTGGCTTCGTCTTTAGTCTGGTTGTATCTTTCGTAAAGAGCATCGATCTGATCTAAAAGCGGCTTTTCTTTTGCCCAGTCTTTAGAACCGAACTGGTCTGTTCCTTTGAAAAGCATATGCTCTAGGTAATGCGCCAGACCGGTGTGGTCAGACGGATCGGTTTTACTTCCTGCTTTTGTAGCAATAAAAGTCTGGATCCTCGGATCTTTTTTAGTCGGACTTAAAATAACTGTCAATCCGTTTTTTAGCGTATAATATCTCGCTGAAGTAGGATCATTGGTTACATATTTGTAGCTGTAGCCGTTAGATTTAGCTTCTTTCCACTGGAAATCCTGTCCGTAGGCATATCCGCAGTAACTTGCCGCTGCAATGCTTGTTGCAATTGTGATTCTCTTTAAAAAGTTCATGTATGTTTTATTTAAATTTTTCCAATAATTCTTTAATTCTTCTCATAGCTTCTCTTAAATCATCTTCTGAAGCTGCGTAAGAGAATCTGATGCATTCAGGGCTTCCGAAAGAAACACCACCTACACAGCCTACATGCGCATTTTCTAAAAGGAACATGGCAAAGTCATCAGCATCATTAATGACTGTTCCGTCTAAAATTTTACCGATATAATGAGAAATATCCGGGAAGAAGTAAAAAGCAGCCTTAGGCAGCACCACTTTAAATCCGGGGATTTCTTTTATTAATTCATAAACAAGATTCCTCCTTTTCTCAAAAGCATCGATCATGTATTTATATTCCGAAGGATCGGTTTTTAAAGCTGTGATAGAAGCTCGCTGAGCCATTGTATTGGCACCGCTGGTCATTTGTCCCTGTACTTTTTCACAGGCTTTTGCGAGCCATTCAGGACATGCGGAATATCCGATTCTCCAGCCTGTCATTGCGAAAGCTTTTGACATTCCGTTGATAACAGCCGTTTGTTCATAAACTTCCGGAAACTGTGCTATTGATTTTGTCTTGGTTTCATAATTGATAAACTCATATATCTCATCTGAAATTACTGTGATATAAGGATATTTTGCAATTACTTTAGCTAAAGACTGAAGCTCATCATACGTATAATATCCGCCGGAAGGATTACAAGGCGAGCTGAAAAGGATCGCTTTGGTTTTGTCTGTAATGGCTTCTTCCAGTTGTTCTGCCGTGATTTTAAAATCAGTTACATAAGAGGTAGGAAGCATTACAGAAGTTCCACCCATCATTTTTACCATTTCATCGTAGCTTACCCAATAAGGAGCGGGAAGAAGAACTTCATCCCCGTCATTGATAATTGCTGCCAGAACATTTAAAATAGCCTGCTTGGCTCCGTTTGAAACACAGATTTGTGTAGGTTTATATTCTAAGTTGTTATCCCTTTTTAATTTGTATGCAATGGCTTCACGAAGTTCTAAGAAACCGGGAACAGGAGAGTAGTGACTATAGTTTTGGTTGATGGCATCAAAAGCGGCCTGCTTTATATTATCAGGAACATCGAAATCGGGCTCGCCAAGGGTTAAACTGATAACGTCTATTCCGCTGGCTTTCATCTCTCTGGCCTTATTAGACATTACAAAAGTTTGTGAGTAACCTAGTCTTTTTACTCTATCTGAAAGTTTGTCCATATAGTATTTTTGTATAATAACAAATATATAATAAAAACCTGATTGGAATAAAATGTGAAACAAAAAAACTGCTTTCAGAAAAGAGATTTCGTATATTTAAAACCATCTGTTAAAAAAAATCTGCAATGAAATATTCTCTTTTTTTATTGTTTGCCCCCTTTATTGTTTTTTCGCAAATAAAGTCCAAAGACGATGAAATCAAAAAATATGTCTCTGAAGTGAATTCAGATTCTTTACAATCTTATATCAGCAAACTTGTAGGATTCAATACAAGGCACACTTTGAGCTCCGTTAATGATCCCAACAAAGGAATAGGGGCAGCAAGGAACTGGGTACTTGAAAAATTTAAAGACTACGCGAAAAACTCCGGTGGAAGAATGGAAGTGTATTTGCAGGAGCAGGAGATCCAGCCGGATGGAAAAAGGGTAGACCAGGTAACCAGCCTTGGAAACGCTGTTGCTTTTCTGAAAGGAACAGATCCTGATGACAAAAGAATTTTCCTGATCGGCGGGCATCTTGATTCCCGTGTAACGGATGTGATGGACAGAAAATCATTCGCTCCGGGAGCGAATGATGACGGCAGCGGAGTAAGTGCTGTCATAGAAGCTGCAAGAATTTTAAGCAGGTCTAAATTCCCTGCATCTGTTATTTTTGTTGCCTTTTCCGGAGAAGAACAGTCGTTGCTCGGTTCAAAGCTTCTGGCAGAAAAAGCCAGAAAGGAAAACCTTCAGATAGAAGCTGTTTTGAATAATGATATGATAGGCAATACGAAAGCCGGTGAAACCAATGAGATAAATGATCACACATTAAGGGTATTTAGCGAAGGTGTACCTTATTTGGAGCTGGACAAAAAAGCGATGGGAATAAGAAATTTAGGATTGGAAAATGACAGCGAATCCAGGCAATTAGCGAGATACATAAAAGAAATTGCAGAAAAATATGTGAAGAAGCTTGATGTGAAGCTGATCTACCGAAACGACAGGTTCCTGCGTGGCGGAGACCATTCAAGCTTTGTGAGTTACGGGTTTCCTTCGGTGCGGCTTACCGAATATTATGAAAATTATGATCATCAGCATCAGAACGTAAGAACGGAAAAGAATAAACAATACGGTGACCTTCCTGAATTTATAGATTATCAGTACCTGAAAAAAAATGTGGCTGCTAATATTGCCGTACTTGCCAGCCTCGCTAAATCTACCCCGAAACCGGAACATGTGGAAATGGAGGTGAAAGAGCTCACGAATTCCACCACATTGCATTGGGAAAAACCAAAATCGGGAACACCGGCAGGCTATTATGTATTGATGAGAGAAACGGACAGCCCGTTATGGCAAAAAAGAATATTTAGCACCCAGCTTTCTATAAAAATCCCGTTCTCAAAAGATAATTATATTTTTGCGGTACAGACTGTTAACCAGGATGGGAATTTAAGTTTACCCGTTATTCCGGGAATAGCAAAATAGCCTTGGAAATTTATTTAACGGTGAATAATCAAACTTAAATTTGAATAAAGTATGAAATAACTTATTTTTGCTTTTTATAATAATTCACATGTCTATATCGTTACTATTAAAATACTTTCCGGATCTTACAGAAAATCAGATAGAACAGTTTACAAAACTGGAAGATCTCTACAATGATTGGAATGAAAAAATCAATGTAATTTCCAGAAAAGATATGGAATCCCTGTATGAAAAGCATATTCTGCATTCATTGGGAATTGCGAAAGTAATGGAGTTTGCGCCGGGAACCAGAGTTTTGGATATCGGAACAGGCGGTGGTTTTCCCGGAATTCCTCTGGCGATTTTATTTCCCGATTCAGAATTCACCTTGATTGATTCTATCGGTAAAAAGATCAGCGTAGTCAATGCCGTAGCAGAAGGCATCGGACTGAAAAACCTGACGGCCGTTCACGGAAGAGCTGAAAAAGTAAAGGAAAAATTCCATTTTGTGGTGAGCAGAGCGGTTACCCAGATGCCGGAATTCCTGAGATGGCTGAAAGGAAAATTTGAAAAAGAACAGTTTAATCCCAAACATAACGGAGTTTTATATTTAAAAGGAGGTGATTTAGCTGAAGAGCTGGCCGGAATTAAATGTGAGATTTTCAATCTTAAAAACTATTTTGATGAAGAGTTTTTTGATACTAAACGCGTGGTTTATGTATCGAAAGGTAATTTTAATTCTTAATTTAACATAATTGAAGAATAATTTTTGCTAATTTTATATTGATAATCAAAATATGTATTGTGTTATGAAAAAACTTTTAAACATAGGGTTTTCCGCACTTATTGCAGGGTTGGTATTTACTTCCTGTAATGACGATGATTATGAAACGATTGAATCTATAGATAAAGTGAAAATTGACAGCGTGAAAATTGTGAATGACACCATGAATATTTTTGATGTTCAGAGCATTAAAACCTATTCCAACTATGGATCCCAATGTGAAGGTTTTTATGGATATGATTACATTTATAATGATAATTTAACCCGAACGGTCACTGCTTATAAATTCCGTACGGACGGAAACTGCTCACAGGCCATTCATAAAGGTGAAAACCGGATCAATTTTAACCCGCAATATACCGGTACCTATACTTTTAAATTCTGGAATGGTGGCACAAGCTGGATCACCAAAACAATTGTAGTACAATAATGAAATGGATCTTTTTTGCATGTAGTTTATTAACATCAGCAACCTTATTTTCGCAAAAGATCGTATGGCGGGAAAACAGGAAGCTTACGTGGAATGATTTTAAAAGTCCTGCCAATACCAAAAATAACAGTGATATTGTAGCGTATACCCATTGTGGGCTGCAATATTCCGTAGTAAAGTCATCTGATCCCAAATCTTATGTGAAAATCGATATTGAAACCATTTTCAATGAAGATAAATCATGGAAGGACGTAAAAAGAATCAATGATTATATTCTGGGACATGAGCAGAAACATTTTGATATCACTGAAATATATGCCCGAAAACTCCGTAAGGAAGTCGCGGAAAAAATAAAAACTTCCGGTGATTTTGACAGGAGCTTCAAATCCATTTACAACAGGATCTTAAATGATTACAAAGCTTTCCAGATGGCATATGACAAAGATACGAAGCATGGAATGGATAAAGAGAGGCAGGCGCAGTATAATATAACGGTTGCAGAAGAACTGGAAAACCTAAAAAGCTATCAGAAGTCTTGAAGTTTCTTAATAAAATTATTCACGAATTATTAGCACAAAATACAGATCTGTCCGTATTTAATATCGTAATTCCGGGAAAACGTCCGATTGTTTTCATCAGGCAGATCCTGGAAGAGAATAATTATTCCGGGTTTCTTCCCAACTTTTTTACCATTGAGGAATTAATAGACCGGATTGCTGATAAGCAGCCGATTCAGGGCATTTCGTTGTGGCTTTTTGCATTTGATGTGTATAAAAGCTTAAATCTTATTCCTAATGATGATTTTGCAGAATTTTTAAAATGGTTTCCGACCCTGCAGAAAGACTGGGACGATATTTTAAAGTTCTCTGAAAGCGATCAGGCGGTTCTACAATACATGTTTGATGAAGAAAGGATAAAAGACTGGGCACAAAATTTAGGAGAAGACGATAATGTTCCACGAAAAAAATTCCTGAATTTTTGGAGAAACATGAACGTTTTCCTTCCCGTTTTAAAGGAAAAATTACAGGAAAGAAACTGGGCCACTTCCGGAATGATTCACGAAACGGCAAAAGCCAAAATAGGCCAGTTTGCCAAAGAAACTTCTGAGCAGTTTGTTTTTTGTGGGTTTAATGCATTTACTCCTGTAGAGGAAAAATTAGTGAGAAACCTTTTACAATGGGATAAAGCGCAGTGTTTTTTCCAGGCAGACCATTATTATTTTGACGATGAAAGGCAGGAAGCCGGCAAATTCCTCAGAAACCATAAAACATGGAAAGAATTTAATGACAGCAGGGCTTTTCAGTGGATTGAAGATGACTTTAACCAGCCTAAAAATATAAAGGTATATGAAGTATCCGGGAATGTAACCCAGACTAAGATACTTCCGGAAATCTTTAAAGAAATTGATAATAAAACCTATTCGAATACAGCGCTCGTTTTACTGGATGAGAATCTGCTCCCTGCAAGCCTGGATGTAATGTATGAGATTGAAAACCTTAATATTACCATGGGTTTCCCTCTAAAGAACCTGTCCTTTTCGAATGCGGTAAAGCAACTGTTCTATCTGCAGAAACAATTAGAAAAAAATAAATCATCTTACTATTACAGGGATATTTTTCCGATCCTTGAAGAACTTCCGAAATCGGCTGAAGATGAGGTTGTGATCAGCCAGTTTAAATCAAAAATAGAAGAAAGAAATATTGTGTATATTTCAAGAAAGCTTCTACAGGAGCTTTTAAGTGATCTTTCTTATTTCAGCTTACTTCAGAAAGCCGAATCTACAAGCAGCTATCTTGATATGCTTATCACATTCTGTCAGCAAATCAAATGGCTGGAAATCGATGATATTCAATATGAAAACGTTTCCCATTTTGAAAATGCATTCAGGATTATAAAAAATCAGATCACACCGTATAATTTTGAGATCAAAATGGAGACGCTGGAAATTCTGATCAATCAGCATATCAACTCGGAAAGTATTGATTTCCAGGGTGAGCCCTTACGCGGACTGCAGATTATGGGACTTCTGGAAACCAGGCTTTTAAACTTTGAGAATGTCATAATGCTTTCTGTAAATGAAGGAAAACTGCCACTCGGAAATTCACAGAATACTTATATTCCTTTTGATATCCGACGGTATTTTGACCTGCATACCTTTTTGGAGAACGACAGTATTTATGCCTATCACTTTTACAGGCTGATTCAGGATTCGCAGAATGTATATCTTTTGTTCAATGCTCTGAGCTCCGGAGTTAATACAGGCGAGAAAAGCAGATTTATTACCCAGATAGAAATGGAGAGTTCTCATCCTATCGAACACCTGATTATTGAGAATTCTTCCGAACCGATTTCCAGTGAGCCTATAGAAATTCCCAAAACGGATATCGTCCTTGAAAGGCTTCAGAAATGGAAAGAAAAAGTATCGGCTTCGCATCTTACGAGCTACCTTTATAATCCTGTAGATTTTTATCTTTCGAAGATTCTCAATACCTCGGAAACCGATGAAATTGAAGAAGAATTATCAGTGAAGAATTACGGGAATCTTGTTCATTATTCACTTCAAGAAGTGTATGAAGTGTTGAAAGGTAAAATATTAAAAGAAAATGATTTAAAAGAATCAATTAAAGCAGTAGATCAATATATAAATGTTGCTATCGAAAAGCTGAAACACCAGCCTGAGTTTTATGAAAAAGGAATGAATTTTATTCACCGGGCCATTGCAAAAAAGGTAATCGAAAGCATCCTAAATCATGACCTTGAACTGATTAAAAATGGAAATAAATTAGAGATTCTTGACATTGAAAAAAGATTTGAAGGGGTCGATTTTTATCTTGATGAAAACCAGACCGACCGGATTTCTTTCTTTGGATTTATTGACCGGATTGACCGCTTGAACGGAACTTTAAGAATCATTGATTATAAAACCGCAAAAATCAAAAACCTTACGGTAAAAATCGATGAAGATAATGTGGAGGAATATTTCCACAACAATGAAAGAAAGCAGGCTTTACAGCTGTGTATTTATCAGTACGTTGTCCAGAATCTCCCCGAGTTCTGGGGACTTCCCATTGAAACCGGAATCTGGAGTTTTGCCGAAGCAAGAAAAGGAGTGGTTTCCCTGCAGTTTGATAAGGGAAATATTGATGATGCCATGAAATCGATCCGAAGCCTGATCCTGGAAATCCTGAATCCTGATATCAACTTTATTGAAAATATAAAATCATATTAAATAAAATGCACTTCAGAAATGAAGTGCATTAAAACATAAATAAAGATTTGATATTGAGAAGATTATGTATGTTTTATAATTTTACTTTTTTACTGATTATTTTTCCATTACTCTGAAGGATCTGTACCAGATAAACTCCGGATTCCAGGCTATTGGATTCAAACTGAGGTTTGTTGATTTCCTGATTCTGAATCAAGACGCCTGAAATACTGTAGATAGTTACATTTTTAATATCTTTTTTAGCTCTAACCAAAATATGGCGGTTTTGCGTCATTATTTCAGGATTGTCATCTGATTTTAGATCACCCGTTTGTTTATTGAACTGAAGACTGTAAAACTGGGTAATGATTTCAAAGGTATAGTTTTGATGATCAATATTATTCAGGTTAATTCCATTATCTTTAATATACTCTTCTTGTGAAACTGTTTTGATCAGATTTTTATTTTCATCAAAAATATTAATTGACGATAACTCATCTGGATTAATTTTTAAACTTAAAATATTGTTGTTTCCGGATTTTACAATCTCATTTTCAGTGATTTGCTGTGGTGTGTTTTTAATGTAAGGGATTAATTTGGTTTCATTATTTTGAGCTACTTTTAATAAATAAACACCATCCTGTAAAGAGGATAAGCTATTATTAGCCATTTCTTTACGATCTGATTTTTCTTTATTAAAATCTGTAACTTCAACCAATTCCATACCCTGAAGTTCGGGTTTTATCTGAGAATTGAATAATGTGCTTGTCTTCGGTTGATTATTTTCTGCCTGTTTGGAAGTAAGAATGGCCCATTCATTAAAAATTCCGCCACTTCTTAAGGTATTGAACTTAGCATTGGAAGCCAAAACAAAAGGAACAATTCCACCCACGTGACCTACAGGTCCCCAGTAAAAAGATTCCAGCTTATATTTACCAAGATCCCACCATGGATAATAACCTCTTTGAACATCTATTGTTTTTGATGTGTTTTCCGGATGAATGGCCAGATCTACAGTAGCATGGCCCAATGTCATCGGAGTTTTATTGTACCAGTCGTAGACATCACTTGCCCTGAGGCATTGTCTTAATTTATTGTTGTTATTATTGGTCACATCATTTACAAAATTCGTGGTGAAAAGCTTTCTCCAGATCAGTGGTCCCCACAATAATCCGCCATTATCCTGTGTGACATGATAGTTGTATTTGTCGAGATATTCCGCAGAAATTACCTCAGAAATATCATTGGTATACGTTTTATAGCCAATATTGTTACAAGTGTTTACCACATTGGCCAGGAATGATGTGAAAGGATATATTTCTTTTTCTATAACTCCTTTCTGAAGGGTAACACCTGAAAAATCGTATGGTCCGTCACCCATATAAGCATACTTGAACTTTAAATTGCCGGGATTTGAAATATTTAATTTCTTCAAAGTAGACATAGCGGCATGAGCTCCCTGGGAGTATCCGGCCAGAAAATATTCATCATAACGTTTTATATTGAGCTGGGATAAAACCTTATTGGCTGCCGTTACAAAATCAATCGTTGCAGAAGCTTCGGTAGAATAGTGCACGTACGGATGAATACCTTCACCGGTTCCCATCCCTACATAATCAGGAGCCATCAGAATATAACCGTTTAAAACGTAAGATAATTCAACAACGAAACCTGCCGTTAAAGCTCCTTTCAGGTTAGAAGGAACATTATTTCTGCTATCTGTAGTGCCGTGATCTGAAACTACTGTAGACAGTTTGTAATTGACATTCGGATACATGATAAGCCCTGTGGCTTTTACCAGTGTATTGTTTTCATTTTTAGTGTAATAGGTAATTTTGTAGGCTTTTAAACCGACGTTAAAGCCATTGAGATAACTGACAAAATCCGGTGGATTTTGATCTCCCAGGTTATTGGCAATGAAATTGACCACACCTTGTGGGGTTAAATCTAATTTCTGTTCAATACCGGCAACATCACCGGCTTGCTGTGCAAAATAAAATGGCGCACTAAGCCCTAATAAAAAGAAAGTAAATTTTTTCATATTGATATTTTAAGCTTCGATTAAGTTATATATTTTTAATAAATCGCTCAAAATATTATTGACTCAATAATTATTCATCGAATACAAATTCCCCGGAATGTGACTAAAATAAAAGCCTGGTCAAACTTGACCAGGGCTTTTTTATATAAGAATTTTATTTCTTTAAAATGCGTTGATACCGGTAATATCCATTCCTGTAATCAGCAAATGTACATCATGCGTTCCTTCATAAGTAATCACAGATTCAAGGTTAGCGGCATGTCTCATCATCGGGAATTCACCCATGATACCCATTCCGCCAAGAATCTGACGGGATTCTCTTGCAATATCAATAGCCATTTTCACATTGTTTCTTTTGGCCATTGAGATCTGAGCCGGACTTGCTTTATGATCGTTTTTCAGATTCCCTAACTGCAGGCAAAGTAACTGAGCCTTAGTAATTTCAGTTAAAAATTCTGCTAATTTTTTCTGTTGCAACTGGTATGAACCGATAGGTTTTCCAAACTGCTTTCTTTCTTTAGAATACTGAACTGCAGTACAGTAGCAGTCAATTGCCGCTCCGATCACCCCCCATGAAATTCCATATCTTGCAGAATTGAGACACGAAAGTGGTCCTTTTAATCCTGTAACGCCCGGAAGTAAGTTTTCTTTCGGAACTTTTACATTATTAAACACCAATTCTCCGGTTTTAGAAGCTCTTAAGCTCCATTTATTGTGGGTTTCCGGGGTGGTGAAACCTTCCATTCCTCTTTCAACGATCAGTCCCTGTACTTTTCCGTCTTCATTTTTAGCCCAAACCACAGCGATATTGCATAATGGAGAGTTGGTGATCCACATTTTGGCACCATTCAATAGATAATGGTCACCCATATCTTTGAAATTGGTTTCCATAGAACCCGGATCAGAACCATGATTAGGCTCAGTTAACCCAAAAGACCCGATCATTTCACCGGAAGCCAGTTGCGGAAGGTATTTTCTTTTTTGTTCCTCAGATCCAAATTCATTGATCGGAAACATTACTAAAGAGCTCTGAACTGAAGCTGCAGAACGAACTGCCGAATCTCCTCTTTCCAATTCCTGCATGATAAGACCATAAGAGATCTGATCTAATCCGGAACCTCCATACTCAACCGGAATATATGGGCCTAAAGCTCCAATTTTCCCCAATTCTTTCATCAACCCAGGTAAATCCGTATGATTTTGTGCTGCCTGATCGATCTGAGGCATTACAAAACTTTCTACCCAGTCTCTTATTGATTGACGAATCAGTTTGTGTTCTTCAGTAAGTAAGGCATCAATTCCGTAATAGTCTGGAATGCTTGTAAGAGGATAATATGACATGTTTTTTTGTTTGTTTAAAAATAAGACTTTTCATCATTTCAGAGAAATTTTTTTTGAACAGGCTTATTTATATATTAATATTTGATATTCAGATTTTTAGTGGATTGTGATGAAGCAAAGGTCTGGTTTTAATATTACCGAAATACCAGGTCCTCTTATTCAGTTTTAAGGTTTTTAAGCTTCATCTTCTTCTTCGTTTGAAATAGGATATTGATGAACGGAATTATGAACCTTATTCTTAAATTTATACAGATAAGGAGCTTTATTGGCAGAGCCGTCGTATAATTTCTCTAATCTGTCTAAAATGTTCAAACTTAGTATTTTACGCTGGAAGTTATTCCTTCTGAATTTTTGTCCCAGAATGGTTTCATATAAAGACTGAAGGTCCTTCATCGTAAATTTTACAGGAAGAAGATTACTGGCCGCCACTTCGGTATTGATATTCATCCTTAGATACTCAAGACCGGTTTCTATCACTCTGTCATGGTCAAAAGCCATTTTAGGGAGTTTATTCACTTCAAACCATTCGCAGGTTTCATTGAAGGCATCCGGAAATGTATTGGCAAGGGAAAAATCAATAAGGCTGCAATAGCCTACTGTAACGAATCTCTGAAAGATCCAGTGATCTTTGGGTACTTCAATTCCTTTGTTTTCGAGCAGGATCTGATGCACATTATTTTCTGTACGGTCTATTCTCCCGAAAGTATGGAATTGTTTCAGAAATATATCTTTAAGGTGAGTCCTTTCGTACAGTACACGTTCTGCAGCTTCACGAAGATCTTCGTCATTAAAAACAAAACCTCCCGGAAGTGACCAAAGGTCTAAATCGTGGTATTTTAATAATAAAACTTTCAGAATATTATCATGAAAACCGAAAATAGTGCAGTCCACGGAAATATGGGCCACAAAATCTTTTGTGTCAATCAGCTCCTGAAGCGTTTCTTTGTTTTTTGAGTCCTTGATTTTCATGAGGGTAAAAATAAAATTATTTTCAATATCTTGTTTTAACAAGTTTAAAATAAATTAAACTTACGGTAAAAAGAACAATTACCGTAACTAAAATATACACAGGATAAAAATTTAATAATTGATTTCCAAACAGTAACGACATAATGATTGAACTTACTGAACTTCCCAGTGATGAGAAAATTACAATAAGCGAAGTAAAAAGATTGGTTTTTTCTTTATCGATCTGTGCAATCATTTTTGAATTAATCACCGGATAGAGGGGTGACAGAAAGAAACCGATCACCGGAAATAAAAATAATAACGATTTTGAATCATCCGACTGAAAATATTGTATCCCTAAAATGATACATAAAACCAAAATAATGCACGACAGACAGAAAATATAATATTTTGATAACGGGAATCTCTGGATGACATTTGCGGTAACCATTCTTCCGATATAAGAAAAGATCGCTAAAAAGGAAGTGGCCTGAAGAGAAAAAAATGAATTTACCTTCAAATGGTTTTTGTAAAAAGAGGGCAGCCAGGAATTAAAACTCTGCTCGACAAAAACTATAGAAAAAATAACGGCCAGAAAAACAATGATTGACGGATTGATAAAGCCGGACAGATCGGAAATCATACTGCCTTTATTATAATCTTTTTCAGGTTCAGCTATGTTGAGTCTTGAAAATAAAAAAATTGTAATCACCGATAACAGGGAAATACATAAAAAACCGAATTTCCAGAATTCTGAATACCGGCTGGATATCAGCCATCCAAAACCGGTATTGACTACAAAAATTCCGATCATAAAGGAAGCTTCCACACTACTCATTGTCCGGGCGAGTGATTTCTCATCTGATATATTATTTCGGATAATCCCGAATACACAGATCTTGCCAATCGCAAAACAGGTTCCGATAATGGCGAACCATAATTTATAAAACCAGAAGACTTTTACAAAAGGTAAAATAAAGGAGCAAATCCCAACAACTGTTAACGCCAAAATCAAAGCTTTTTTGGTTCCGGTCCGGCTGATAAAATTGACGGCAAAAAGTGAAATAAAAGCAATCGGTAAATCTTTAAAAGATTCCAGAAGACCCAGTTTTTCGTAGGTGATTTTTGCTTCCGAAAGCTGAAGGATTATAATGCCCATGCAGTTCAGCACCATTGAAAAAATAAGGAAGGTAAGTTTTAATGGGAGTGAAATATTAGGAAGCTTGACGTTCATTTCGGGGGGTAATTTTATTAAGATTTTATAATTTTTTATGAAAATTTAGCTTAAAATAAGGTCTTTCAACCCCCAAAAATAAACGAAAAATTAAAATAATTATTAATATAATGTTAACTATTTAAAAAAAAATATATTTTTATTGTCTCAATTTGAGAATTAAAAAACTAACTGTATATGAATGTAAAAATATCAAGAAGTCTGGGAGTGGTTGCTGTACTTTATTTTACAGCGAATTTCAATGCCCAACAAAAGGCCAATGACACGATTCCGAAAGAGCAAAAAATTGAGGAAGTGGTGATGATTGGTTATGGTACTCAAAAGAAGAGTAATGTGACCGGAGCGATATCAAGTTTAAAAGCTTCGGATATTGAAGACATCCCGGCGGGAAAACCTGAACAAGTTCTTCAAGGCCGGGCGGCCGGAGTTACGGTAATATCAAATTCCGGACAACCGGGTTCAAACGCTACGGTTAGGGTACGTGGTGTAACTAGTTTTGGTGCGGGAAGTAATAATCCTTTGTGGGTTGTAGACGGAATTGTTGTTGATAACATCTCCTGGCTGAACCAATTTGATATCGAAAGCATGGAGATCTTAAAAGATGGTGCTTCTGCTGCGATCTATGGAGTTTCTGCTGCAAAAGGGGTAATTCTTGTTACTACGAAGAAAGGAGCTAAAGGAAGATTGAATTTATCTTACAATGGTTTTTATGGTTTCGGAAATGCCTCAAAAAAATTAGATCTTCTTGATGCAACACAATATGCAACAATTATCAACGAAGGTTTTACCAATGATGGGCAACCTGCAAGATTCTCCAATCCTGCACAATTTGGAAAAGGCACAGACTGGCAGGATCAGATTTTTAACACAGCAGAAAGAACTTCTCACGAATTCAGCATCAGCGGAGGTAGTGATAAATCAACTTTCTATACCTCATTCGGCTATTATGGGCAGGATGGTATCGTGATGAGCGATATTTCCAATTACAGAAGAATCAGTGCGAGAATTAATTCAAATCATAAAGTTTTAGATTGGTTAACGGTAGGGCAGACTTTTTCTTACACAAACAATAAAACGAAAGGGATCAATGCAAACGGAGAATTTGGAGGACCTTTAAGTTCTGCCATTAACTTAGACCCTACAACTCCTGCTGTAGTTACAGACTGGTCATTGGTAAATCCGGATATGTATACCAACCCGTATATTGTAAGAGATGCTAACGGAAATCCTTATGGTATTTCTCCGTATGTGAATCAGGAAATGGCTAACCCTTTAGCGTTCAGATATACACAACAGGGGAGATACAGCTGGTCTGATGATTTTGTGGCGAATGCATTTGCAGACATGAAATTTTTCAAACATTTTAATTTCAAATCAAGCATCAATGGTAAGCTTTCCTATTGGGGAAATCAAGGGTTCACACCTAAGTTTTATTTAAGCCCTACATACAGTAATTTAAACTTTAACAGCCTTTCCAGAAACACCAATAAAAAACTGGAATGGAGCTGGGAAAATACAGTTACTTATCAAAATAAATGGGGAGATCATAACTTAAGTGTCCTTGTTGGACAGGGAGTTTATGAATACAATATAGGTTATGGTGAAACGGTAACACATACCAATTTACCAGTTGATAACTGGCAGGATGCATCCTTCAACTTTTCATTA
This sequence comes from Chryseobacterium tongliaonense, assembly GCF_041224435.1. NCBI lineage: Bacteria > Pseudomonadati > Bacteroidota > Flavobacteriia > Flavobacteriales > Weeksellaceae > Chryseobacterium > Chryseobacterium tongliaonense. The sequence continues at coordinate 9,415 of NZ_JBGFFD010000002.1, read as the reverse complement.
CCGAGAGAGAATAAGATTGTAGATGCTTATGACGGGATACAAACTCACAAAGCTTCTTATTTCGGAAGAGTTATTTATGATTATGCCAATAAATATTTATTTACAGGAACTATCCGTAGAGACGGATCTTCAAGATTTGGTACAAATAAACATTGGGGTAACTTCCCGGCGATGTCTTTAGGATGGAATGTTTCCAATGAAGATTTCTGGCCTGAAAATAAAATCGTTAACAGCGTAAAATTAAGAGGAGGTTATGGGATATTAGGAAATGATGAATTTGCCAACTTTATGTACGCAAGTTTCATGGTTTCAGGCAGCAACTATACAAACGGAAATAACACAATTATTACCGGATATGCACCTGCAACATTAGAAAACCCGGATCTTCACTGGGAGGAAACTTCACAACTTAATATTGCTGCAGATATCAAATTCCTTAAAAACTTTAATTTAACGGTAGACTGGTATAAAAAGAAAAGTACCGATATCCTTCGTCAGATCAGTATTCCGGGATACGTCGGGGTAACAACGAATCCTTGGGCGAATGTTGGGGACATGAATAATACAGGGGTTGAAGTAAGTTTAGGATATAATAAGAAATGGGAAGATTTCGGAATTTCAGTAAACGGAAACTTTGCATACCTTAAAAACGAAGTGATCAGACTTGAAAATGGTAGAAAATTCATTGACGGTCCCGGTTTCCAGTCAATGGGACCTGTTTCCAGAGCTCAGGTAGGTCTTCCTTACGGTTCTTTCTATGGATTTGAATACGATGGAATCTTCCAGAACCAGGCAGAAATTGATAATTACAAAAATGCGAGTGGAGGCCTTATTCTTCCGGGAGCAAAACCTGGTGATTTTAAATGGAAGGATTTAAATAATGATGGTAAAATTGATGATGATGACAGAACTTATCTTGGAAATTCTTTACCTAAGTACACATATGGGTTTACATTGAATCTTAATTATAAAAATGTAGATTTAATGATATTTGCTCAAGGACAGGCCGGAAACAAAATTTTCCAGGGATTGAGAAGATTAGATATGCTTGATGCAAACTACCAGACTGCTATTTTAGACCGTTGGACAGGTGAAGGAACATCAAATACAACTCCTAGGATCTCAAGAGATGACCCAAATAAAAACTTCTCAAGAATGTCAAGTTATTATTTACAAGACGGAGATTATCTGAGATTAAAATTGGTTCAGCTCGGTTACAGCTTACCAAAAGAAGTTTCACAGAGTCTTGGAGCAAGTAAAATAAGATTTTACATTACAGCAGAAAACTTGTTGACCTTCACGAAATATACAGGTTATGATCCTGAAATTGCAGCAGGAGATGACTTCGGAATCGATAGAGCTTACTATCCTCAGGCAAGATCATTCTTATTTGGAGCTAATATTCAATTCTAAACTTTACTAAAAATGAAAAATAAAATATATAAAAGTCTTACATTAATGTTGTTATCAGGATTAAGTTTAACGACAATATCCTCTTGTAATAACGATTATATTGAAGAAGTTAAAAACCAAGGTGCGTTTGATACCTCAAATTATTTTGCAAACGAAGAGCAATCTTTCAGTGCATTGGTTGGGGTTTATGATATCATGAGAAAATATGCAGGAGGTTTTGAAAATACGGTGACATTTTTTAATGGTGCTTCTGATGACTTTTATGCTGGTGGGGGAAGCTCTACCGATGGAGCAGGGATTCAGGGCTTTTCTAATTACACCATCAATCAGACTACAATTCCATTAAGTTACTGGAAAGATTTCTATCAGGGAATTGCAAGAGCAAACCTTGTGATCAAAAGAGTTCCGGATGCCAATATGGATAATGCCATAAAGAACAGATTCATTGCTGAAGCGAAGACTTTAAGAGCTTTATATTATTTTGAATTATTGAGAATGTTTGGAAATATCCCTTTGATTCTAGAGCCGATAAAAGCAAGTGATGACTTTTATAGTATCCCACAAGCTGCACCTGCTGCTGTTTACGCACAAATTGAAGAAGATATTTTATCTTCAATCTCAAGTCTTCCAATGACCGTTTCAGGAGGAGACAGAGGAAGAATTACTCAGGGAAATGCAAGAGCGATTTTAGGTAAAATTTATCTTTATGACAAGAAAAAAACTGAAGCTGCTGCACAATTTGCAGAAGTAAACGGAACACCGGGCCAAACAAGCCAGTATGGATATCATTTAGTGGCAAACTATGCAGATTTATGGAAAGTCGATAATAAATTTACCACAGAATCTGTGCTTGAGGTAATGCATACCAATCAGGGAAGTTCAGATTGGGGATTCTGGGGACAGGGAAATGATGAAGGTAATTCTATCTGTATTATGGTAGGATTGAGATCATATACCCTTAAACCGTCTACACCTAATAATGATGCTCCGGATTTAGTTTCTGGCTGGGCATTTAATCCCGTTACAGAAGATTTATTCAACTTTATGCAGGGAGATCCGCGTTTAGAGGCAAGTATTTTTAATGCTAAAAAATTAGTTCAGGAAAACAAAATATCATATTCTCCGGCTTATAGAGATTCCGGGTATTTCCTGAATAAATATATGCCGAAAACAGCAGATAAAACAAATCTTCCGGGTCCTGTAGAATTGAATTTCCGTCAGAATTATATCGCGATTAGATTAGCAGATACTTATCTGATGGAAGCAGAGGCTCTTAATGGAACAGGAGCAAGAGCTCAGGCTTTACTGGATGCTGTAAGGGCAAGAGTAGGCTTATCATCGGTTCCGGTTTCTATGCAGGCAATCAAAGATGAAAGAAGAAGGGAGTTTGTAGGAGAAGGACAAAGATGGTTTGATCTGGTAAGATGGGGAGATGCTCCGGCAAAATTAGGAGCCAGAGGATTTGTTGCAGGGAAAAATGAAATTTTACCGATTCCTTACAACGAATTGGTAAGTACAGTTATCAAGCAAAATCCGGGCTATTAAAAAAATGAAGTTTCACAGTTTATATAGTTTCTTTTTAAAAAGTACCGCACTACTCAGTGGTGTGGTACTTTTACCTTTATCATCATGCAAATCGGGATCGGTAAATCATGGAAATGAAGTTCAGGTCTGGCTGACAAAAGGTGATGAAAGCGTGAAGTTGCAACAGCAGGCACCCATCGTTTTTGTAAATAACTCCGGGAGCAGTCAGAATATTGAAATTGATGATACTCAAAAGTTTCAATATGTTGATGGTTTTGGATATACATTGACGGGAGGCAGCGTTGAAGTGATCAACAGGCTTTCATCGTCCAAAAGAAAAGCCTTATTAAAAGAGCTTTTCGGGAATGATAAGAATTCGATTTCAGTAAGCTATCTGAGATTAAGTATTGGAGCTTCAGATCTTGACGGGGAAGTGTTTTCCTATGATGATCTTCCGGAAGGGCAGACGGATGCTTCTTTATCCCATTTCAGCCTGGTAAAAGATAAAAATCTGATCGCGATGCTAAAAGAAATTTTAATGATCAATCCGGATATTAAAATCATTGCAGCTCCATGGTCGGCACCGGTCTGGATGAAAGATAACGGAAAATCAAAAGGCGGAAGCTTAAAGCCTGAGTATTATGGTACATATGCCAATTACTTTGTGAAATATATTCAGGGAATGAAGAAAGAAGGAATAACGATTGATGCTGTTACTCCTCAGAACGAACCTCTGCATCCAGGCAATAATCCGAGTTTGTACATGGCTTCCGATCAGCAAAAAGATTTTATTAAAAATCATTTAGGGCCTGCTTTCCGGTCTAATGGGATTAAAACCAAGATAGTAGTTTATGACCATAATTGCAACAAACCTGAATATGCTACCAATATCTTAAGTGATCCCGAAGCTTACCAATACGTTGATGGTTCGGCATTTCACTTATATGAAGGGGAAATTTCTGCTTTAAGCACCGTGCATAACGCTTATCCGGAGAAAAATTTATATTTTACAGAGCAATGGACGGGATCTAAGAGTAATTTTAACGAAGATCTGAACTGGCACGCCAAAAATGTGATCATTGGTTCCATGAGAAACTGGAGTAAGATCGCTTTAGAATGGAATCTGGCAAATGATCCTCAGTATAAACCGCACACAGATGGAGGATGTACGGAATGTAAAGGAGCAATCACCGTTTCAGACAGTGAGAATTTCACAAGAAATGTTTCCTATTATATTATAGCACATGCTTCAAAGTTTATTCCTGCCAATTCACAGAGAATAGCTTCAACACAGAACGATAACCTTTCCACGGCAGCTTTCAAAACACCTGAAGGAAAAACAATATTAATTGTACAAAATAATAGTAAAACAGAAGAAAAATTTTCTATTTTATATCATCAAAAATCAGCTCCTGTCGTTATCTCAGGAAACTCAGTAGCAACTTATATTTTCTAAATTACCATTATGAAAAAGATTTGTTTCTTATTAATATGCTCAGCATTCGGAATCAATGCTTACGGACAAAAAACAATTGACCAGAAAGTTTCCGAACTTCTATCTAAAATGACCCTTGAGGAAAAAGTAGGGCAGCTGGTTCAGTACAGCGGTTTCGAATATGCAACCGGACCTCAGAACTCTAATTCTGCAACGGTTTTAGAAGAAATAAAAAGCGGAAAAGTAGGCTCTATGCTGAATGTTGCCGGAGTAGAAGAAACAAAATCTTTCCAGAAACTGGCTTTACAGTCGAGATTAAAAATTCCTTTGCTTTTTGGCCAGGATGTTATTCATGGATACAGAACAACATTTCCTGTAAACCTTGGACAGGCGGCAAGCTGGGATCTGGGATTGATTGAAAAATCAGAAAGAATTGCTGCAACGGAAGCTTCTGCCTATGGAATCCACTGGACGTTTGCCCCGATGGTAGACATTGCAAGGGATCCGAGATGGGGCAGGGTAATGGAAGGTTCCGGAGAAGATACTTACCTGGGAACACAGATTGGTGTGGCAAGAATCAAAGGTTTTCAGGGAAAAGGACTTGGAAATATTGATGCTATTATGGCCTGTGCAAAACATTTTGCAGCGTATGGAGCGGCAGTTGGCGGAAGAGATTACAATTCAGTGGATATGAGTTTAAGACAATTGAACGAAACGTATCTGCCACCTTTCAAAGCAGCTGCAGAAGCTGGGGTAGCGACATTTATGAACTCTTTTAATGATATCAACGGCGTTCCTGCCACAGCTAACAGCTATATTCTCAGAGACCTGTTAAAAGGCAAATGGAATTACAAAGGATTTGTGGTTTCAGACTGGGGAAGCATCGGTGAAATGATCTATCACGGCTATACCAAAGATAAAGCGGAAGCCGCTCAAAAAGCAATCCTGGCAGGAAGTGATATGGATATGGAAAGCCGTGTGTACATGGCAGAACTTCCAAAATTGGTAAAAGAAGGAAAGGTAGATCCGAAATTCATTGATGATGCCGCAAGAAGAATTCTGACCAAGAAATTTGAAATGGGATTATTTGATGATCCGTACAGGTTCAGCGATGAAAAAAGACAGAAAGACCAGACCAATAATCAGGAAAACAGAAAATTCGGAAGAGAGTTCGGTTCAAAAAGTATTGTCTTATTAAAAAACCAGAAGAATATTCTACCGATTTCAAAATCTGCAAAAACTGTAGCACTGATCGGACCTTTCGGAAAAGAAACAGTTGCCAATCATGGTTTCTGGGCGGTAGGTTTTAAGGATGACAGCCAGAGAATTGTTTCCCAGTTTGACGGGATCAGAAATCAACTGGATAAAAATTCAACTTTATTATATGCAAAAGGATGCAATGTAGATGATCAGGACAAATCTATGTTTGCAGAAGCAGTAGAAACGGCTAAAAAAGCAGATGTTGTGATCATGACATTGGGGGAAGGGCATGCCATGAGCGGAGAAGCCAAGAGCCGTAGCAATATCCATTTTTCAGGTGTTCAGGAAGATTTATTAAAAGAAATTGCCAAAACAGGAAAACCGATTGTATTAATGATCAATGCGGGACGGCCTCTTGTTTTTGACTGGGCAGCAGATAATATTCCAACGATTGTGTATACCTGGTGGCTGGGAACTGAAGCCGGAAATTCCATTGCTGACGTTCTTTTCGGAACAGTAAATCCGGGCGGAAAACTGCCTATGACTTTCCCGAGAACAGAGGGACAAATTCCTGTTTACTATAATCACTACAACACAGGAAGGCCTGCGAAAACCAATACAGAAAGGAATTATGTTTCAGCTTACATTGATCTCGATAATGATCCGAAATTTCCGTTTGGATATGGGTTAAGCTACACTCAGTTTAAATATTCGGATATGATATTGAGTTCGGCCGATCTTAAAGGAAATCAGACCTTAAATATTAAAGTAAATATTTCGAATACCGGAAATTATGACGGCGAAGAAGTGATACAGCTTTATATCAGAGACCTGTTTGGAAAAATAGTAAGACCCGTAAAAGAACTTAAAGGTTTCCAGAAAATATTTTTAAAGAAAGGAGAAACCAAAACCGTAAGCTTTAACCTTACCCCTGAAAATTTAAAATTCTATGATGATGCTTTGAATTATGACTGGGAAGGAGGTGAGTTTGATATTATGGTAGGAACAAACTCTCAGGACGTTCAGACAAAAAGAATCAATTGGATTAAATAATTAAATCTTTGAGCGGGCTAAAAACCCGCTTTTGAAGGTAGAGGACATTGGTTTCAACTAAAAATCAACAGATAAACATCATCTTATGAAAATCAAAATCCAAAATATTTTTCACTTAATCATAGGCGTAGCTTTAATTTTTTCTGTTTCGGGTTGTGCATCAAACAAACCGGATCCGGGAAGGAAGTTGATCTGGAATGATGAATTTAATTATAACGGGCTTCCGGATTCCTCAAAATGGAATTACGATGTAGGCGGAAACGGCTATGGAAATAATGAAGCCCAGTTTTACACAAAAAACCGCCTGGAAAACGCCAGAGTGGAAAAAGGAAATCTGGTGATTGAAGCAAAAAAAGAAAACTGGGAGAAAAACAAATATACTTCTGCCAGGCTTTTAACCAGAGGAAAGTTTTCTTTTCAGTACGGAACTGTAGAAGTGAGGGCAAAACTTCCTAAGGGCCGTGGAACCTGGCCTGCCATCTGGATGATGAGCGAAAATATGAAAAAATGGCCTGATGACGGCGAACTGGATATTATGGAGCATGTAGGTTTTAACCAGGGATATATTCATGCATCGGTTCATACAAAGAAATACAATCATATCATAGGAACCCAGAAAACGGATACTTTAATTGTGAATGATGCCAGTGAAAAGTTTCACGTGTATAAAGCCGACTGGACCCCTGAAAAAATTGATGTTTATATTGACGACAAAAAATTCTTCACCTATATCAATACGGAAAAAACATATGAGGCCTGGCCTTTTGACCAACCGTATTTTATTATTTTAAACCTGGCAGTCGGTGGTTTCTGGGGTGGAAAGGAAGGAATAGATGATTCCATTTTCCCACAGAAGTATTATATAGATTATGTAAGGGTTTACGAGAATAAATAATGAAGTGAGATACAGATCTCGAAAAATGTAAGACAGAATGAAAAAATTAATTATAAGTTGTTTTTTAGGAGTTGTGAGTACTGTCAATGCTCAGAATTACTGGAAAAAAAATGCAGGAAGAACAGCGCGGGTAATTCTTACCAATTCTAAAACCAATGAAAAGCTGGCAGATAAAGGAACCGTAAAATTTGAAAAGTTTTCACAGCCCAAAGAGAATGAGGCCTGCATTTTTGTGGATCCGGATTTTAAATATCAAAAACTGATTGGTATTGGCGGAGCTATTACCGATGCTGCAGCTGAAACCTTTTATAAAATGCCGAAAGATAAGCAAAAGGAAATCATTGATGCATATTACGGTAAGAACGGATTGGGATATACGGTTGTCCGTACCAATATGAATTCCTGTGACTTCTCAAGCGATTCTTATACCTATGTGGAAGATAATGACACTTCATTGAAATCATTCTCACTGGCGCATGATGAAAAGTATAAAATTCCAATGATTAAAGAAGCCAGAAAATCAATAGGGAATGATTTTAAATTATATTTTTCCCCGTGGAGCCCGCCGGCATGGATGAAATCTAATAAAGATATGCTGAAAGGCGGTAGGCTGGAAAATCAGTATTATCAGACCTGGTCCAATTATTATATCAGGTTTATCCAGGAATATGAGAAGAAAGGGTTGAATATCTGGGGATTAACCGTTCAAAACGAACCGATGGCCACACAAACCTGGGAATCGTGCCTTTATACTGCCGAAGAAGAAGGAAATTTCCTTAAAAATAACTTAGGGCCTGCTTTATGGAAAAACGGATATAAAGATAAAAAGGTCATGATCTGGGATCACAACAGAGACCTGATGTTTCAACGGGCAACTACCACTCTGAGTGATCCTGAAACATCAAAATATGCTTCCGGAATCGGCTATCACTGGTATGAAGTATGGCACAACAAAACCCAGTTGTTTGATAATGTGATGGAAACCTACAGGGCATTTCCGGATAAATTTTTAGCATTTACGGAAGGTTGTAAAGAAGTATTTAAAATGTCAGGAATCGAGGATGTAAAACTAGGGGAGCTGTATGGAAAAAATATGATCAATGACTTCAACAGGGGAACTGCCTTATGGACAGACTGGAATGTGTTGCTGGATGAAACCGGAGGACCCAATCATGTTGGAAACTTCTGTTTTGCCCCGATCATCGGTGATACCAAAACCGGAGAAGTGCATTACACTTATGAATATTATTATATCGGGCATGTGTCAAAATATATAAAGCCAAATGCGCGCAGGGTAGCAAGTTCTGCCAATGAATCAGGCCTTCTTTCCACATCATTTATGAATGAAAACGGGCAGTTGGTAACTGTGATTATGAATGATTCGGATCATGATACGGAAACAAGCCTCTGGATTGAAGGAATGGCTGCAAAGCTTTCTGCTCCCGCACACTCCATACAGACCGTAATTTTATAACTTCATATTAAGATTATTTTTGAGAATCGGCGGCACCAAAGGTGCCGCCGATTTGATTTATAGAAACTCCAAAATCAACAGAAATTAAAAACAATTTAAAATATAAACTTTCGTATAACACGTCAAGTTCTGTCGCTTTAGAGGATTAATTTTGTATGGATAAAAAAATTGTGTTAAATCCTTCATATACATCTTTTTACAGTGACATAAAATAATTACTTTTGCAGCAAATTAAAAAACAAATAATAACCTAAACACAAGGTATGAAAAAACTCTACACGGGTGTACTTACAATGTGCACTGTTTTGGGTGTGTCTGCCCAGGAAGTGGTATGGCAGAAAGACATCAAATCCTCTACACAGGATTTTTTAAGCCAGGTAACCACAACTATAGATCAGCAGTATCTAATTACAGGAAGCAG
>NZ_JBGFFD010000019.1:0-11056 GCF_041224435.1 Chryseobacterium tongliaonense | reverse complement strand
ATAGTTGACAAGTACGTGAAAAATGCAATGACGAAAATCACCCATCCTAGAACGGTGTTCCATTGCCTAAAGGTCCAATTTTTCATAGTATTAAATCAATTACGCGAAAATAGGGCTTTTATATCATTTTATGTTGATTTTAACAAAATTTAAAAATTTGGCGTGGTATTTGTCAATATTGTTAAGCTAAGATTGCAAATGAAAAAATAATTTTATTCAATTGAATGCTTACTAATCAAACAAAAGTTTAGAAATTATTTATTTTTTTGTATTTTTGCGGTCAGATTTTTATTGAAAAATAACAAATAATGAGTAATGTTTATGATAATATCCTTGGCCTGATAGGAAACACACCTATGGTAAAGCTAAATACTGTTACAAAAGATGTCCCTGCAACTGTTTACGCCAAGCTAGAATCATATAATCCTGGACATTCCACTAAAGATAGAATTGCACTTCATATTATAGATAACGCTGAAAAAAAAGGTTTATTAAAAGAAGATTCTGTAGTTGTAGAAACTACTTCCGGTAACACCGGATTTTCTATTGCAATGGTTTGCATCATCAAAGGATATAAATGTATTCTCGCAGTAAGTGATAAAACAAAACCTGAGAAAATTGCTTATTTAAAAGCTCTTGGCGCCACTGTATATATTTGCCCGGCAAATGTACCTGCAGATGACCCGAGATCTTATTATGAAGTAGCCAAAAGAATTGCTTCAGAAACACCCAATTCAGTTTACATCAATCAATATTTCAACGAACTGAATATTGATGCCCATTATCAGACTACCGGCCCTGAAATCTGGGAACAGACACAAGGTAAGATCACTCACCTTTTTGCCTGTACCGGAACGGGTGGAACTTTATCCGGATCGGCAAAATTCTTAAAGGAAAAAAATCCGAACGTAAAGATCATTGGTGTGGATGCTGACGGCTCTATTCTGAAAAGCTACCACGAAACCGGTGAAATACACAAGGAAGACGTTCATCCTTATCAGATTGAAGGAATGGGAAAAAATTTAATTCCTGCCGCTCTTCTTTTTGATAAAGTAGATGAGTTTGTAAGGGTAAATGATGAAATGTCTGCTTACAGAACCCGTGAAATTGCTTTGAAAGAAGCTATTATGGGTGGTTATACTACCGGAGCTGTTACCCAGGCTTTAATGCAATACGCTCAGTCTCATGAATTTTCAAAAGATGACGTGATTGTTTTAATTTACCCTGATCACGGTTCAAGGTATATCACCAAAGTATACAGTGACAAGTGGATGGCTGAGCAAGGTTTCGTTAACAACTGTGTTCACAATTATGATGAAGTTTTCAAAACCGAATTCATTAAATAAAAAAATAAATTTATACAAATCAAGCCTTTTTTGTAGATCACAAAAGGCTTTTTTACTTAAAAGTACTATATAAAATGTTGGATATTTTTGAAAGAATAAAAGAAAATCCCGGACCTCTCGGACAGTTTGCAGATTATGGTGAAGGCTATTTTATTTTCCCGAGACTGGAAGGTCCTATCGGTCCCAGAATGCAGTTCCAAGGAAGAGAAGTAATTTTCTGGAGTGCCAATGATTATTTAGGAATGTGTAACCATCCTGAAGTTTTGGAAGCTGATGCTAAAGCTGCTGCCGAATACGGAATGTTTTACCCGATGGGTGCAAGAGCAATGTCCGGAGAAACAGAACAGCATTTACAGCTTGAAAGAGAACTGGCGGATTTCGTACAAAAAGAATCAGCATATTTATTGAATTTCGGATACCAGGGAATGGTTTCCACCATTGATGCTCTGGTAAGCAGAAATGACGTGATCGTTTATGATGTAGATTCTCACGCTTGTATCGTAGATGGTGTAAGATTGCATTCAGGAAAAAGATTTACCTACAGACATAATGATATCGAAAGCCTTGAAAAAAATCTTCAGAGAGCGACTAAAGTTGCTGAAGAAACAGGAGGCGGTATTCTGGTGATTACTGAAGGAGTTTTCGGAATGAGAGGACAGCAGGGTAAAATAAAAGAAATCTGCGAGCTTAAATCAAAATATAATTTCAGACTTTTAGTGGATGATGCCCACGGATTTGGAACACTTGGTAAAACAGGAGCCGGAGCCGGAGAAGAACAGGGATGCCAAGATCAGATTGATGTTTATTTCTCTACTTTTGCAAAATCAATGGCCGGGTTCGGAGCATTTTTAGCAGGAGATAAAGATATTATCAGATATCTGAAATTCAACCTGAGATCTCAGATTTTCGCAAAATCTTTAACCATGCCAATGGTAATCGGAGGTTTGAAAAGACTGGAGCTGCTAAGAACAAGACCGGAAATCAAAGCAAAACTTTGGGAAAATGTAAATAAATTACAAAACGGGCTTAAAGAAAGAGGATTCAACATTGGTGATACCAATACTTGTGTAACTCCGGTAATGATGCAGGGAACTCCCGTAGAAGCTACCCTTCTTGTAAAAGATTTAAGAGAAAACTACAGAATATTTACTTCAGTTGTTGTTTATCCTGTAATTCCGAAGGGAATGATTTTATTAAGATTAATTCCTACCGCTTCGCACACCGATTCGGAAATTAATGAAACGCTTTCTGCATTTGAAGCAATTCACGATAAATTAGTAAGTGGTTACTATAAAGAGCAGGAGCAAAAATTATTAGAAGAACAAGGTTTAAGTTTCAAACCGATTTAATAATAAAAATTTGAAAAACCACTGAAACCCATCAGTGGTTTTTTATTATCAGTTTTAAAAGTTTTATAAAATAATATTCATGAAGTTTAAAGGCTATGCTTTAGGAATTATTTCGTCGGTTTCATATGGTTTGATTCCGATTTTTATCTTACCCGTTAAGCAGGCTCATTTTTCATTGGACATTACTTTATTTTATCGGTTTTTATTTTCTGCATTGATGATTGGCGGGTATTTATTGTATTCAAAAGAAAATCTTGCTATCAATAAAAAAGAAGGATTAATTTTAGCAACACTGGGAATGTGTTATGCACTTTCATCGGAATTCCTGTTTTTAGGATATGATTATCTCACGGCAGGAATCGCTTCTACCGTACTCTTTATTTATCCTGTGATTGTCGCATTGATCATGTTTTTCTTTTATAAGGAGAAACTGACAAAGCTTTCTGTCACTTCATTGCTTCTTGCTTTTGCCGGAGTAATCGTTTTATGTCTTAAAGGGAAAGGCCTGGAAATTAATTATACAGGATTGGGGATTGTCATGTTAAGCTCACTCTTCTATGCCCTTTATATTATCATTGTCAACAAATCAAAAATTAAAGTTTCCGGTTTTAAGCTTTCCTTTTATTCGATGTTGTTTACTTCAATTTTTTTTATGATTAAGGCCTTCATTGGAAAAGAATCATTTGAAATTCCATCAACAGCGATTTTTTTCAATTTTGCTGTTTTTGCATTTCTCACTACTGTCATATCAACTTTGTGTCTGGTATATGCCATTAAAAATATCGGTTCGACTGCGGCTGCAATTTTAGGAGCTCTGGAACCGGTGGTTGCTGTTATGGTAAGCATTTTGATTTTTCATGAAAAATTTACGTTCAATCTGTTCATCGGAATTTCATTAATCCTTTTCGGAGTTATCCTGAATGTTTTGGCGGGCAGTAAAAAGATGGTTCATTCATAAATTTAAGATAACTTTGTAAAAATTTTACTGTTGAAAGATCTGCTTCTTATCACTCCGCCTTTTACCCAGCTCAACACTCCGTATCCTGCAACTGCTTATATCAAAGGTTTTTTAAATACCCGGAATATTTCCAGCTACCAGATGGATTTAGGAATTGAAGTTATTTTGAAATTATTTTCAAAAGACGGAATCCGGCAGGTTTTCAACACCGGGATTGATCTTAAAAGTTCTTCGGAAAACTCCCAGAGAATTTTTGCCTTAAGAGAAGAATATTTAAAAACCATTGATCAGGTTATTCATTTTTTGCAGGGTAAAAGCCCTACATTGGCACGACAAATCTGCAGCATGAATTTTCTACCGGAAGCTTCCCGTTTCAATCAGCTGGATGATATGGAATTTGCGTTCGGAAATATGGGGCTGCAGGACAAAGCAAAACATCTTGCCACTTTATATCTTGAAGATTTATCAGATTTTATTGTTGAAAATATTGATCCGGATTTTGGTTTCAGCAGGTATGCAGAACGACTTGGAAAAAGCGCGAATTCTTTTGATGAATTATATTCAAAACTATGTGGTGATCAGACTTTTATTGATGAAATTACATTAAATATACTCCAGGAAAAACTGGAAATCATTAACCCTGAACTGGTCTGTTTTTCAATCCCGTTTCCCGGAAATCTATATTCCGCTTTCAGGTGTGCAAAACTGATCAAAGAAAATTATCCACATATAAAAACAGCAATGGGCGGAGGTTTTCCCAATACGGAATTGAGGGAAATTAAGGATTCCAGGGTTTTTGAATTCTTCGACTTTATCACATTGGATGATGGTGAATTACCGATTGAATTGCTTCATAAAAATATCAGGAATCTGAATAATATTGCTGAAACTGAATATAAAAGAACCTTCTTAATTGAAGATCAAAAAGTTATTTACAAAAACGATTCAAAAAAGCACGACTATAAACAAGCTGAGATAGGCACTCCCGATTATACTGATTTACATTTAGATCAATATATTTCCGTTATTGAAATTGCTAACCCGATGCACAGTTTATGGAGTGACGGCAGATGGAATAAGCTTACCATGGCTCATGGCTGCTATTGGGGTAAATGTACTTTTTGCGATATTTCTTTAGATTATATTAAAATTTACGAACCAATTTCCGCAAAAATTCTGGTGGACAGAATGGAAGAACTTATTAAAAACACCGGTGAAACAGGATTTCATTTTGTAGATGAAGCCGCTCCTCCGGCTTTGATGCGGGAAGTAGCTCTTGAAATTCTGCGAAGAAAACTGGTCGTTACCTGGTGGACCAATATCAGGTTTGAAAAAAGCTTCACCCGGGATTTATGTTTCTTATTAAAGCTCTCCGGCTGTGTTGCTGTTTCCGGCGGACTTGAAGTAGCAAGTGACCGGCTCTTAAAATTAATTGACAAAGGAGTTTCCGTAGAACAGGTTGCCCGGGTGACAAGAAATTTTACCGAAGCGGGAATTATGGTTCACGCCTATCTGATGTACGGCTACCCGACTCAAACCATCCAGGAAACTATTGATTCTCTGGAAATGGTAAGACAAATGTTTGAAATGGGAATTTTACAAAGCGGTTTCTGGCATCAGTTTGCCATGACTGCCCATTCTCCGGTCGGAATAAATCCTGAAGAATTTGGAGTCATTCCTATCAAACAGGAAATTTTATTTGCCAACAACGATATTGATTTTAAAGATAAAACCGGAATCGACCATAATCAATTTAGTTTTGGCCTGAAAAAATCACTCTTCAATTATATGCATGGAATTAATTTTGAAATCCCATTACAGGATTGGTTTGATTTTAAAATTCCAAAAGCAAGCATTCATTCGGATTATATTCATGATTCTCTCCTTGAAAATGATGATTTCAGTTTTAAAGGAAACTCAAAGGTGATTTTTTTAGATAAAAACGTAATCGCTGAGAATTACATAAAAACAAAAAAACAAAACTCATGGCCGTATACACGATTGACGTTCCACTTAAAAACGAATATAATTAAGATCGATCTGGAGCAGGAAAAAGCTGAATGGCTCATAGATGTACTCGAAGAAAATTCTGCGGAAAGTTCTAAAAAGATTACCCTTCAACAACTTAAGGTTCAATTTGAAGAAAGTTTTGAAGATTTTGAATTATTCTGGTTTTCAAAACCGATGCAACAATTAAAAGATAATGGAGTGATTCTGAGTTTGTAAAAATATTTTGATTTAAATTAAAAAAGTACATCAGGTTTTGTTAGTTAATGAATAGCTGAAAATTTTCGATTTCCTACAAAAGACCTTATAGAATCTTGCGCCTTTGCGATTAACTTAAAAAAAGTAAGATTATTCGCAAAGGTGCAAATTTTTAAAATAGCAATAATTTTTAAGGCGCAGGGATTTTTATCAGGGATAAAAATTGATACTGTAATAATGAAAATGTTTATGTATCAAAGTCTTTGTCTACACTAAAAAATAAAATAGAGATTCCTATGGAATGATAAACTAAGTGAAAAATTCCAAAAAATATAAATAAAAATTCCTGAAACTGATTTCAGGAGTTTTTTATGATTTAATGTAAAATTTAATTTTTATTTCTGTACGCCGTCTTTTACCACTTCACCGACTTCTACTTTTTCTTTAATTTTAATAAAGTTCGGATCCAGGATAGCCATTCGTTCTGCAATAGCTTTATAAGTTGGAAATTTTAAAATAGACGCTCTTCCGGACATTTCCCTGTATAAGGTAAAAGTTTTCCCGCCAGCCGTTTTTAATTGTTTCGTTGTTGTGATATATTTTCCGATGTATTTACTATTGGCATCATAAATTTCAATATCCACAAACGTTTTTTCTGCAATGGTGTCATCTGAACCGAAACTTACCGGCAGATTGGTAAAATATCCTACCGGAACTCCGTTGCTCAGGATTTCCCCGACACTGTTCACCTCAATTTTCAGCTTATCGATTTTACTTCTGGTAGTATAGGCTTCTTTGGTCTTGGTATCAAGCTTTCTTTTGGGCATATTTTTAAAAAGGTCATCTAAATTTTTGATGTTGATTCCTTTATTATCAATTATTTTCAGGCCTTTTATAGAAGTATAGACTGCTGATTTTTCTTCCCCGGAAAATGCCGATGGTGAAATGTAATCCAGATCAATTGATTTTTCTCTGTTATAGACCCGGTTGAGCTTTATGTAACTATCTCTTACAGAATCAACTATACTTTTATCAATAAACTCTATGGTATAAATGGGAGTTTCTTTTAAGTCCATAAAGGTATATTCATTTGATTTGTTTGATATTTTGGCGACATGCACTCCGTCAAGACTAACAATACCTCTTTTGGTTTTAAAATTCTGAGCATTGACCAGAATACCCAAAACTGTAAACAACATGATCATACTTCTCTTCATAAAATCAGATTTTTTACATCGCATAAAAAAAGTGTAACCAAAGTTACACTTTTTGAAAATATATTTAGCTTTTCATTTAATTATTCACAAAGGATAATTCCCTTATTATGATTAAATTCTACAACACCGCTTTTGATAGGATAAGAAAAAACCGAGTCTTTCTCATTTTCTTTGGTAAAGTTTTTAGCATAAGCTTCATCAATAGAATTAACAAACAGCTTTACTTTACCACCCATTAAAGAAGAAACAATTCCTGCGTGGTTTTTCATGATGTGAAATTCACCATTTTTTCCAGGCAACAATACAGAGTTTACTTCTCCTTCAAAAACTACGTATTCTGGTGTTAAAATTTTTATATTCATTTTAATTTAGATTAAAAGATTTCAGACTTCAGATTTCAGGCATTAAAGTCTCATGTCTATAATCTGATATCTTGATGTCTAATTTAATTAAGCGTTATCAGCCAACATTTTCTGTCCTGCTGCGATAGCTTCTTCAATAGTTCCTTTAAGGTTGAAAGCAGCTTCCGGTAAGTGATCTAATTCACCGTCCATAATCATGTTGAATCCTTTGATGGTATCTTTGATGTCTACCAATGATCCCGGGATACCTGTAAACTGCTCAGCTACGTGGAAAGGCTGAGATAAGAATCTCTGAACTTTTCTTGCTCGGTAAACTACTGATTTATCTTCTTCAGAAAGTTCTTCCATACCAAGGATCGCGATGATATCCTGAAGAGCTTTGTATCTCTGAAGAATTTCTTTTACTCTCTGAGCACAGTTATAATGTTCTTCACCAATAATTTCCGGAGCCAAGATTCTTGACGTAGAAGCCAATGGATCTACCGCAGGATAAATACCTAATGAAGCAATTTTTCTATCTAATACCGTAGTAGCATCCAAGTGAGCAAATGTAGTTGCAGGAGCCGGGTCAGTTAAGTCATCCGCAGGTACGTAAACCGCCTGTACTGAAGTAATTGAACCGTTTTTAGTTGAAGTAATTCTTTCCTGCATCGCACCCATTTCAGAAGCAAGTGTCGGTTGGTAACCTACCGCAGACGGCATACGACCAAGCAGTGCAGATACCTCAGAACCAGCCTGTGTAAAACGGAAGATGTTGTCTACGAAGAAAAGTACGTCTCTACCTTGTCCGCTTTCTCCACCATCTCTGTAGTACTCAGCTAATGTAAGACCTGAAAGTGCTACTCTCGCTCTTGCACCAGGTGGCTCATTCATCTGTCCGAAAACGAATGCAGCTTTTGAATCTTTCATAACTTCTAAATCTACTTTAGAAAGATCCCAACCACCGTTTTCCATAGAGTGCATGAAATCATCACCATATTTGATAATTCCTGATTCAAGCATCTCTCTCAAAAGGTCATTTCCTTCTCTCGTTCTTTCACCTACTCCGGCAAAAACAGAAAGACCTCCGTGTCCTTTTGCAATATTGTTAATCAACTCCTGGATCAATACTGTTTTACCTACACCGGCACCACCGAACAAACCAATTTTACCTCCTTTTGCGTAAGGCTCAACTAAGTCGATTACTTTAATACCTGTGAATAAAACTTCTGCAGAAGTTGAAAGTTGATCAAATTTTGGAGCTGGTCTGTGAATTGGAAGACCACCTTCCTTAGAAATATTTTGAAGCCCGTCGATAGCATCACCAACTACGTTGAAAAGTCTTCCGTTTACAGCCTCACCGATTGGCATTGTAATAGGATTTCCGTATCCGATTACTTCCTGCCCTCTTGTAAGACCATCTGTAGCGTCCATTGCGATACATCTTACTGTATCTTCACCAATATGTTGTTCTACCTCTAAGATTACTTTTTCACCGTTTCCTTTTGTAATTTCCAACGCGTCATAAATGCTTGGAACTGCTTCCACATCATTAAATACTACGTCGATTACCGGACCAATAATTTGAGAAATTTTTCCTTTAATTTGGTTTGCCATTGCTAAATTTTTTCTTGGTGCAAATATAATGATTCTTCATAAACTCACAATTGCTAAAAAAAAGATTTTTGTCATGCTTTTTAGAGAATATGCAATTCAAATTTCAGGGTTATTTTTTTTGAAATTCCATTTAATTTAAATATTATTAAGCATTCACCGGATTCATTAATTAAGTTTGATATCACAATTTTTTTGTACTTTTTAAATAAATCTTCACCGATTTACAAATTCTCAGGAAATAAATTTAGGCAATTATATACTATTTTACACTTATTGTTCCTTGCTTCTTTGATCGGTTTTTATCGCAAAGAAAGTGATGAGTCGGATCTATCAAAGATGAGCAAAGTTTAATCTATACGATAGATTTTCAAAAGAATGCTTCACAGCAGCTTTGCTGTTTTTCTTTGCTTTCTTAAAATATGGTCAGCATTGATATAAAAAATGATGGGTGTAAAATAGTATCTAGTTGCCTAAATATAGATTTCGATAGACAGCATCAAACAGCATAACATGAAAATAACTTATACTATATTATCATAGATAATTTTAAAGGCTTTATATTTGCAGTCAAAATTTTTTCCGTTTTGAAAGTTTTCAAAAATTTTAATGATTATTCTTCTCAAAAGCCTTTAGCATTATCTCTGGGTATGTTTGACGGGGTACATCTTGGACATAAAAGTATTATTGATGAATTGACGAAAGTAGGTGCAGATAATAATCTGGAGACTGCTGTCCTCACATTCTGGCCACATCCGAGATTTGTTTTCAATCCAAATGAAGATTTAAAGCTTCTGAATACCCTGGAAGAAAAGAAATCCCTGATGGAAAAATATGGCATCAATAATTTATTCCTTAAAGAATTTGATGAAGAATTCAGAAACCTTACGGGAGAAGAGTTCGTTCGGCAAATTCTTGTTGAAAAATTGAATGTAAAGTATCTTATCATCGGTTACGATCATTCTTTCGGAAAAAATAAAAGCGGAAATTTCGAGCTTCTTCAGAAACTTTCAAAAGAACTGGATTTTGAAGTTGAACAAATGGAAGCGATTAACATTCATGAAAATAATATCAGCTCCACTAAAGTCAGAAATGCCCTTTTAGCGGGAAATATCATCAATGCCAATGAAATGTTGGGCTACTCCTACTCTGTTTCAGGAAAGGTAGTTCACGGAAAGAAAATCGGAAGAACAATTGGTTATCCTACTGCCAATATAGCAACTGATTCTATTAAGCTTTTACCTAAAAAGGGAGCTTATATTGTTGAAGTCTATGTAAAAGGCCAACAGTATAAAGGAATGTTAAGCATTGGCACAAACCCGACTGTAAACGGAGAAACATTAACTGTTGAAGTTTATATCCTGGATTTCAACGGAGATATTTACGATGAAAACATCACTGTAAAATTCAGAGATTTCCTTCATGACGAGATCAAATTTGAAGGTCTTGAAAAACTAATTGAAAGACTGGATGAAGATAAAAGATTAACAGAAGAGTTTGAATTTTAACTGTTTATAATTTCCTCTTTCGCCTTTTTCGTTAATGAAGAAAACACCAGATCATAAGACTGGTCAATCAGCTTAAAAATAAGCTCTCTTTTCAAACCGTCTACAGAAACCGAATTCCAGTGGGTTTTATTCATATGATATGCTCCCGTGATCTGTGGATATTGCTCACGAAGCTCTGAACTCCATTCCGGATCGGTTTTTACATTAATACTGAGAGGCTGGCTTTCAAGCCCCATCAACAGAAACATTTTTGTTCCTACCTTCATGACAAGGGTTTCGTTATCAAAGGGAAAACTTTCTGTAACACCTTTTTTCGCAAGGCAATAATCTAATATTTGGTTGGCATCCATAAGTATGGGTGATGGTTATGAGTTATAAGTTAGTTATAAGTTATGAATTATAAGTTATGAGTTATGAGTGATAATTGATGTTTAGGAATTTCTTTTAATCTTTTAATCTTTTAATCTTTTAATCTTTTAATCTTTTAATCTTTTAATCTTTTAATCTTTTAATCTTTT
>NZ_JBGFFD010000018.1:0-11915 GCF_041224435.1 Chryseobacterium tongliaonense | reverse complement strand
TTAGGATAATATCTATTTGACTCTGTAACCGAGCCTGTAAAATCTGTTGATGTTTCTTTGATTAAAAGGTTATTTCCCGACTCAAAAAATTTCTGCCCACTGGACTGTAAAATATTTGAATTCCCAACATTAAGCTGATTGGTGTTATTCACAGACTTCATCCATAGCAATTTTAAAGGCTGGTTCCATGGATCAACAATGTTACTATGGGTAACATATTCAAGATTATTTAAAGTTTCAGAGGTTTCTATCAGAACGTTACCTGAATCATATTTCTCTGTTTTTTTTACCAATCCCATTTTTTTTATTACACTGTTATAATCAAATGAAAATGCTGAGGTATTGCGATTCGTTCCGTAAGTAAGGTCAATTTCGTCTGGGGTAAGGAAAGTGTATTTAATTGAAACATTTTTTAAAGAATCAGTAACCTTTACATTTTTATATAAAATCATCTCTTGATCATTTTTAAAATCATCCCCTTCAGAAGTTATATGCCCAGTGTAAGGAACATCATATTCCGGAACATCCAAATAAGAAACGCCACTACTCCTTGAAGGGTCTGAAAAAAGATTATAATCAAAGCCCAATACTTTTATTGGTAATGAAGAATTACTTTCATAGGTTTTTATTTTTTTTATCCTACCTCCTTTTGCATATCTGTAATTTCTACTGAGTTTTTTGATACCAAAAACTTCTGCTTTACCATAAACATAAACTCCAACATTAAAAATGAAATTAGTATTATTCCCAATATTCAACTGATGCACAAAATCACATGTTGCGAGGGTATTAGAATTAATATATTTAGATCGGCTGATGGTATCACTTACTACACTTGACTTCTGTACTTTCCAATTAAACTCATAACTAGGATGTGGATAATTAGATTGATCCGGGTAGTCATAATTGATTTTAATTAAAAATTTAGAATAATTACCTGGGTTGCTTATAGTAAAGGGATATAGTTTAGATATTTTCGTGTCAAAATCTACTGTAGCTAATTTATCAACTTCAAAATCCGCAAAATTCTCTTCAGGAGTATTTACTGTAACTGAATAAGGCGTAATTTCAAAAGTATTGGGTTCATATTCGTACTCTATTTTTCCTCCTGTTGGAAATGTAATTGATTTTAAGAAGTCCGTGCTAAAGTTAGCTGGATTAATACTTTTAAAATGATAGAAATTATCATAGTCTATATGACAGGCATCAAAACTGTTTAAATAACCATATTTATCATAAAAATCATCATCTAAAATAAGGTTTGGAGCATAATAAGAAAATTGGTGTTTGTTTAGTTCATTATTATTTTTATCCTTCTGAATAATTTCATATAAAAACCTTCTTCCTGTATAAACTGAAGTAGAATAACCAAAAGAATATTGATTAATTACCTGATTACTTTTGTTTTTTAAAACTATACCATTTAATAAATAATTGTCTGAAGTAGAAGATTCCTCTAATGGTTGCTTCGAATAGGAAAAAGTAATATTCCCAATATTCGCAATATTGATTTTATTTAATTTATTCCTTACAATTTGTAACCCATCGGTGGTGATTGTTTTTGTACTGACATCGTATTCATAGTCAACAATAATGTTGTCTTTTTCGTCCAGAATTTTAGTTAGATAAAACGCACTATTGTATAACTTTTTTTTGGCGGGAAGATAAATCCCTGCACCATGCCCTATTGGGGATGATTGGGGATTTGAGTATTCATATCGATACGAGATATTTTTTTTGTCAAAAATATACTTAAATCCGTTCCCATCAATTATTTTAAAGGACGCAAAGATTGAATCAGATTGTTTTTGAATAATGATTTTATTTTTAGAAGGATAATCTTCAACAGCTTTAATTTCCCCACTTGTGTCATACTTGATATAAAATCGACCTGCGCCTCCTGGGAAATTATATTGGTATACATTCTGAGTGTTATCATTCAGCCCTAAATATAAATATTTAGTGATCACCCCTCCGGAAGTAACATTCCATCCTAATCCCACATCACCCGTCATTCCATGTACAGAAGCATTATCAGTATTATAGTCGAGGGCTACATTTATTTTTAAATTCGGTTTACTCGTTGGTACACTCAAAAGAGGCAATCCAACATTTGTTTTTCCTTTGGAATAATCTGTTTCATAATTTCTTGAAAAAGATTCTTTTTGATATTGGAAAACTTCACTTTGTGCAGAGATCAATATATTTCCTAAAAGAAAAAGAGCAAAAATGATTCCTAATAAATTTTTATTCTTCATGGTTATTTTTTAATCAATTTAGCATTCGCCGTTTTATTATTATCAGTTTTCACCACCACAAGGTAAGCTCCCTGAATAAGTGCCTGTGTATTAACCTTGGTCACCGTATTCTTGGTCTTCAAACTCTGAAGCTGTCTTCCACCCATATCATACACCACAATCTCAGCCTCTTTGAAACCTTGTCCTGAGCCTGTCGAAGGAAAACCTATTTCCACATAAGCATAATCAGTCACAGGATTTGGATAAATCTTAATATCCTGTTTTTCGATCAGCTGGTCAATCTGCTTATCTCCCAGCTTTACAATCTTCCAGTTCTCTTTTCCTAATTCCTCGGCACTGGTTCCTGCTAAAATAATAGAGCCATCCTTGTTTAGTTTAATATCCGAAAGTCTTTCCTCTCTTTTTCTTGATTCTCCTTTCACATGTTTTCTCCACTCTTCATTACCATCCTGATTCAGGTACAACATCCAGAACGTTTCATCATCATTTTCTATTCTTCCTTCTGCCTGGGTATAACCGCCCAAAAGAATACCTTTAGACTTCCCGCTTCCATCTTCCTGCTTCCCGCTTATCACACTCATTCCCATTAAAACATCCTTGTTTTTAAAGTTGTAGGATTTCTGCCAGATTTCTTCACCTCTTTCATTAAGTGCGATCAGCCATAAATCTGTTCCCTCTTCAATGCCAACCGTTTTATTTCCTGATCTTTCCGATCTTGATTCGCCGCCGATTAAATATCCTGTAGATGTTAAAGCCAACGTTCTTAAATGATCATCACCTTTTCCACCGAAATTCTTTTCCCATTCTACTTTTCCGTCTTTACTGAGCTTTATGATCCAGTAATCTCCTTCTCCATAGTTTTCAGTTTTTTTGGATCCTCCTGTATTACTTCTGGAATAAACACCCAGTAAAGCTCCACCGTCTTTTGTTGGGATCATTTTTTCAACTTCATCCAGTCCTTTTCCACCTAAAACAATTTGTGACAGTTCCTTCCCATTTTTGTCCAGTCTTATAATTAAAACATCTTTGGAGCCATAACCTTTAGCCGAATTCTGAACATTTCCAGCCACAAAAAAACCTAAATCTGTAGTCTGAATCACTGATCTTGCTTCTTCATCTGCCTGAGTCCCGATTGTTTTCTGCCAGATTTCGTCTCCAAACTCGTTTAAACAGATCAACCAGAGGTCTGATCCCCCTTTGGAGTCCTCTTTTTTATCCAGTCCTTTCCCGGAATAAGAAGTCCCTGCTAATAAGCTGCCTCCCTCTTCAGTGGTAACAGTTGCAGATAAAAAGTCATGGTTCTTTCCTGAGAAATATTTTTCCCAAACCTGTTCTCCTTGCTGATCAAGTTTTATTAAATGGAAATCGTAGCCATTGTTTTGTTTTTGGTCCTTGCTCCCTGAGCTTGCCGAAGGGTGAATACTGCTTCCTGTAATCAGATACTGCTGGTCTATGGTTGTGGTGACCTGGCTTAAAAAATCCTGGGTCGAGGATTTAACGTCCCGCTGCCAATGAATATCCTGAGCATACGATATGCCCAAGGCCGTGCATAAGAATAATGCACCTAAGTATTTTTTTTTCATATTCTGTTTTGTTAAAGTTGCGAACTTATACTATTTGTTTGTTTTTTACAATCCGTAAAATCCCCATATTTTGGATAAGGATTTTAGGGAATTTTTTATCCTGAACGATTTTGTATTTTCATTTTTTTAAAGTTTAATATCATCTATTTTCATTACAACAAAGATATATTCACACAGCGACAAAGTATGTCGTATTTTAATTTTTGCCTTTGTACAATATGATAAAATGAGAAAGGCATGGAGCAAAGGTCAATCCGTTAGAGAGGTACCGCTAAGAACCCAACAAACCAGAAAGACCCCGCCCATGCCCGTATGGATACATGGGCGTAAGCCTGTCATTTTAAGGTTTGTTTCTGAAAATTAGCGGTTTTCTCTAACCTAAATAACAGCTTACGCTTTGTTTCGTTAAAATTATTGATGCTAATATATAAATATTTTCACAACTGCTCATGAAAATAAACATACAAAATTGCTATTGGGGCAGGATTCCCAACATGCGTGGAGGCATAAAGAAACCCGGCAAAAGGATTTATTAAAGGGAAAGCAAACTTACAGCTGTTTCTCACGTGTGAAAGATAGGGGAATATAGATTTGAAATCCTTTCATTACCTGTACATATGCGACAGATAGGGAGATAGACGGCTGACGTTCTCATTTTCAGGGTATTTTTTGAATAGATGATAACCTAAATTTTTAAGGAACTTTGGAATAAAAAATTACGAAGACAATTTAATCCCCGGCAATAGTGAAATATTTAAATTAGTTGGAAAATAAGTCAGTCCCAAAGATCGATAATTATATTTTTCAGAACATTTATCCCAAATATAATAATTAATTTATGGCTTTTATTCTGTAAGAGAGGATATGCATGATCATTTGTTAATTTTAATACTCATCCAACTCTATTCTATTTTTTTTCAATAACGAACAACATAATGATAGTTTTGAAAAATCCATATCCCACCGTGGCTCATTTCTATTCATTACAATCAATGTTTCATCATTTAGGTCAAAAGGTTCTACAAAGCAATAATAAAGTAATCGTCCTACGATTGCCCTAATAATCTTACCCTCATTATTTAGCTCACAATATAGATAGTAAGGTGTATTTTTTCTATTGATATTAGTTTGTGAGAGAATCTTTTCTTTCACAAGCTTTTTTTTCCCAATGGAACTCCATCCGCTTAGGCGTTTCACTCTTCCTTTATTGGATATTACATATTGGTCTTCAAAACCTATTATGGGTATTGGCTTCCAATATTCTCCGGGAAGATCCCCTATTGATAGATTCATACATGGAGGTGGGTTACTTTTATTAATCCTGGGTTTTCCAAGGTTTTTCCATAGGGTTTCATTAAATAATTTTCCCGAAGTAGTTTTTATTCCTTCTACCTGAAAATCCTCTGTTCCTGGTGGATCACTTTGTAAAAACCATCGAAATGTTCCGGCCGTCAAAAAAACTTTATTAATTACATCCATAATCCTTTCGCAGGAAATACCAAGCTTTTTCCCCGCTGAATAAATACTTTCAAATCGGGCAACCAGTACACCCTCAACATTATATTGACTGACAGGCTGCGAATATATAGTGTGTATATTTTTAGCCCTATCTGATTGGTACATTCTAATATTTTCTTCTCTCACTGAAATTTTCTCCAGGTTCCTGCAATGCACATAAAACCTATTGGTATCTTTTGCTACAATAACAACAGTACGGTCATCCATATCGAATTTCTCAATAAAATGATAATACACCAAACGTCCTAAAGATTTTGTATGGGCCTTGCCTTCCCGTGAAATTCTACATTGTACATTGTAAGTATAACTTTGAAGATAAATATTAAAACTTTTAGAGAAAAGAGGCTGTAAAATCAATGCTGATAATATGTACTCATGACCAAGTGCAGACCGAAACAAACGCTCACACCTCTTCACTCTTCCATAGTTGGAGATTTCATAGTTCTCAAAACCGTCAATGGGTTTCCACTCTTCATCAGGAAGATTTTTCAGTGACTTATTATAAAGCACATCCTTTAGGTATTGATCTTCTAATTCTGAAAATGATTTCATAATCACCTTTTAAGATTATATTTTTACTTGAAAATTCTATCTTGAATTTAAGTTGAATTTTGCTAATATCAAAGTTGGTTGCCTATAAAGAGGATTGTTTTAGAGGAATTGATTATTGATATTATATACCAAATAAACCATCTCAAAAGGATAATATACGTAAAAACCCAAATAAACCATTGGGTTATTTTGGGTTTTGTTTGGGTTTCAAAATTTTATGTATTTTCAAAATCAGTTTACATTTTTTATTTGTAAATCGGTTTTACTTTCCTTGGTGTCTAACTGTTCCCAATAAGAATACATCTGCTCCGATAAAGTATTATTATCAATACCAATATAACCCAAAAATTCTGTTTCGGTTTTATGTCCGGTTACGCTCATAATGATAGCGGTAGGAATTTTAGAATAATACATTGTGGCAAAGGTTCTCCGGCATATGTGGGAGGAGGCCAGGTCGTGCATTGGGTAATATCCAAATATATAATGCTTTTTAACCTCATCATAAACCCTTCCGTATTCCTGACGGTCAATACCTGCCAGCTTACAGATTTTTTTCAGGTTATTGTTGAAAATAGTTTTCGAGCTTTCCAAATTCGCTGAATACTGTGGAGGAAAATTTCCATCCCTTTTATCAAGGACTTTTCTTACTTCTGTATGGATCGGAACCAAAACAGGTGTTTTTGTTTTCTTTTGGCTTAGGTTAATAAACTCCTTTCCGTTAATATTGACTATTTTTTCCGGTGTCATTCTAAATAAATCAGAGGCCCTCTGTCCGGTATAACAGCCGATAATCAGCCAGTCCCTTGTTTGTTCCAGTCTTTCATTAACAATTAACAACTCTTGTATTCTTTCAAGTTCCTCTATTTTGAGGTAAGGGGTTGGGGTTTCTGTGGTAAATCCCTGTATTTCGCTTAACTGCTCATTCACCTGAATATTATCAATTTTAGCATCTTTAAAAATAGTTTTGGTATACTTTAAATATTTGCCTACAGTATTATCACTCAAATGTTGTCCTCGTAAAAAAGTAACAAACCTGTTCCCTACGGCAATATTATAATCCGAAACTTTCAATCTCTTTTTTTCCGTCTTTAAAAAGTCCTGAAACTTTTCTATAATGGTAAGGTGCTTTTGTTTGGTTCTTATTGTTATTGGTTTTCCTTTATATTTTCTAAAAGGCAAAATTTCTGTTTTATAATGCTCCAAATAATTTCCGATAAAATCCAATTGCTCAAATTTCCGACCACCCGAATAATAAGCCTCAATAATTTCATCCAACCATTCACCATTGATAATTTCAGTATCGGTTCTTTTCCTGTACTGTTCTAAAATAAATGTTTCCAGTTTATTTAAAATGCTTATCTGTTCATTTTGTTTCTGTAAATCATCTTTGTTTAATGCAGTCCTTTGAATAATTGAACCCTTTTTTGCGTTCCAATTCTCGGGATTAACCGTTTCGCGGGTTTTACGTTTATACACCTGGTTTACTCCTACTGAAAATCTCACATAAATTGTTGAGTTGGGTTTCTTGGACTGAATAATAAATTTTATCGTTGCCATTTGTATGTTTTAAGTTTGAACAATACAAATATAATCATTTAGTCAATTTTTAGTCAATATCAAGTCAATTTATTTTAAACTCATCTTAATCAATTTAACTACCAAACAACATAAACAAAATATAAAATATTAATTATCAGCAATTTAAATATGGATTAAAAATAAACAAAAATAAAATAGATTTCAACCAATTAAGTATTTACAGTCCCTATGGGTCTACAAACCATCCTTCCAAGGGTGGTTTTTTATTTTCCAATCGGTCTTTAATTACATTTGATTTCAGGATATGTCTCTTTTTTAAAATAAATACTTAATTTGCCGTTTCTTTAATTAATTATCTATTTTGAAACATTTTTATCTGTGCATTCTCATTTTGTTTGTTATTTTTTGTAAATCACAGGTCCATGAGGATTTAAAACAAAATTCTTTTACATTTTACGGAGGAACTGAATATGGAAAAGTACTGGCTACTAACGAGCCCCTGCAAAATTATCCCGACAGACAATATATGGGTTATTCCTTTCAGGTTCTGAAACAAACTGACGGTAAAAAAGACTGGGAAAAACTTTATAATTATCCGCAGTATGGAATCGGGGTTTCTGCTTTCGATTTTCTTAAGAATAGACAAATGGGAAGTCCTTTTGCCATTTACGGGATTTACAATGCAAAGATCAGGCAATGGGGAAAACTGAAATGGTACCATAATGTAAATTTCGGGATCTCATTTAATTCCAACCCTTTTGATGAAGACCATGGATATTACAATACGTCTGTAGGTTCAAAAACCAATATGTTTATCAGCCTCGGGACAGGAATGTATTATGAACTGGGAAAACATTTCGATCTGGGACTCAACCTGAAATTCAACCATATTTCCAACGGGTCTTTGAAATTTCCGAATAAGGGCCTGAATAGTGTCGCTCCTCAGCTCAGCCTTGTCTATTACCCTGAGCGGGTAATCCCAAAAAGACCGGACTCCGTTTTTGTTGATTCAAAAAAATACAATACCCTTGAATTTTCTGTATTTGGAGGCCGGAAGAATATTTTCTACAGAGGGCTGCAACGTGATGAGCTGAAGCTGTATGAAGGTTATAATTATTCCGTTTATGGTGCAGAAGCTCACTATATGCGGCAATATTCTCCGAAATCGGCTTATGGCCTTGGCGTTGGAATTACGATGGACGAGCAGTACAATCATACCATGTATGTATCAGACAGTACACTTTATCAGAAGAAGCGTTTTTCAAATAATCAGCTTCTATTCAGTGTTGTACCCACCTATCGTTTAATGATAGGCAAATTGTATGTTAATGTCGGAGCAGGCTACTATATCTTTAAAAAGGAACGGAAATATGATACTCCTGCATTTTTTCAGAGAATAGCTTTGCAATATCAAATCACAGACAGGCTTTTTGCTTCATTCGGTATTAATGCTTATGACCTCCATATTGCCAACTACCTGGAATGGAAACTGGGTTATACTTTTTCTAAAAAACAAAGAAAGTAAGTTATTTAATGTCTACTTTTCTTCATCCTGCAATAAGGACTGATTGGGTTTGTAGAGCTTATACATTACAAACAGGAACGCTATCCAAACCGGAATCAGGATCACCTGGATCTCCATCCCCGTAAGACACATTAAGACTAAGATAGCCAGTAAAAACAGGATACAGATATAATTGGACACTGGATAAAATATGGAAGGAAACTTTGTTTTGATACCGGAATCTGTTTTACTTTTTCTGAATTTAAGATGGGTATAACATATCATCAGCCAATTGATGATCAATGTGGAAACCACCAAAGCCATTAAGTATTCAAACGCTTTTTCAGGAACTATTTTATTGATAATAATACAGATCCCGGCGAAACAGGAAGACACAATGATCGCATTGGTAGGTACGTGATTTTTGTTCAGTTTCATTAAACCTATTGGAGCATTCCCCTGCTGGGCTAATCCGAAAAGCATTCTGCTGTTACTGTAAACACTACTGTTGTACACCGATAAGGCAGCCGTTAAAACAATCAGATTTAAGACATTGGCAATTAATGAATTGAATTGAATCGTTTCCCCAAAATGCTAAATTCAAATCCGTTCAGATTCTGAAACACCATGACAAACGGGCTTGATCCTTCTGTGATTTCTCTCCATGGACTCAGGGAAAATAATATAACCAAGGCTCCTACGTAGAAAATTAAAATCCTGTAAATAACCTGATTGGTCGCTTTAGGGATTGTTTTTTCCGGGCTTTTGGCTTCTGCCGCTGTGATCCCGATGAGTTCCAGGCCACCAAAAGAAAACATGATCATGGCCATGGCCGCAAAAAGGCCTGAATATCCGCTTTCCGTTTTATTAAACCATCCTTTTGGAAAAAAGCCGCCATCATTCCATAAATTCTGGATATTTGCTTTATCTCCTCCCGTACCGCTTATCAACAGGTAGATCCCGAAAATAATCATGGCGACAATCGCCACTACTTTTATGATAGAAAACCAAAACTCGGTCTCACCGTATACTTTTACAGACGCCAAGTTCAGCGCATTGATCAATATAAAAAAGAATAAACTCGAAACCCAGAGCGGGATTTCCGGCCACCAGAAATGAATATAGTGACCAATTGCCGTGAGCTCTGCCATACTTACCAGGATATAAAGAATCCAGTAGTTCCAGCCGGAAGCAAATCCGGGAAAATTCCCCCAATATTTATAGGCAAAATAACTGAAGCTTCCGGATACCGGTTCCTGAACGACCATTTCACCGAGCTGACGCATAATAAAGAAAGCAATAATCCCTGCTAAAGCATATCCTAAAATAACAGACGGACCTGCTAAAACCGCAGCAGGACCGATTCCGAGAAATAATCCCGTTCCGATAGCACCACCAAGGGCAATTAACTGAATATGTCGATTAGTCAGGCCTCTTACCAATGAGGTCTCTTGTCCGGTTTTTTTTTCGTCGCTCATAGAGATGAATTATTTGCTAAATATATAAAAACTTAGCAGAAATCCCCTGCAGTAAGCGAATTTAAAAACCTATCTGATTGAATATTAGAGAAAATTTACAAATACTCCTTCGGAATCGGAATATTATTTTGTTTCATATAGTTGATAAGCTCACCGTATTTATTTTCATAATCATTCATTCCGCACTGATGCGAGATGCTGCAGATATCCGACGGTTTGATGTCTAAAATCCCTGAAATCTTTGTCAGGATATCCAGATTGATTTTCACCTTGGAGTTTTCAATATCCGAATATGCTTTCTGGGAAATCCCCATTTCAAAAGCCATATATTCCTGGGTAAGGTCTTTACTTCTCCGGATTTTTCTGATGTTTTGACCACATACTTTCATTGTGTTTGCTTTTAGTAGTTTTCGGTATATTTTAGAAGATGACCTACTAGCCTTTAACAAAGTTAATAAATACCTTTGGCAAAACATTACACACGTTACATGATATTTATTTCAACATCTGATTTGGTTAAAAATTTTATTCTAAAAAAGAAATAATATCATTCGGTACAACACTTTTGGATTATGGAGACGCAAAAATTTAATTATGACAATTCTATTGTCAGGGCATTCCTCTATGCTACTATCGTATTCGGACTCATCGGTTTTCTGCTAGGGCTTACGGCAGCATTAATGCTTTTCTACCCGGAACTTCCTGAATTTTTATTCGGAACTGATGATACCACTATCCAGAGTCTGAGAAGCGGAAACATTCAGGGATTAATTAATACACAGGGCGCAATGGGATTCGGCAGGATTAGAATGCTGCATACCAGTGCGGTTATTTTTGCTTTCGTCTGTAATTCATTTTTCTGTGGTGCCTATTACAGCATGCAGCGACTCTTAAAAACAAGAATGTACAGTGATACATTATCTTGGCTACATTTCTGGACATGGCAACTTATGATCGTTGCTACGTTTATCACCTTTTTATTGGGAATCAATACTTCCAAAGAATATGCAGAACATGAATGGCCGATTGATATACTGATCGCATTCTCATGGATTATTTTCGGGATCAATATGTTCGGAACGATTGCAAAAAGAAGAGTAAGACACTTGTATGTAGCCATCTGGTTCTATATCGCTACCTGGATTGCAGTAGCCATGCTTCATATCTTTAATAATTTAGAAGTTCCGCTATCATTCACCAGCTGGAAGTCTTATTCAGTATATGCGGGAGTAAAAGATGCTCTTGTACAGTGGTGGTACGGTCACAATGCAGTAGCATTCGTATTGACAACTCCGGTTTTAGGTTTGATGTATTATTTTATGCCTAAAGCTGCCCAGCGACCGGTTTTCTCTTATAAACTGTCTATTATCCACTTCTGGTCACTGATCTTCGTCTATCTTTGGGCCGGTCCTCACCACCTTCAGTATACAGCACTTCCTGCATGGGCACAGGCTGTGGGAACAGGTTTCTCAATCATGCTTAT
>NZ_JBGFFD010000017.1:0-27275 GCF_041224435.1 Chryseobacterium tongliaonense | reverse complement strand
CTGCTTCCTGTAATTAGATACTGCTGATCTATAGTTGTGGTTACCTGGCTTAAAAAATCCTGTGTAGAGGATTTGATGTCTTTCTGCCATACCACTTCCTGGGCAGACACACCCAAAACAGTGCACATTGTAAGTACACCCGTGTAGAGTTTTTTCATACCTTGTGTTTAGGTTATTATTTGTTTTTTAATTTGCTGCAAAAGTAATTATTTTATGTCACTGTAAAAAGATGTATATGAAGGATTTAACACAAACTTTTTATCCATACAAAACTAATCCTCTAAAGCGACAGAACCTGTCGTATAAAAATTAATCTATAACATGAAAATCGGATTGATGTTTTTATAAATTGTATTTTAAGAATACTATTTTTTGAGTAAGCTAAGATTTTAAAGAATACCGATCAATGTAATTTGATGAATTGCGGACAACATTATGTTTCTATTTTTATTTAATGTGTGATTTTTTGTTTTTTAAACATAGTCATTCATTTTATACGCTATTAATAGATTAATAATTGGCTTTTAATGTTTTTTTAACCCACGAAACTTTCATCTGAGCATTACACACAGTAACTTTGTGAAAATTTTTATAATGAAGCGAGGACTCCATTTTTTACTGTTACTGATCTCTGTTACGGTTTTTGCCCAGAAAGTAACGGTTGATACTGCCCAGATTGTTATTCCTAACCGGTATAATACTGTTGAAGCTCAGACTAAACCTTATGTCATCATGATTTCTACCGACGGTTTCAGGTATGATTATGCCAGGAAATATAATGCTGAGAATCTTTTAAAATTTTCAAATGGGGGAGTTCAGGCAAAAGCTATGATTCCAAGTTATCCGAGTATCACTTTTCCCAATCACTGGAGCCTGATTACAGGGCTTTATCCTTCCCATCATGGTTTGATAGATAATTATTTTTACGACTATAAAAGAAAAGAAGCTTATGCCATGAGCGATAAAAAAGATGCTGAAGACGGAAGCTGGTACGGCGGACTGCCACTTTGGGGACTGGCAGAAAAACAGGGAATGATCTCAGCTTCTTTAATGTGGGTAGGTTCTGCAAGCGATGCAGGAGGTATGAGGCCTACTTATTATTATCATTATCACGAAAAATTTAGAACAGCTGAAAAAGTGGAAAAAGTGATTAATTGGCTGAAATTGCCTATGGAAAAAAGGCCACACTTTATTTCATTGTATTTTCCTGAAGTGGATGGAAGCGGACATCATTTCGGACCGGACGCCAAAGAAACGGAAGCTGCTGTGCACCTGATCGATAAAGCAATTGGCGATCTGGTACAGAAAGTAAAAGATTTAGGTTTACAAAATGTGAATTTTATCTTTGTTTCCGATCATGGAATGATAAAAGTGGATGGCGGAAATCCGTTGGAAATTCCTGCTTTGCTTTTAGATAAGGATAAATTTGATTTGTATAATTCTCAGACTCTATTGAGAGTTTACGTGAAAAATCCTGCTGAAGTTAAACCAGTCTATAAAGCATTAAAAGCGAATAAAACTGATGACTATGAAGTATATCTGGATAAAAAGCTTCCGAAATATCTCCATTTTGCTACTAAAGATGATAAATACAATAGAATAGGACAGATTCTTCTGATTCCTAAAGCTCCCAAAGTATTTTTGCCAAAAGGAGAAATGACTTCAATAGGAAAGCATGGCTATGACCCGAAACTTGTTCCTGAAATGAAAGCAACTTTCTACGCATGGGGACCGGAATTTAATAACAATCTCGTCATTGATGAATTTTCTAATGTCAATGTTTATCCCGTGGTGGCTCAGATTTTAGGATTAAAAATTGATCAGCCCATTGATGGAAAATTGAAAATTTTGAAAGAGACTTTGAAAAAAAAGGATTAATAAGATTAAAGAAAATAAAATAGTTTCGGCGCACCAAAGGTGCGCCGAAACTATTTTACACCAGTTCTGATTTCTGCGTTCAGAAGAAGAATTAAAATTTAGAAGCGAATTCTTTAGAAAAATCTTCCAGTTTTGTTTCTCCGCTAACCAAAGCTCCATGCTCATTAAAATCTTTTTGTATGATACCGTTTCTTAATCCTCGCCCCATTTCCGTATACAATTCTGCCATTTCCTGTGGCAGGCCTGCCTGAAGCATTCCGTTTAATGACTCTTCATCGGAAAATTCAACCCATGGCAATTCAGGCTTTCCAATAGCAGATCCGAAAACTTTTGCAAAATCGGAACCCTTACGAACATCGCTCACAATATATCTGATATTTTTACCCGCCTGATTTTTTACAAGTTCTTCCGCAGCAGCCTTTGCGATATCAGTAGGATGAACTAATGGAACATTTATATTTTCAGGATAATTGCTCCCTATGATTCCTGCATTTTTAATCAATGGAATATCATTGAAAAAGTTGATATAAAAATATCCGGCTCTTAAAAAAGTGACAGACGTATTTTCCAATTCGTTATATGCTTTTTCTATAAAGTGTAATCCTTTGATCGGGCCATTTTCAACCGGAGATTCTACACCGATACTGCTTAGCATTACAACACGTTTTACCCCTGTTTTCTTAATTGCTTCAGCATAATTTTTTCCGGCATTAATTGTATTTTCAACAACGTTTTCAAAACCCATATTAGGAGGTGTCATGGCAAAAACGGCGTCTGCACCTTCAAATGTTTTTATCAGAAAATTTAAATCGGTAATTGAGCCGATGGCAGGTGTTGCTCCTAAAATTTCAATATCGTTTTTTTTAGATTCGTTGCTGCTGATTACGGTGATATGATGGCCTTCAGTTATTAATTGTTGAGCCAATGGTTTTGCTACATTCCCAAGGGAACCTGTAATGACAATTTTCATAATAAATATTTTTTTATTTCCGTTGACAAAGTTATATTTGTAC
Organism: Chryseobacterium tongliaonense; assembly: GCF_041224435.1. Taxonomy (NCBI): domain Bacteria; kingdom Pseudomonadati; phylum Bacteroidota; class Flavobacteriia; order Flavobacteriales; family Weeksellaceae; genus Chryseobacterium; species Chryseobacterium tongliaonense. The sequence continues at coordinate 24,384 of NZ_JBGFFD010000017.1, read as the reverse complement.
TTACTTTTATACAAGTACTTACCCTAAAGTATGTGTCATGGCAGCAATTAAAGAAAGTTCTACCATTCAGCAGAACAAAAAATATGCACTGGATATTTGTCCGGTCACTTATGTAATGGAAAAAATCGGTGGGTTCTGGAAGCCGATTATCCTATATCATCTTTCCAACGGAGACAAAAGATACGGTGAGCTTAAAAGAGCAATTCCGGCAGTAACGGAAAAAATGCTCATCCAGCATTTAAAACAGCTGGAAGCCGACGGATTGATTATCAGAACCGCAAAACCTGTCGTTCCTCCACATGTTACCTATGAATTAAGTACATCCGGCAAAGGTTTAATCCCCGTTATCCACCAAATGGCAGAATGGGCCTTTGAAGATATGAAAGGAAATTATAAGTAATAGAAATAACATTAATTTTTAAGAAAGAGCTGTAAACAGTATTTCTTACTTAAATGAAATGCCTTTGTTTCTCTTTAGAAAAAATATCCCGGCGATTATCTTTGTCTCCCTTTGCGATTTAAAAAAAATCAAGCTCTCAACTCTCAACTAAAAAAAGACCACCCTTTCAGGCAGTCTCCTTCGTTAGAATATATAAAGATTTTTTATAAAGATTGCATATCAATCACAAAACGGTATCTTACATCGCTTTTCAGCATTCTTTCATATGCTTCGTTGATTTCCTGCATTTTGATCATTTCAATCTCTGAAACGATATTATGCTCACCACAGAAGTCTAATAATTCCTGGGTTTCAGCAATACCACCGATAACAGAACCTGCTACGGATTTTCTTCCCATAATCATAGGAACCGTATTTAAAATAGGTTCTAGTCCGCCTAGATACCCAACTAAAACATGAGTTCCGTTGATGTTTAAAGTAGCAACATAAGGATTTACATCATGCACATAAGGTACGGTATCTATAATGACATCGAATTTCCCTTTTACGGATTCCATTTGTGCATCATCTGTGGAAATAATCACATGATCAGCTCCTAATTGCTTTGCATCTTCAGTTTTCCCCGGAGTTCTGGAGAATAAAGTCACTTCGGCACCTAATCCTTTAGCCAGCTTAATAGCCATGTGTCCCAATCCGCCTAAACCGACAACGGCAACTTTAGAATCCGGACCTACATTCCAGTGTCTCAATGGAGACCACGTCGTGATCCCTGCACAAAGTAATGGAGCTACTGCAGCCAGATCCAGATTTTCAGGTACTTTTAAAACGTAACTGGAATCTACAACCACTTTTTGGGAGTATCCGCCAAAAGTATGACCACCCAGATGTTTGTCCTTACCGTTATAAGTTCCTGTAAATCCGTTGAGACAATACTGTTCCAGATCATGTTTACAACTGTCACAATGTCCGCAGGAATCTACAATACACCCCACACCGGCTAAATCTCCTGCTTTAAATTTAGAAACTTCACTACCTACTCTCGTAATTCTTCCTACGATTTCATGTCCGGGAACTGCAGGGTAAACAGTTCCGCCCCAGTCATTTCTTGCTGTGTGAAGATCAGAATGGCAGACACCGCAATATAAAATTTCAATTTCCACATCATTAGGTGTTGTTTCCCTTCTTTCAATATTCATTTCTTTTAAGTCTGCTGTCGTAGACTCAGTTCCGTAAGCTTTTACTGTAAATGTGCTCATTTGATTTTTAATTTAAGTTTATAAGTTTTTGTATTCTTCATCAGTTACCGGCTCCAGCCATTCCACAATACCTTTTTGGGTATTGGTATTGATGGCAATATGAGTGAATTCACTGTCGGGGCCTGCACCATGCCAGTGAATAACATTGGGAAGAATATTCACTACATCTCCGGGATTTAAGATTTGTGCCGGTTTTCCTTTTTCCTGGTAATATCCGGTTCCTGAAGTTACGATTAAAATCTGCCCGCCACCATGCGAATGCCAGTTATTTCTGCAGCCGGCTTCAAAAATTACGTTTCCGATCTGGCAGTTCAGTTCGTCTTCGTTGGGCTTTAAAATCTGTACCCATGCAGTTCCACCCGAAAAGTATTCGGAAGAAGCTTTTTCTCCTTTGGGAAAAATGTTTTTATTTTCGAATGTTTCCATAACAATGCAAAAGTCGATACTTTTAAATGAACAGCACTTATACAGATTACAGAAACATTTACCAATTTTACAGACATCATGAAAAGTAAAACAGAAAGTGGTAATTTTGAATAAGATAAAAAAGACAGGCAATGGAAAATCAAGATGTTGAAATAATCAGCAGTATTTCAGATTATAATAAAATGTTGAATCATGAGACTTTGCATCCCCTGGTCAGTATTGTTGATTTTTCCAAGTCTGATCCCATTTCTCAATACAGGAGAAGCTACGGGTTTTATACCGTATTTCTCAAGGATGTCATGTGTGGAGATATGTATTACGGTAAAAACAATTATGATTACCAGGAGGGGACTTTGGTCTTCATAGCTCCGGGACAGGTTTATGGAATGAACAATGATGGTTCTTATATACAGCCGGCAGGCTATGCGCTTGTATTTCATCCTGATTTGATAAAAGGAACAAACCTCGGTAAAAATATTAAAGATTATACTTTCTTTTCTTATGATGTGCATGAAGCTCTTCACCTTTCTGAAAAAGAAAGAGAGATTATCCTTGAATGTTTTAAAAATATAAAACTTGAGCTGGAACAGGCGATTGACAAGCACAGTAAGTCTTTAATTGTGAATAATGTTGAGTTATTTCTCAATTACTGTATGCGGTTTTATGACCGTCAGTTTATTACCCGTGATCATGTAAATCAGGGGGTTATCGGAAAATTTGAAAACCTTGTGGATGATTATTTAAAATCTGATAAACCTAAAAATATAGGTTTTCCGATGGTTAATTATTTTGCAGAACAACTTAATCTTTCGGCCAATTATTTTGGAGATCTTATTAAAAAAGAGCTTGGGGTTTCCGCCCAGGAATTTATTCATAATAAGCTGATTGATGTTGCAAAAGAACAGATCTTTAATCCTGCAAAATCGATTAGTGAAATTTCTTATGACTTAGGTTTCAAATATCCACAGCATTTTACAAGACTATTTAAAACAAAAGTCGGAGTGTCTCCAAGTGAATATAAATCACTTAACTAATCCGGTCTAAACACGAATAGCACTAATGTTTTTCCACAAATAACACGACTCATTTGTGACCATTTGTGCGGAGAATTTGTGTCATTAATATTTAATTTAGTCTTTTCAAAAACAAATATTTTCACCATAAATCATTTGTGTTCATTGTACAGGAAATTCGTGGTTTAATCTTCCAATTTTGTGTTTAAAAATGATTAAATTTAAACTTGAAAATACTTTTGTTTTAAGATGACGACACAGCAAAATGTAGGAATTTATACTTTTCAAACCCCTTTTGGAAAAATTTTAGCATTAAAAGAAGACGACATTATCAAAGCCAGAAGTATTCGCTATGCCCGTTCCGAAAGATTTCAGAAGCCCATAGCCGTACAACCTTCAGCATCAGAAATTATCTTTCCTGATAAAATCCCGGTTTGTCCGCAGAATTTAAGCTCATTATTAGAAAGGCTGATCGGAAAAACTGATCTTGATCTTTTTGATGTGGAAGAATCAACACAGTATGTTTCGGTTTACCGTCCTGATGTTTTTGAGCAGGATGAAAAACTTCCCGTTATAGTTTGGATTCACGGAGGTTCTTACGAGATAGGATGTGGGGATGTGGCTACGGCTGATCCTAGAGATTGGGTAAAAGAACACAACGTTATTGTGGTTTCGGTTTCCTATCGTTTGGGAATTTTCGGTTTTCTTGGGGGAAATGAAAAGAGACCTGCCAACTTAGGACTGTTTGATATCATAGAAGCTTTAAAATGGATTAAAATTAATATCGGAAGCTTTGGCGGAGATCATGAAAATATTACTCTGTTCGGGCAGTCTTCAGGCGGAGATGCCATTGCTCATCTGATGATTTCCGAGGGTGTTGAAGACTTATTTCAAAGAGTGATTATTCACAGTGCACCTTTGGGGCTTCGTAATGACAGGAAAAAAATGATAGCTGAATTTCTGAATAAAACAGAGCACTTTACAGCTGAAACAGATATTTTGGAAATTGTTGAAAGTTATAAAAATTTTGTACCGTCTTTTCTCAGATACGGTTTAAAAGCCGCCATGCCTTTTGGAGTGCAATATGGTTTTCCACCTTTATGCAATGAAAATGAAGTGCTGGAAAAATGGCAGCAAAGTGCAAAAAAATATGATCTCTTAATTGGTTTAAATGAAGATGAAACCGCATTTTATCTGAAAGCTTCCGATTCCTGGAATACATATTTCAATCAGAGTTTCGGTAAAAAAATTCTGAATAAGGCTATTCGTGTAACAACTGATATTATTTATGGTAAACCAGCCGAAACTTTCGCTGAAAACTATGCTGCAGCCGGAGGAAATGCCTATATATTTAAAATCCATTCCCGGCTGATCAATAATTTTTTCGGAGCAGCTCATGCATTTGATCTGCCTTTGATCTTTGGAAATGAAAATGCCTGGAAATCCTCCGGATTATTAAAAGATGTTCCCTGGAAATATTTACAGGAAAACGGCCGGAAGCTGAGAACATTATGGACTGAATTTGCCAAAAGCGGAAAAATTTCAGACGATTCCGATGTACCTGATCTTTTAGAACTCCGGAAAGTTTAGTTTTATTTTAATCACAAACAGCACTAATCTTCACAACGATTAGTATTTGTAGTCTTTTGAGAGTACTTTTTATGGTTGATTTTACTCAGGAATCCACACACTTACATTTCCTGCAGGAACCGGGAAATTTCCCCAGCCGTTTTCATCAATCACTACTTGATCTTTGAACCTTTTAAGCAAATCATGGAATTTTTTTCCACTATATTTTTTACCCATTTCCATAGGTTTGGTGTAGGTATCTTTATTGCTTAAAACCACTGCACATCCCTGGTGCTCTTCATTGCCTTCCCGTACCCAGCCAAGGCAATTGGCATCTTCGAAATAATCTCTTTGAATTCCATAGGCATAGTCTTTTCGGGCTTTCAGGAGTTCTTCAATACCATCTACTTTTGGCAGGAAAATTTCCTGATCATGGCCTGTCCCGTCTTTATCGACATAATGGGCGCCATATAAATCAGGATAAAATACACATGGATAACCGTTTTCTCTTAATAAAATCAATGCATAAGCAAGCGGCTTAAACCAGGATTCTACCGGTGCTTCCAGTTTTTGTAAAGGCTGTGTATCATGATTATCAACTAAGGTCACAGAATGAAGAGGATCAGCCTGGGTTAGGGTTTCGTCAAAAATCCTTCTTAAATCATAAGATCCTCCTTCTTTTGAGGCGTTATGAAAATTATTTTGAAGAGAGCTATCAAACAGGCTCATACAGCCTTCGGTAACTTCAATATATTTTTGAAGAAGATGGAGATGTCCCGGAGCCCAGTATTCCCCGACGGCAAAAATGTTTTTCCCGGAATTGGAACGGAGCAAAGTAAGCCATTCCTTATAAAAATCAAAGGAAATATGTTTTAAAGCATCCAGCCTTACGCCGTCAAAATCTGTCTGATCAAAATACCATTTCGCCCAGTGATTGAGCTCTTCTCTTACGTGCGGATTACGGTGTTCGATATCGTTAAACATCAGGTAATCATAATTTCCTTTTTCATCATCGATCATTTCTTCCCAGTCATCACCATATTCAGATTGGATTTTATAAATATGCTTATCCATTCCTTCTGCATAATCTACACCGCTGAAGCAGGTGAAATTCCATTTAAAATCAGAATATTTGTTGCCTCTTCCCGGAAACGTAAATTTGGTATAGGACTGTATTTCAAAAACATCGGAAATTATTTTTTCACGATTGTTCTCATCCACTTTTACCACTTTAAATGTTTCCAATTCATCGCCGCCGCCTTTATGGCCAAGCACAATATCTACAATGATCTGTATATTATTTTTTTTAAGGACTTTAATTGCTTTTATATAGTCATCTTTGGTCCCGTATTTTGTGGCAGTATTTCCTTTCTGGTCAAATTCACCAAGATCAAAAAGGTCATAAGCATCATATCCTATGGAGTAACCTCCGTTTGTTCCTTTATAAGCAGGAGGGAACCATACTGATGTAATTCCGTGTTTCGCTAAATATTTGGCTTGCTTTTCGGCTTCTTTCCATAATTTTCCATCTCCTTCAGAGTACCAATGGAAAAACTGAATCATCGTTGGGTTCATAAAATTGTCAATTTGGTCATTACAATTTAGCGAAAAATTTTAACTATTAGCTTTCAAACTCTTTAAACGGTATTTTTAGTTGAACGGAAACCTGCTTTTTTTCTTCGGTATTGAGGTGAGAGAGGGATAGGCCCAGTAAACGGACCGGCTTGTCAAAAGGGCGAAGCTCCCAGAGTTTTTTTGAAGTCCCGAAATATTCTTCAGCTGAGGTAAAATATTCTTCCTTGGTGATGCTTCTTGTAAAAAGTGAGAAGTCTTTGTACTTAATTTTTAAAGTTAAGGCCCTTCCCAGAATATTGTTTTTTTGTAATCTCTGATGAAGTTCTGCGCTAAGGCTTTCCAGTTTCTCATTGATCTGCTGCTCATCAAAAAGATCTTCAAAAAACGTACGTTCCACGGCGACGCTTTTCTGAATTCTGTGAGGTTTTACTTCAGAATGATGAATTCCGCGTACCACATTGTAATAATAACCACCTGATTTTCCAAACAGGGAAACAAGCTCCTGTAAGGTTTTCTTCTTTAAATCTTTTCCTTTAAAGATTCCTAAAGTAAACATTTTATTTGCGGTAACTCTTCCCACTCCGTAAAATTTTTCAACAGGAAGTTCTTCGAGAAAACTTTCGATTTTATCGGGATGAATGGTTTTTTGTCCGTTGGGTTTATTAATATCTGAAGCCACTTTTGCCAGGAATTTATTCACAGAGATTCCTGCAGAAGCGGTGAGCCCGGTTTGTTCAAAAATTTTCTGACGTATTTCCCGAGCGATCTGATTGGCGGATTCTATTTCCTTTTTGTTTTCAGTGACATCAAGATAAGCTTCATCCAGAGATAAGGGCTCTACAAGATCGGTATATTCATAAAAGATCTCCCGGATTTTTCTTGAGATTTCTTTGTAACGTGCAAAATGAGGGGGAACAAAGATCAGGTGCGGACATTTTTCTTTGGCTGTTTTGCTGGGCATGGCAGACCGTACTCCATACTTCCTTGCTTCATAGCTTGCTGCTGAAACAACGCCCCGGTGCTCTCCGCCTACAGCAATCGCTTTTCCCTTTAATGCAGGATTATCATGCTGCTCCACAGAAGCATAGAATGCATCCATATCGACATGAATAATTTTGCGGATGGGAAAAGAAGAATCCATATCACAAAGATATGGATTCCTGTATTTACGGTAAATATTTTATATAAAGGAAGCTGGGAGATGGAAGTGCTGGTAGTGATAGGATAACTTATAGTCAGTTTGCTGAAAAGTAATTAAAATGAAGGCTGATTTTAATCGCACTTTAATTGCTTCCGGCTTCTGCCTCCCAGCTTCCCGCCTTTATGCTTTCAGTCTCATTGTAAGAAGAAGGGGCTCAAATCCGGCTTTTTCATAAGCTTTTACAGCAGCTTCGTTCTGGTCGTAAACATCCAGTCTGATCTCGGAAATCCCTTTGGACCGGGACCATCCGATCAGCTCATCAAGAATCAGCTTATTGATTCCCCGGCCTCTGTATTCCGGTTTTACATACATAAAGCCAAGATAGGCAAAGCTTTCAAAATTATAATAATCTTTGTCCGTCTGTTTGATCAGGGCATAGCCAGAGCCCACGATCTCATTGTTTTCTTCTGCAACCATGACTAACGCTTCAGGAGACTGAATTAAATGAAGCAGGTCATAATAATGAATTTCTCCGTCGATAAGTGTAATGTTGAACGGCCTTTCCGCCGAAACAATTCCCTGCTCAAATTCTAACAGGGTAGCTAAATCCTGTTCTGTGGCCTCTCTTGTTGTCATTACTGTAAAAGATTGTTTATGGTTTGTTGGATTTCGGGATCTTCAGGTGAAATAGCATAATATTTTGAGATGGCTGACTTCTGATCAATCACCATATATCTTGGAATCCAGTTCAGGTCGATATAATTATTGAAATCGTTTTTCCATCCGGAAGCAAACCAGTAATTATCTTTATCTTTCATATTGAAACGGTCAAGGCTTTTATCAAAACCTTCTTTTGATCTTTCCAGTGAAAGGAATACAAAATCTACGTTAGGATTATTTTTTTCCAATTCCTCTGCTTTTGGAAGTGCTTTCAGGCAGTCTCTGCACCATCCGGCCCAGAAATCAATTACTAATACTTTTCCTTTATGCTGATCAAGAATTTCCTGTATAGACGTACTTTTTCCTTCTTCATTTTCAAGTTTCTGGTTCAGTGCTTCTTTGGAAAAACCGGTTTTAAGAACTTTTGGAGTCTGTTGAGAATAGCTAAATCCGAAAATTCCTATCATTGGTATTAACAATAATTTTTTCATATCCAATTTCATTTAAATACAAATCTAAACAATGAAACGTAATTTAGGATTGGTTTTTTATTAATTAGGAAAAATTTATGAGATTGAAAAATTCTATGATCTACCGGTAGTTTTTCACCAGGCCTTTTATCACGGTGATGACATTCGGCATGGCTTTATTGGCTGCATTCAAAACCTCTTCATGAGAAACGGAGAATGCAATGTCAGGGCCGCCAAGATCCGTAATGATGGAAATGCAGAAAACATCCATTCCCATATGTCTGGCGACGATAACTTCGGGAACAGTGCTCATTCCGACCATATCTCCACCGATTGCTTTTATCATGCCGTACTCTGCAGGAGTTTCAAAAGTGGGTCCCTGTAAAGCAACATAAACACCCTGATGGATTTTAATATTGTTTTCTTTTGCAGATTCTTCGGCTACAGCAATCATTTTTTTATGATAAGGTTCGCTCATATCAACAAAGCGGGGACCGAAAGAATCAATATTCCTGCCACGAAGCGGGTGTTCGGGCATCATATTGATATGATCTTTTAAAATCACGATATCAGCAACATGATAAGCGGGATTTACGCCGCCACAGGCATTGGAAAGGATAAGGTTTTTAATGCCCAGTAAATGAAATACCCTGACCGGGAAAGTCACTGTTTCCATAGAATGACCTTCATAGTAATGAAAGCGGCCGCTCATCATCAGTACTTTTTTACCTTCCAGGATTCCGTAGATCAGTTTTCCGCTATGCCCGGCTACGGTAGTCTGAGGGAAATCGGGAATGTCTTTGTATTCTAAAACATGGATGGGCTTTACTTCATCCTGTAGTTTTCCCAATCCTGATCCTAAAACAATAGCAAAGTCAGGAGTTTCCTGAATGATATTCCTGATGAATTGGGCAGTTCCTTTAATTTTTTCTAACATAATCGAGAATGATTTGGTTGAATTCTTCCTTCTTATCGATGATTACATTGATAGGCCAATAGTAAACAATATCTCTAAGATAGTCAAAGGTTTTCAAACGTACATAATCTTTCTCGGTTGTTAAGATTAATTTATATTCACCCAGCTTTTTATATTCGGCAACGATCTTTTTAATATCGTCGTCAGAAAAGTTGTGATGATCCCTGAATTTTAAATGTTTTACTCTCTGTGAAAACTTGGCAAGGTGTTCCAGAAGAGGTTTAGGGTTTGCAATTCCTGTGATCAGCAGGATATCATAGTAATTCAGGTTGTTGTCGGGAAGCATTTTCTCCTTTCCGTATACATTTTCGTCATAGCCGATGGATGAAAAAAATACTTTCTGGTAGCGGTCCGGCCTGATTCTCGAAATATAATATTGCTTGGTTTCTTCCGTTAATTCATCAGGGCATTTGCTTACCATAATGACATCGGCTCTTTTGGAACCCGCTCTGGATTCTCTTAAATCACCTGCCGGAAGAAGATGGTCTTTAAAGAAAGGGTCATTAAAATCGGTCATCAGAATATTGAATCCGGCTTTAATAGCTCTGTGCTGCATGGCATCATCCAATACCAGGACATCCAGATCCATATCATCAATGACTTTTTTGGCTCCGGGAACTCTTTCTTCTGAAACGGCAATGACAAAACGGTTTTTGAAGCGTTCAAATAACTGCATTGCTTCATCACCCACAGTTTTATAGTTGCTGTCGTAATTCGTTACTTCGTAGCCTTTCGTGAGTCTTCCGTAACCACGAGAAAGCACGCCCGTTCTGTAATGTTTAGACAGATATTGAGCAAGATACATCACCATTGGTGATTTCCCGCTTCCGCCCACAGAGAGGTTGCCGACATTAATTATCGGAGTCTTGAATTTTGTAGATTTAAAAATTCCCAGATCATACATTGTGTTTCGGATACCCGTTACCAAATGATAACCAAGGGAAAAAGGATAAAGGTACCATCTTTTCATACGTTTGCAAAAATAGGAATTTTCAGAGGATTACTTCAATATTCTGAATGAGTTTTCAACAAATATTTCACCAAATTAAAGTATTTTTGTGGAGTTATATTATTACATTGAGGTATTTTATTGAATTTTCTTACAACGGTAAAAATTATTTCGGTTATCAGATTCAACCGGATGCCATTTCCGTACAGGAAGAACTGGAAAAAGCGCTCTCCACTATTTTAAGGGAAGAGATTAAAACAACAGGTGCCGGAAGAACGGATACAGGCGTTCATGCTAAAAAAATGTTCGCTCATTTTGATACGGAGCAGGTTTTAAGTGACCAGCTTCCTCACAGGCTGACCAGCTTTCTGCCGCCGGATATTTCCGTTAAAAGGATTTTCCAGGTGAAAGATGATTTTCATGCCCGTTTTGATGCTACTTTCAGAACGTATGAATATTATATTTCTTTGGAGAAAAACCCTTTTACCCAGGATTCTGCATGGCAACACTGGCGAAGGCCGCTGAATATTGTAGTGATGAATGAAGCCTGTAAGATTCTGTTTGAATATGAAGATTTTACAAGTTTCGCAAAATTGCATACGGATAATAAAACGAATCTATGTAAGATATATAAAGCAGAGTGGGAGCAGAATGGGAGCGAGCTGAAATTTACGGTTTCTGCCAATCGTTTTCTGAGGAATATGGTAAGAGCAATTGTAGGGACGATGGTGGAAGTGGGAGCGGGAAAAATAAAACCTGAAGATTTACGGAAAGTGATTGAAAACAAAAACCGTAATTCGGCGGGAACTTCCGCACCTGCACATGGCCTGTTTCTGGTGGATGTGGGATACGAATTTTAAAATAAAATTAAAAACTAATAACTAATAAACAAATGATGTCAATTATTATTCTTGTAGGAGCCTACAGATATTATGCAGGGCTTGCTGAAAAATTCGGTAAAACGAAATGGCATTTCGGGCTTTTGGCTATTGCTATTTATCTGGGTGCCCAGTTTGCATTCGGGCTTTGTTTCGGATTGTTTAAAGAGATTACCGATCCGGGTTCTTTGGATACAACGAGCAATAATACGTTTACGTTTGTGAATCTTATCGGCTGGCTGGTTTCCATTGCCGTTGTCTGGGGAATTTATAAATTCTTGGAACGCAGGTTTGAAAAGGAAAATCTACAGAAGCCGTCGTTGGAAATCGAGGAAATAGGCATTCGCGAAAAACAATAAAGGTTACGGATATATTTCAGGCTGGTTGAAAAGAAATCAGGAAAATATTCATATTTTAAATGACAGGTATGTGAAATTTTCTATTTAAGATATTCAGGCTTTCAAATTATAAAGTCCTATTTTTGCAAAGAATTTTATTTTAATTCTTTTCTTCAAGTCGTACAATGAAAAAACAAGATACCTGGCAAATTATAAAGAGGCTGTTCTTTATTGGAATGAAGTTTCGTTCTTGGTTCATCCTTACTTTAATAATTTCCGTTATACTGGCAATAGTTTCTACTTACAGGCCTTATCTTACTATGGAGGTTGTAGATAATGATATTACGAAACTACAGGATAAGGCTTTAATGATGAAGCATATTTATATCCTGGTAGGATTGGTGGTTGCCGAAACTATTTTAAACTTTTTCTTGGTTTATTTTTCCAACTATATTTCCCAGAATGTTATCAGGGATATAAGGGAGAGATTATATGCCAAGCTGATTTATTTCAAAACTTCTTTCTTTGATAAAACGCCTATCGGGCAGCTGGTTACCCGTGCCGTAGGAGATGTGGAAACCATTGCCACGGTATATACAGACGGATTCCTCATGGTTTTCGGTGATATTCTGAGAATTGTATTTGTATTGGTGATGATGTTCAGTACCAATGTGCATTTAAGCTATATCACACTGGCTATTTTACCTTTAATGGTGGTGATTACCCGTTTTTTTCAGAAAAGGCTTAAAAAAGCTTTTGGTGATGAAAGAACATGGACGGCCAATCAAAACTCATTTGTTCAGGAAAGGCTTGCAGGAATGCCGATCATCCAGGTTTTTAACAGGCAGGAGGCTGAATTTAAAAAATTCGATGATATTAATATAACGCTGAAAAGTGCATTATTGAGAACGGTTTTCATTTTCTCATTATTCTTTCCTGTAGTTGAGCTTATTTCTTCTCTTTTTATAGGATTTATCCTGTTTTATGGCGGATATATTACAATCAGTGCCGGAGTAGTGATTGCATTTATCCAGTATATTTCAATGCTGATCCGTCCTTTGAGGCAGATTGCAGACCGTTTCAACAATATCCAGCGAGGAATTGTAGGTGCCGAAAGAGTACTGGGACTGATGGATGAAGAAAATTCAATGCCGAACACCGGAACCATAAAAAAAGATCATTTCGATGGCAAAATCGAGTTTGAGAATGTACGTTTTGCTTATGATGATAAACAGGAAGTTTTAAAGGGAATTGATTTTAAAGTAAATCCCGGAGAAACAGTGGCGATCGTGGGTGCGACAGGCGCAGGGAAATCTACTATTATCAGCCTGATTACAAGGCTTTATGATATCAATTCAGGGAAAATACTGGTTGATGATGTAGATCTGAAAGATTATGAATTGTATAATTTGAGAAGCCATATCGGGGTCGTGTTGCAGGATGTTTTCTTATTTCATGGAAGCATTTTTGAAAACCTGGCCTTCGGAGACGAAACGATTACTCTGGATAAAATAAAAGCGGGGGCAAAAGAAATTGAAGTAGATCAGTTTATTGAGCAGCTTCCGGGTGGTTATGATTATGTGGTAAGCGAAAGAGGGTCTTCCATATCTTTGGGGCAACGACAGTTGTTATCCTTCTTAAGAGCTTATTTATCTGATCCTAAAATCCTGATTCTGGATGAGGCAACCTCTTCTATCGATCATGAAAGTGAAAAGCTGATCCAGAGAGCTACAGAGAAGATCACTAAAAACAGAACCTCTATTATTATTGCGCACAGACTGTCAACTATTGAAAAAGCGGATAAGATTATCGTTATGGAACATGGTAAAATTGTTGAAGAAGGCAAGCATCTTGAGCTTCTGGATAAAAACGGATATTACGCAACCCTTTACAAAGCGCAGCTGAGACATGAAGTGGAAATGGAGGAGGAAAACCAGAATTCTTAACTGAAATAGTAAAGTCATTATCAATAAAAAAGAGGGCCAAAAGGCTCTCTTTATTTAGCAATCAGTTTTTAGAATATCACCGTTTTTTAAAGCTACAGTATATAAAATTTTGTATGGTATTAAAAGGGGTAACGTGGTCTTCTGTAAAGCATTGTATTTTTTCAAAGCCGTCTTCGAATAAACCGGTCATAGATTCTTCATCATACTGCTGGATATCAAGTCCGCTACATTTCACGGGACCGTTTTTAGAAAAAGTTCCCAGGATCATAACTCCTTTTACGGTTTTTTCTACAAGGCTTACATATTTTGAGACCGGTTCCGGAGTTGTTAAAAAATGAAAAACCGCCCTGTCATGCCAGATATCATATGATTCTTCAGGTTCAAACTCTGTAATATCTGCAACGATCCAGGTTACCTGATCCGCTTTTGCTCCCAAGCGTTTTCGGGCTTTTTTTAAAGCATTCTCCGAAATATCCAGAACGGTGATATTCCGATACCCTTCCTCAAGCAGGAAGTCAACAAGATTGCTGTCACCGCCGCCGACATCAATAATTCTCGCATCTTTTCCAAATCCTGAAGAACGGATGAAATTAAGTGATGTTTCCGGCTTTTCCTGGGTCCAGCTTACCTGATCCGGGTTTTTGGTTTCATAGATGGTTTCCCAATGTTTTTTATTCGTTAAATCATTCATTTTTAATTGCTTTTTATACCATATACGAAAAAAATATCACATAAAATAATTTAAACTCATTTGTTAACAATTATTTAATAACTACATAGATAGGTATAGTTTTTGTACTGTAACAAAAATATGATAAAAAATAAGTAGAAGCCTAATGATTATATTAGAAATTTTACTAAATTTATTAAAAATTTAACTGAATACCCAAAATAATGAAGGGTGGTTAATGTAAAAGAAGAATTTTTAAATTAAATCCAAGAAATATAAATGAATAATATCCAGGATGAATTTCAGGTCTTTAAAGACGAGTTGAAAAAATTAGATATCGAAGTACAAAAAGTGGTGAAAGTAGGAAACGGGAGTATGGATTTCCACGAAGTTTTTTATAAATCGCCGCGGTACGAAGATGTGAAGAGTGTGTATGTACAGCGGCATAATCTGGACACGATGATCCAGAAATTTAAGCAGGCTTACAATTAAAATAATGGCGCGCCACAGAGAATCTGTGGCGCGCTTGTTTTTAAGTATAATTAGTTTAGTCTTTATCTAACGTTGAGTTTTCTTTAGTATCTTTCATTCCTGCATATACAATCAGTGAAAACAGGATGCATGCCGTAATATACCAGTAGAAATAGTGCTCTATCCCGGATTCTTTCAGCCATAAGGCAATATATTCGGCACTTCCACCAAAGATAGCAACTGTTAATGCATACGGTAAGCCCACACCTAAAGCCCGTACTTCAGAAGGAAAGAGTTCCGCTTTTACAACTGCATTGATGGAGGTGTAGCCGCTTACAATAATTAAGGCAGCCATAATCAGAAAAAAAGCACCCCACATTGATGTGGTATGGCTTAATGCAGTAAGTAATGGAACAGTACATATCGTTCCCAGGATTCCAAAGCTTAAAAGTAACGGACGTCTTCCGATCTTATCTGATAATCCCCCGAAAACCGGCTGCAGACACGCAAATATAAACAATGAGATAAATGAAATTAATGTAGATTGTTCTTTGGTAAGATGCACTGTATTGACCAGAAACTTCTGCATATAAGTAGTATACGTATAGAATGCCAGTGTTCCTCCTAAAGTTAATCCTACTACGGTTAGCAGGGCTTTCGGATGCTTAAGAAGCTCCTGAATAGTTCCTTTCTTATTTTCACTCACCTGTTTTTTGTTTTCAAAAGCTTCGGTTTCATGAAGGTTGGCTCTTAAATATAAAGCAACAATCGAAAGAATTGCGCCTATTACAAAAGGAATTCTCCAGCCCCAGTCTTCCAGCTGGGCTTCCGTTAAAAGTAATTTCTGTAAAACCAATTGAATACCCAGTGCAATCAGCTGTCCGCCAATTAAGGTTACATACTGAAAGCTTGAATAAAATCCCCTTCTGTTCTCAGTTGCCATTTCACTGAGATAGGTTGCCGAAACACCATATTCTCCGCCCACGCTCAAACCCTGTAATAATCTTGCCATAAGAAGCAGGAAAGGTGCTAAAATGCCTATTGTTTTATAAGTAGGAGTAAGGGCAATTAGCAAAGAACCAAATGACATCAGCAAAACAGAAAGCGTCATTGCTTTTTTTCTTCCTATTTTATCTGCGATACTCCCGAAAAGCCACCCGCCGATCGGCCGCATCAGAAAACCCACAGCAAATATTCCGGCGGTATTCATCAGTTGGGCATTAAGATCCGAGTCCGGAAAAAAAGAATGGGAAAAATAAATGGCAAAGGCTGCATAAGCATACCAGTCGTACCATTCTACCAAATTTCCTATGGAGCCACCGACAATCGCTTTGATCCTTTGAGCGGTAGTAATCTGAGATGAATTCATGAGAGAAAGATATTTATTTTTCCCTTAAGTATCAAATGGCAATTAAAAAAATTCCCATAAGATGCTTTCGCTACAACGTTTAATCCCGATTTAAAATCTGTATCCAATCGACAATCCGCTTCTGAAGCCGGCCCACGGACCGTCAATTTTCACTCTTGCGCCGTTGGCATTGGTCTCTACCGTATATTTTACAAAAGGAATGTCCAGATTTTCAATTTCTTTTTTTAACTGAGCCTGCATTTCAGGAGTAAGAACATAATCACTGGTCATCACAAAGTCACCTTTTCCGCTGCCATAATGGGCACCTGCAATCCAGAGATCTAAAACCAGGTTTTTGCTGTGGGTCAGGAAGAACTGAACTCCTACCATCAATCCGCCGCTGTTACCGTTTGCAGAACCTGAACCTTTAATAGGAACCCGGAAAGCTGCCTGGTTATTGACAGTAAAATCATAATAAAAATCAAAGGTATTGGAAGTGACCTTTGAATACCTGTAATAAGGAGCAATATAAAATCCTTTGCCATAGCCATGTCCTAAATAAAACCGGGGTTCTACGGTAAAGTTGACCGCTTTCACTTCAAGGTTCTGAAATCTTTTTTCATCCTCATCGCTTAAAAATGCATTGATAAACGGAACTTTCCCCTCAGGCATGGTTCCGAAGGAGAAATTAACGGAAAACCATTGATTGATCGATCTTTCATAAGCTAAATTGATATTCCTGAATGCATACGCCGTAACGTTTGTCTTGATAATATTGAATTTTTCCGGCGGGGAATCGGGTATAGCTTCCTGTGCGCTGACTTCCTGTACAAGAAAACAGAGCAGTAAAATGAGGTACTTTTTCATGATATTATAATTTGGTGTACCGAAATACCATCAAAAAACGGGCAGAAAACCAGTTGTTTATAAAATAATATGAAATTTTACAATTAGAGAATAATTTTCGTTTTAAAATGATTTCAAATGGAAATTATTAATTTAAGCTTTATAGCATGTAATAAAAGCTGAGTACCGCTTGTTTTACGGATATATAATTCTGATATGAAAAAAGCGATGTGTTCTGTACTTCTGTTGAGTGGTATTTTTATATTTTCACAGGAAAACGTGAAAAAAGATACCTTAGATGAAACGAAAACAGCAGAAATACAGGAGATTATTTTAAAAGCCCAACGCAAAAAGCAATTTGCTGATAAATCTGTTTATACATTTGATAAAGAAGCGCTTGAAAAAGCCAGGTACGCAAAAGATCTGTTGAGAACACTTCCTGAACTGCAGCTTAATCCCGTTACCAATACACTGGCCAGTACCAAAGGAGGAACCACATTGTTTTTAATCAACGGCATTGAAGCGACCGATATGCAGATCCGGAGTGTATTGCCAAGCGAAGTGGTAAAAGTGGAGTATTATGATATTCCGCCTGCCAGATGGGCAACAAGAGCAGATATTGTAGTTAATCTGATCACCCGTTCTGCAGAAACAGGATATGTTTTCGGAACTGATGTAAGTACGGCCTTAAATACAGGCTTTGTTAACGGCTCGGCATATGCAAATTATACCAAAGGAAAAAATAATTTAGGTCTGGAATACTCCATCAACTTACGGGATTATGATAACAGAAAAGTACACAGTATTTACGATTATCAACTGGATAATTCGCATTACCGTACTGATGAAAATAAAAGGGATCATTTCGGGTATACGTTCCAGAATGTGGCATTGAGATATACGCGGGTGGTTCCCGATCAGTATTCTTTCCAGGCAAAGCTGAATATGGATATTTTTACAAGCTTCATTAAAGGGAACGGGCAAAGCGTTTTTACGAAAGATAATGCTGTTGAGGACCATACCATGCTGAAAAACGGATCTTCTGATTATGTAACACCAACCCTGGATTTATATTTCTCAAAAAACATCGGGAAAAAAGATGAGCTGAGCATTAATGTTGTCGGATCACATTTTACAACCAATACTATGGAGTTTGCGAAAGAATGGGTAACTTCTTCGGGTGATCCGGTGTTTGATAATGATATGAATCTTAAAGCAAAGCAAACCGGTTTTGTAGGGGAGCTTGCTCATACGCATGATTTTAAAGCAGGGAAGCTTTCATCAGGCTACCGTATTTCGAATACCTCTATTTCTAATGACTTGCAGAATTTAGCAGGATTTTCGCAGTACAGCGTTAACTATCTTGAACAGTATTTTTACACGGAATTTTCCGGAAAGCTTGATCAGTTTACCTACCGTATCGGTGCCGGATTGACCAATATTCATAATAAAAGTGCCGAAAATACTTTTGATGAGTGGTCTTTTACCCCTAAATTAATTTTAGGTTACCAGTTGAAAGCCAATCAGAGCCTTCGTTTTACAAGCAGCTATAAACCCAGAAGTCCCTGGAGTGCCGCACTCAGCAGTAATGTAGTGCAGATGGCCCCGAATATTGTACAAAAAGGAAATCCGTTTCTCAAATCCCAGCAGACCTGGGGAAATAACCTGATCTATTCATTCAATAATAAATATTTTGACTTTAATGCCAATGCGTTTTACCGGTATACCCGTCGTACCATTAATCAGTTTTATGTATTGGACGGAACTTTCGGAGGCTATGCGCTTACTTATGAAAATGCAAAAAATTCACAGCAATACGGTATTCAGCTGTCCGGTTCCTACAAGCCTTTCGGAAGCAATTTAGTGGTGATCAAAGCGGTTATTTCTCCTTCTTCAGAAACAGTAAGAACGAGCAGCGGCGCACTGATCAGGAATGATTATATCGGAAATAATTTTGTACTATCTTCAGAATATAAATCTTTTAACCTGGAATACCAGATCAACATTCCGGTGTATACCCTGAGTGGGGCATTTTTAAGCACCAACGAAAACCAGAATCACGTTTTTCTGAGCTATAAGCACAAAGACTGGACATTTTCTACTGGGATGTACTGGATTGGGATGCCATCGGAATATAAAACCAAAAGCCTTCCGGAAAGCCTGGTCAACTATTCCAGGAACAATCAGATCATGAATAATAAATCAATGTTTGTCTTGGGATTCAGTTATGATTTTTCAAAAGGTAAGAAAACGGACCTACAGAAAAAGTTGAATAATTCAACAGCTCCGGCCGCTACTTTCTAGAATTCAGATTAAATAAAAAGTAACCATATACTATTTTAAACTCAATCATTTTTTTATTAACGCAAAGCTTTTAAAATCCGACTGCTACATTTTTAAGAAAAACAAAGAAAGCAACAAAGCTGCGATGAAGCATTCTTATGAAAATCTATCTTATAGATTAAAAAACTTTATTCATCTTAAAATAGGGGCGATTCGTAATTTTCTTTGCGATATAAAAACAGAACATTGAAAGAAATCAGAAGTTACCAAATAAAAATCCGCCCGATATGGTATACCGGGCGGAATTTTTGTGCGTTAAATATTTTTTTTAGTTCTTGCTGATCATCATTTTACGATAGGAATAAATATCTTCAATGGTGACCACGCTCATTTCTTTTTCAGTGGCAAAATCTACAATCTGAGGAAGCCTTGCCATTGATCCGTCTTCGTTGGTAAGCTCACAAAGTACGGCATCATCCCCGAGATTGGCCAGTTTTACCAGGTCTACACTGCCTTCAGTGTGTCCGCGTCTTTCAAAAACACCGTCTTTTCTGGCAATCAGAGGGAAAACATGTCCCGGACTTGCGATCTGCTCAGCTTTTGCATTTTTGGCCACTGCAGTCCTTATCGTGGTCACACGGTCTTTTGCTGAAACACCGGATTCAACACCTTCTCTGGCTTCAATGGAAATGGTGAATGCGGTTTGGTTTTTACTGTTGTTGTTTTCCACCATCGGACGAAGATTAAGGTTTTTACTTTTCTCTTCGGAAATACATAAGCAGACGATTCCGCTGCATTCGCGGATCAGAAGTGCCATGTCCTGTTCGGTGATTGTGGAGGCAGGAAAGATGATATCACCTTCGTTTTCACGGTTTTCATCATCTACCAAGAGGATTCCTTTGCCCTGTTGTAATTTCTGAAGTGCATTTTCTACACGTTCTTTGGAAGTAACTCCGAATTTTTCTAATAATTTTTCCATGTTATTTTACTTTAAAAGTTAAAATACACTTCGGTACATGGAAATGAAATACAAGTCAATAAGTCCATAAGATAGCCTTATTGATTGTTTCATTTTCTTCTCCCATCCAGACTGTAACTGTCGGTTCCGGAATTTCACCAGATCAGTCCTTTTAATTAAAAAAGGAGTCGCGGACTGTAACCGCCGGTAGGGAATTGCACCCTGCCCCGAAGAAAACTTATGCTAAGTTTTACTGTATGTTTGTTTAAATTGTTCTTTAATTCATTTAATGATTATTTAACGCACAGATGACAAATTTCGGGAAGTTTTTTGAGATAGAGAAGAGATTTCAGCTTATTTCTTCGTTTCATAAATAAGCTGTACAACTCCTGATTTAAAAACATTTGTTCCGGTAAGTTGTAATTCCAGTCTTTCTTTCAGGTCTTCAAATAATGGTTTTCCGCCACCCAGAGCAACCGGATGTACAGATATTCTGTAGATATCGATGAGGTTTAACTGAATAAAGGTTTTGATCAGGCCGGCTCCACCGTACAGCCAGATATCTTTTCCACCCTGTTTTCTGATCTCGCCAACTTTTTCTGCAATATCGGAATTAACGAAAGTGGCCGTATCATCCTTTCTGTTCTGTTTTGAGAAAACAAATTTATTTTTTGAGTGAACTGCCGACCAAAGCTTTTGTTCTGCCGGGCCTGCATTTTCATCCGGTTGATAATTTCCCCAGGCATCATAGCTTACCCGGCCATAAAATATGGTATCTATACCTGATAAAAATCCTTCAAAATCCATGTCTTCATCCATAATGCACCAGTCGATTTCTCCGTTAGGGCCTTCGATGAAACCGTCTAACGTTACCGCTAAATCTAAAATTACTTTCTTCATTGTTATATATTTGAGTGTATTTTGTACGTAGTTAGGGTTGAATTTGATTATTGAGCAGCCGTTTTTATGCTGTCCAGCTTTTGGGTGATTTCAGTACTGTTTCCGCCACCACAGGATGAATGGATAACTTTCCCGTTAACATCAATAAGGATTTTTGCGGGACTGCAAAATATATTATAGTTTAATTTTTCAGATTTATCATAAGATTTGGTATTGTCAATCTGATCAAACAGAACTGTCGAATGAGAAAGATAATCTTTCAGCTCTTTTTCATTTTCTATAAAGCCTTCTATAATGCCAATAAATTCCGCGTTATTTTTAAATTCATTATAAAGCGTATTGTATTCTTCCGCCATATCATATGATTCACTTTTTTTCAGATAAGATTTATCATAAATAAAGATCACCAGGTTTTTACCTTTGTAGTCCTGTGAATTGAAAGTTTTCCCCTGAATGGTTTTGGCTGAGAAGTATCCGGGTGTTGCATTTAAAAACAAATCAATCTGGTTTTTCCTCATCTCTTTTGCCTGCTCCTGAAAATCTTTTAAAAATTTTTCTTTCTTTTCTTTTTTACTTTCACAGGATAATATGGATAAAATAATTAAAAGAGCTGAAATTTTTTTCATGGTGTGATTTTTATGTGTAATATTTCAAATATACACCAATGTTTTAAACCTATTCATAAAAAAACGCTCTGAAAGCAGAACGGATTATAGGTTGAAATTATGGTTTAATTCAGGTTTTTATTTTTCTGATAACTTCTCAATATACTTTTTAAGGGTACTGATAACCGATTGGGAGTTGGAAAGCTGTAAAGCGGATTCAAAATTTTGTATGGCTTTTGAATTGTCAACATCGGTGTAAAGATGGCCCAAAAGTGAATAATAAAAAGGATTGTCAGTAAGTTTAAGTTTCTCGGCCTCAATAATTGCAGCTTCTTTTCCCCGGACTTTTGCAAAGGCAAAGGTGCGGTTGAGTGCGGCCATAGGAGAATATTCAATCTGTAAAAGCTGGTTATAGAGCTGCAGAATATTTTCCCATTTTTCGTGAGAGTCTTGCTTTTTTGTGTGCCAATAGGCAATAGCCGCTTCCAGATGAAATTTAGTTAAAGACTCTCCCGAAGCACTTTGATTTAAAAAACGGATTCCTTTTTCAATCAGATTGTAATCCCATAAAGCATCATCCTGCTCTTCATAAAGAATATTTTCGCCTTTTTCATTGATCCTGGCATTAAATCTTGATGAATGAAAATACATCAAAGATAATAATGCATGAGTAGATGGGGTGTTGGTTAATTTATTTTCGAGAAGCAGTGAGGTGAGCCTTATGGCTTCCAGGCAGAAGTCTTTTCTGAGAACGGTATTCTGTGAAGTTGAATAATAGCCTTCGGAAAATAGCAGATATAAGGTTGTGAGTACTGTTTCCAGCCCTGAATGGATCTGTGAAACTGAAGGTTGATCGATTTTTATGCCTTCTGCTTTTAATTTTTCCTTTGCCCGTTTCAGTCTTTTATAAACCACTTCTTTATTGACGAGAAAAGCATCTGCAATTTCCTGGGTTCCGAACCCGCAAAGTAAATTTAAGGCCAGTGAAATCTGAGAATCTTTTGAAATGGAAGGATTACAGATCGTAAACATCATGGCGAGCTGGCTGTCGATAATGTTTTTACGGGAAAGATCTATTTCAAACTCTTCATACCCGGAAGATGAATATTTTATTTCAGCAGAAATTTTTTGCCGGAATAAGGTATCTCTTTTAAAATAATTTTTAGTTTTATTTTTAGCAACGGTGTAAAGCCATGCCGTAGGATTTTCCGGAATTCCGCTGATGCTCCATGATTCGGTGGCAGTGAGAAAGGTATCACTTACAATATCTTCTGCGATTTCAATATGATCGATCCCAAATACGGAACAGAGCACGGAAACAATTTTCCTGTACTCTGTTCTGAATAAATTAGGTATTAATGTCTGCTCCTGCATTATACGACATCATATAATTTATTGTACCGGTGGGATAGCCATTCTTACTTCCACACTGGCTCCCCATTGAAGGATAGGGCAGCCTTTTGCAATTTCCACGGCTTCATCATAATCGTTGGCTCTAATGATAAACATTCCGCCGATAGATTCTTTGATTTCAGCATATGGCCCGTTGATCACGGTATCGTTTTTTACAACTCTTCCACCCAGATCCCATCTCTTGGGTGGCGCTACAAGCTTATTCTGAGCAGCAATACTGCCCAGCCAATCCTGAAAAGGCTGAATGGAAGCCTGCATTTGTTCAGGTGACGGACTTGCATCTTTATTAATAATGTCTCGGTGTATAGCGATTAAAAACTCGTTCATAATGTTAAAGATTTGGATAAAATGTATTTGGATATATAAAATTAATAATAAAAACTTTTGATCTGGCTTTTATCTTTGGTTTTCCGGATTTGAAATCCATTCGTCGTAGTGGATGGTTCCTAATTTTGCATCGTTATCCGGAACTAAAGTTGAATCATTCAAAGGAGCTCCGAAATAAGTGGCATCAGGTTTTGAAACCACTTCATCAGGGTTTTTCATGATCGTTGTGTATTTTTTTACAAGATCAGATAATTTGATTTTATCCGGGCCGCCGATTTCTACTATTGTATTTTGAGGCTCACCGGTTGTAACTGCTGTCATCGCTTTTACCACATCGTCTGAAGCAATAGGCTGAATTAAAGCCGGCGAAACTAATATTTTGTGATCTACTGTACTTGAATGAACAATTCCTCCTACAAATTCAAAAAACTGTGTGGAATGAACAATCGTATAAGGGATTCCGGCATTTCTGATAATGTCTTCCTGAACCTGTTTTGCCCTGAAATACCCGCTTTCCTGAAGACGATCCGTCCCTACAACTGAAAGTGCAATGTGATGATTGACCCCTGCTTTTTTCTCTGCAGCCATTAAATTTTCGCCGGAAGTTTTGAAAAAATTCATAACGTCATCATCCGCAAAGGAAGGTGAATTGGCAACGTCTACAACGACGTCAGTATTTTCCAGTGCTTTGTCCAGCCCTTCTCCCGTAAGAGTATTCACTCCTGAATTAGGCGAAGCTGCAAGAACTTCATGTCCTAAATTTCTAAGGCTGTTGACAAGTTTACTACCGATAAGGCCGGTACCGCCGATTACTGTGATTTTCATTGTGTATAATTTTGTTGTTATACTTTAATGACAAACGGGTTTCCGGAATTGGACAATATTTTTAAAAAGATTAAAAGATTAAAAGATTAAAAGATTAAAAGATTAAAAGATTAAAAGATTAAAAGATTAAAAGATTAAAAG
>NZ_JBGFFD010000016.1:0-42394 GCF_041224435.1 Chryseobacterium tongliaonense | reverse complement strand
AATCTTTTAATCTTTTAATCTTTTAATCTTTTAATCTTTTAATCTTTTAATCTTTTAATCTTTTAATCTTTTAATCTTTTAATAATCTAAAAGACTCCTATCTTTGCACCATGAAATCATTGAAAGTCGTTTTTTTAGGGACTCCCGAGTTTGCAAAAACCTCACTGGAAGCCGTTCATCAATCACATCATGAAGTAGTAGGCGTTGTAACCGTTGCTGATAAGGCGAGCGGACGTGGCCAGAAAATAAATCAGTCTCCTGTAAAAGTATTTGCCGTAGAACATAACCTTCCTGTTTTTCAACCCGAGAAACTCAGAGATCCTGAATTTTTAGAAGAGCTTAGAAAGCTGGACGCCGATGTTTTCATTGTAGTCGCATTCAGAATGATGCCTAAAATCCTTTTTGAGATGCCTAAAATGGGAACATTCAACCTTCACGCATCTTTACTTCCCGACTACAGGGGAGCTGCTCCGATTAATTATGCAGTGATCAATGGAGAAGAAAAAACAGGTGCAACGACTTTCTTTATTAACGAGAAAATAGATGAAGGGAATATTCTGCTTCAGGAAGAGCTGGAAATTTTACCCGATGAAAATGCAGGAAGCCTTCATGACAGGCTCATGGAAATGGGTTCAAAATTAGTCGTAAAAACACTTGACGGGCTTGCAGAAAATTCCATTCAGGAAAAACCTCAGCCACAGGTTGAACACCCTAAAAATGCGTATAAAATATTTAAAGAAGATACCCGGATAGACTGGACAAAAAGTTCAAAGGAAGTCCATCAGTTTATTCTTGGAATGTCTCCCTATCCTGCAGCTTTCACTACTTTGAAAATAGGTGAAGAAGAAAAAGGATTGAAAATATTCGGTGGAAAATTTGAAATTTCAGATCATGCCCAAACAGCAGGCACTTTAGAAATTTCAAAAAATGATTTTAAAATCTATACGAAGGACGGAATCTATTTTCCTTTAGAATTACAATTGGAAGGAAAAAAAAGAATGAATATCAAAGATTTTCTGAATGGATTTAGAAATTTCGACGAAATAAAAATGGCCTGATCAAATCAGGCCATTTTTATTTCGTCGAAGTGAATGGTCAATTGTGAATTCATTTCATTATCAATTCTTAGTATTACAAAAATTCATCTGCAAGCAAACTGACCATTCACTATTCACATTTTATAATTGAACCATCTCGGTCACTTCCACATCATATCCACCAACCTGAGGTTTGATGTTCGGGTTTTGAGTGATCACTTTAAATTTATTGATTCCAAGATTCTTTAAAATCTGAGTTCCGATCCCATAATCCCTGTAATTATAAGCCAAAGTGGGATGTCTTTCCTGTCCGTCCTGATAATTCAGGAACTGCTGTAATTTTCTCAATGTATTTTCAGAATTGGAAACATTATTAATGAAAATAACGACTCCTTTTCCTTCTTCATTGATCATATTGGTTACTTTCTCTAATAAAGGCTTTTCACCGTTATTTAATCTTGTCAGAACATCAAAATAAGAATCCGAAGACTGTACCCTCACCAAAACAGGCTCATCAACAGTCCATGTTCCTTTTACCAGTGCAAAATGGATTTGTTCATTAGAAGTCTCTCTGAAAGCGTAAAAATCAAATTCACCGTAATAAGTTTTCACTTTTCTTTCTTCAAGCCTGTCGATAAGGTTTCCTTTTTTAAGCTGATAATGAATCAGGTCTTCAATGGAAACAATCTTCATATCGTGTTTCTGGGCAAAGGCATACAAATCCGGCAAACGGGACATTGTACCATCTTCATTCATGATTTCACAAATCACTCCACCTTCTTTTAATCCTGCCAAATGCGTAAGGTCAATAGCAGCTTCCGTATGGCCGGCTCTTTTTAAAACGCCTCCTTTTTTAGCACGAAGCGGGAAAATATGTCCCGGTCTCATAAAATCGGTAGGTTTTGATTTTTCATCCATCAAAGCACGAATCGTTTTGGCTCTGTCTCCTGCAGAAATACCTGTAGAAGTACCATTTCCAAGAAGGTCTACAGAAACGGTAAAAGCTGTTTCTTTAGGATCACTGCTTCTGCTTACCATGATATCAAGGCCAAGCTCATCACATCTTTTTTCAGGAAGCGGCATACAGATCAGCCCTCTTCCGTGAACAGCCATAAAATTGATAAGCTCAGGAGTGGTTAATTCAGCTGCACAAAGAAAATCACCTTCGTTTTCTCTGTCTTCATCATCTACTACTATGATTATTTTACCATTTTTAAGGTCTTCAATAGCCTCAGGAATAGTATTTAATTTAATATCAGACATTTTTTACTTTAAATTTTTGCAAAGATACTCATAAAAATAAGCATCTGCCAATTAATATAAACGGTTTATTGTGCACTGAACAAGGAGTCTGCAGCCTTTCTGATGATATCATAAGAATCCAGTCTTTTCTGATGATCGTAAATGTGAGAATTAATGATCAGTTCATCCACATTAAATCTTTCCTGGAAGCTTTTTAGCTTCTCTTCAATCTCAGACTGATCTCCGATAAAACTGTATCTCAGTTTTTGTAAAACAGCAGCTTTTTCCATCGGTGACCAGATATCATCCATATCATCTACAGGTGGTGCGAAAGGTTTTCTGTCATTCCTTACAATATTAATAAATGCCTGGAACAACGTCGTGGAAAGTTTGTGGGCTTCTTCTGAAGTTTCGGCTGCAATTGCGTTGACACAAGCCAGAATATAAGGTTGTGCCAGTTGTTTTGAAGGTTCAAAATGTTCCCTGTAAATATTGAAAGCCAATTCCATTTGTTCAGGTGCAAAATGTCCCGCAAAAGCATAAGGTAAACCAAGCTCTGCAGCTAACCATGCACTGTCTGTACTTGATCCCAAGATATAAAGTGGAATATCCAGTCCTTCACCGGGAATCGCACGTACTAAAGCATCCGAATTTTCTTTAGAAAAATATTTTTGAAGCTCAAGGATCTGTCTTGGAAACTGTTCATTAATGATAGCAGGATTCCTTCCTAGCGCCTGAGCCGTCAAACCATCTGTTCCGGGAGCACGTCCTAATCCCAGATCAATTCTTCCCGGAAAAAGGGATTCCAACGTTCCGAATTGCTCGGCTACAATTAAAGAGCTGTGATTCGGAAGCATAATTCCACCGGAACCGACTCTTATTTTTTTTGTTCCGTTGGCGATAAAACCGATCAGTACGGAGGTTGCAGAACTGGCGATACTTTCCATATTATGGTGCTCCGCAAGCCAGAATCTTTTATAATTTAAATTTTCAGTATGGTTTGCTAAAGATAAACTGTCCTGAAAGCTATCGTGAATCGTCTTTCCTTGTTTTACAGGGGCAAGATCCAACACCGATATTTCAAAATTTTTCATATTTTAAATTTTAGGTTTAAAACCAAACAAATGTAAGACTAATAAATCGCATTAGTTACTTTTTGTAATTGATAAGTCTGATAAGTGTTGTGGGGAAAAAACTATTAAAAAAATTTTAATCTTCCTTATTTTTTTTGTAGACCGAATTATACTTTATTTGCAAATCAAACAAAACTATATTTTCCTAGAAAATAATATTTAAAATGAAAAAAATTTACCTGCTTATTATTTCATTTCTTTTAATCGGCTGTTCATTTAATCAGACTTTTTCAAACAGAGAATCTGATAAGAATGACGCAGAAAAAATATCAAAGAAATTCTATTGGGAATTGAGATACGGAGCTAATTATGATCAAATCTACAGTCTGTTTAGTGATAAATTTTTTGAAGTAACTCCTAAGGAAATGCTTGACAAAATGAATACCGTTTCTCAAACTGAGGTAGGTCCGATTATAGAATATAATCTTGTGAAATGGGAAACTTTTGTTGCCAAAGGAACCAACCCGCGAAGTGAATATGTACTGATCTATGATGTTAAAAGAGGAATGGGTATAACACAGGAGACCTTTTCAATGAGAAAAGAAAATGGTGTCATTAAAATTGTCGGCTATAGAATCAATCAGGATTTATTGAATAAATAGAAGTAAAAAGCTTTTGATAATTGATTTTCCAATTAACTATTAAAAGCTTTTTTCAAAACATCAGTTCCCTTTATTTTTCTTATAATTATAATGGTTAATCAAAATCCTGATTTCATTAAATTCAAATTCATTGGGTAATGCAGCCTTCCATTCCGAAAGGGTTTCGTGCGGATTTTTATTGAATTCCAATTCAAAAGCTTTGATCTTATCCGAAGTAATCACTCTTGAAATATCCAGCAATCCCTGTTCTGCAAATTTGGCCAGATGCCCGATTACTGTTTCCTTCACCAATCCTCTTTCCAGTGCAATTTCAGCAATGGTTTTTCCCTGTTCAAATAACTGGAAGGTAAGAACCTGTGACGGAACTTTAGCAACTTTCATACTGACTTCCTTATCGTTCTTCTCATCTAAAAGCTTAGTTTCCAAAAGATGAATATCTTTTAAGCTGTTCAGGTATTCTTCGATATCTTCCAGCCAGACTCTAAATTCTTCGTTGTATTGCTTTAAACCTTTCGTTCCTTTTATTTCTGAATAAAATTCCTTCAAGGGATTAAAAACCTTATCCCTGATTCCGGTAAAGAAGAAATTAACAGCTCCTTTTGCTTTGCTTTCAATCTCAGACCATTCTTCCTGGTTACTGATAAACAGGGTCACTTTCTGAAATAAAATCTTTTCCAGCTTTTCAAATATTTTACCCAATTGGGTCACCTCGTGCTTTAACTGGATATAAAGCTGATGGGTTTTAACGGTGTCAATACTTTTTGTAGTGACTGAAAGTTTATTCCATTCTTCCACTTCATGCAAAAACCATCTTGAATCAAGTGTGCGAAGTACCTTTCTGATACTGTAATCGTATTTCTCCTGGTTTAAAATTGTTTCAACATTATCGTTCGCAATAGTAGCTCCCTGGAACTGCAAGATCCTGTTGTCTTTAAAAATAACTTCAGGTGTAATTTTAGATTTCAGAACAATCCCTTCCAGTGTACGGCAACGCGATAATGCGACATATACCTGACCGGCTGTAAAACTTTTCCCGGCATCAATGATCACTTTATCAAACGTAAGTCCCTGACTTTTATGAATTGTAACTGCCCAGGCCAGTTTTATCGGAAACTGCTCGAAACTTCCCAATACCTCTTCTTTAATGTTTTTATCGGTATCAAGGAAATATTTTTTCTGCTCCCAGACTTCTCTTTTTACAACGATTTCCCTTTCGCTTCCGTCGAGAACAACCCTGATTTCATTTTCATCCAGCGCTACAATCTCACCCAATTTTCCGTTGAAATATTTTTTCTCCGGAGAAATATCATTCCGGATAAACATAATCTGAGCTCCTATTTTTAATTCTAAAAACTGCTCGTTCGGAAATTGGTTTTCTTTAAATTCTCCAAATAGCTTAGCTTCGTAGGTTGCAGGATCAACTTTTATTTCTGCCAGTTTCTCCTGGTTGATCTCATCCGCCATTTTATTGTGTGAACACAGGTAAACGTAAGATTCTGTTCCCGTTTCAAAATCGGGATCATACCTTTCATTAAGATGATCAAAATCGATGTTGGCAACATCTCCATCCCGGATTGCATTCAAAATATCCAGGAATTCTTCATCAGACTGTCTGTATACTTTTGTCAGCTCGATCGTAATAATCGGAATGTCTTTTATCGCAAGACTGTCAAAAAAGAAAGGTGACTGATAGCATAATTTTAAAATATGCTCATCTCTTACCACCGGCGGAAGCTGGTACAGATCACCAATGAATAACATCTGAGCTCCACCGAACCGTTGATTGTTCCTTCTGATAAACCGTAAAGAAAAATCCATCATATCCAGTACATCGGCTCTCAGCATGGAAACCTCATCAATGATGATGACCTCAACTTCTCTTAAAAGTTTGAGTTTATCTTTTCTGTATTTGAAATGCGGCATCAGATCGGCAATATTATTTGCCAAACTTCCGTCTATACGGTCTGTGGTCGGTAAAAAAGTTCTTAACGGCAATCCAAACATGGAATGAATGGTAACTCCGCCTGCATTAATCGCTGCAATCCCGGTAGGAGCCAGTACGATATGTTTCTTTCTTGTTTTCTTTACAAAATCATTCAGGAAAGTTGTTTTACCTGTTCCTGCCTTTCCTGTAAGAAAAACACTTCTGTTGGTATGCTCTATTAAGTCAAAAAAATGATTGTTCATCGCTGTCAAAATTACGGAAATCAATCTAAAAATTTTTATCTTGGCATAAGTTTTGAAAATTATTGAAAAGAAAAAAAGTTTATATGAAATATTTACGCTTACAGATTCCGGTTTTTGCATTATGTACTGCATTTGCATTGGTTTCCTGTAATACGACAAAAAACGTCAATACCAATTTACCCAAAGACATCTCCGAAAGACCTGTTGATGAAAATAGCCAGAAATATGATGAGACTCAATTGGAAAAACTGAGATCTGAAATCGAAAAGGAGATCGCCCAGGAAACCTGTACCAATCCTGATGACTGGAAAACGTCACCAATGGGATCAAAAGCCTGTGGCGGACCTAAAACCTATATTGCTTATCCTAAGAAACTGGAAACTACAATTCTTCCGAAAATAGAAGATTATAATAGTAAAGAAGCAGAATTTAACAAGAAATATTCTATTGTTTCGGACTGCGCAATGATCGCGGAACCTACAGGAATAAAATGTAATGACGGAAAAGCAGAAGTTACTTATCCCTGATCATAAATACACATTCTAAACTCAAAGGAGTTTATCACTAAGGAAAAACAAAATCTCCCTCTGCTGAGAAGGAGATTTTTTTATGTCAAGAGCTGAGATTGTCAATCATGAATAGGTCAATCGTGAAGGTGAATAGTTAATGGTGAATTTGCTTCGCAAGTGAATCGTCAATTATCCAGTAATTAAAACTTCCACAAACTTCTAACTCATAACTCATAATTCATAATTCATAACTTTTAACCTCTAGTTTCTATCCTTTATACCACGAAGAGTATTTCACATAATTATCAGCAATTCTGTTGACTTCTCCTTCCAGTAACTGGGAATTGATATCTTTGATTTTCCTTGCAGGAACGCCGCCCCAAACCTCACCGGATTTGATATGAGTTCCCTGGGTAACGACCGAACCGGCACCAACGATTGAGTTTTCTTCTACCAGGCAGTCATCCATTACAATTGCCCCCATACCGATCAGTACATTATCCTGAATCGTACACCCGTGAACGATTGCATTATGCCCGATGGAAACATTATTTCCAATCACCAGAGGATATTTTTCGTACGTACAGTGGAGCATGACATTATCCTGAACATTCACCTTATCTCCCATTCTGATATAATTAACATCGCCTCTTATCACTGCATTATACCAAATGCTGCAATCTTTTCCCATGGTAACATCACCAATGATCGTTGCCGTTTCTGCCAAAAAAGTATTTTCACCGATTTGCGGTGTTTTCCCTAAAAGTTCTCTTACAAGTGCCATATTTTTTAATTTGAGAATTTGAAAATGAGTTAATTTGAAAATTAAATCCTGCCTTCACCATTTTAAATTACAGTGATAGCGAAAATCTAACTCGTTATCTCTAACTTCTAACTTCTAATGCGTATTTTTGTATCTCAAATTTAACGAAAAAATGCGTACGATTCTTATAGAACCAACAGAAAACCCAAAAGTGATGAAATTTGTAGCGGATTATAATTTGATTCCGGGATCTTTAGAGTTGGACAGAAATTCAGATATCTCGGAAATTCCTATTGCCCAGGAACTTTTCAATTACCCTTTTGTAGAAAGGATTTTTATTACTGCCAATTTTGTAGCGGTTGCCAAGCAGGACACTATGGAATGGGAACATGTAGCTGAAAGCCTGAAAAATGTAATTGAGGACGAACTTCTTGCGAATCCGAGAATTTATCTTCAGAAGAAAAAGGAAATGTATCAGATTTATGCTGAGATGACGCCTAATCCTAATGTAATGAAATTTGTTTCCAATAAATTATTACTGGAAGGTTTCGTGGAGGTAAAATCAAGAGATGAAGCAGAAGGAGTTCCTTTGGCACAGGCTATTTTTAAAGAGTTTGATTTTGCTAAGGAGGTTTTTATTTCCGATAATTTTGTGGCGGTAACCAGAGATAATTCTGTGGAATGGCATCAGGTGATGATGGCTGTTCGTGCTTTGATCGCCGAATATTTACAAAACGGTGGTGAAATTTCAAATATTGAAGCCCAGAAGCATGAAAATCCTGTGGAAAAGATCATTAACAGGGAATATACGGATGATGAACAAAAAATCTCCGATATCCTGAATGAATATGTTGCTCCGGCAGTAGAAAATGATGGAGGAAAAATCTCTTTAATGGAATACGACCAGGAACATAAAACAGCAAAAATGCTTTTACAGGGAGCATGCTCAGGATGCCCAAGCTCTACAGCTACTTTAAAAAACGGAATTGAAAACATTTTAAAACAGTTCGTTCCGGATCTGGTAGAGAAAGTGGAGGCAGTTAACGGATAATCGACGGTTATTAATTTAAAAAGAAAATTTTGCAGAACGAATCCCGAAATTCAAAAAAAGGAATTTTATTAGTCAATCTCGGATCACCAAGATCTACAGCCGTAAATGATGTAAAGGAATATCTGGATGAGTTCCTGATGGATGAAAGGGTAATTGATTACCGGTGGATCTTCCGCGCACTTCTGGTACGTGGGATTATTTTAAATACCAGACCTGCAAAATCTGCGGAAGCCTATAAAACGGTATGGACAGATCAGGGATCACCATTAATCGTCATCACCGAAAAAATTCAGCAAAAACTTCAGAAGCTTGTGGATGTTCCCGTAGAAATCGGAATGAGGTATGCACAGCCAAGCATTGAAGCCGGAATTCAGAAACTGGTTGACAAAGGTGTTTCTGAGATCGTCCTGTTTCCATTGTATCCGCAATATGCGATGAGTACGACTGAAACAGTGATTGAGCAGGCTGAAGAGGTAAGGAAAAAGAAGTTTCCGGATATCAAGATTAATTATATACAACCGTTCTACGACAGAGAGATCTACATCAATTGCCTTGCAGAAAGCATTAAAGAAAAGCTTCCTGAAAATTTTGATGCTTTACAGTTCTCTTTCCACGGAGTTCCCGAAAGACATATTTATAAAACCGATCCCTCAAAAACCTGCAAAATTGATGATGCAAATTGTATCAACAGCAAAGTAGATACTCATAATGCCTATTGCTACAGACATCAGTGTTATAAAACCACAGAATCTGTCATTGCAAAAATGGGCTTACCGAAAGAAAAAACAATCGTTTCTTTCCAGTCAAGATTAGGAAAAGATAAATGGATTGAGCCTTATACTGATGAAACTCTGGAAACGATTCCTAAAAAAGGAGTCAAAAACCTGGCTATTGTATGTCCTGCTTTCGTTTCAGATTGTCTGGAAACATTAGAAGAGATCTCTGTTGAAGGGAAAGAGCAATTCTTACATGGCGGTGGAGAAAACTTCCATTACATTCCTTGTTTAAATGATGAAGACCGATGGATTGAAGTGGTAAAAACCTTATGTGAGGAAAAATTGAACGACTTCTATCTGGTTTAATCAAAACATATATATATATCGGCCTTCATTTTACGATGAAGGCTTTTTTATGTATTGAAATGAATTTTCATTACAGAGAATCTCCAACTCTTTAAAATAAATAAATTCAAGACACACCCCTTAATTTACACCTATAAAACCAAAATAAATACAATAAAATAACAATAACCCCTATTATTTTAAAAATAAAACTCAAAAATTAATTATTTTTCATAACTTTACCCCATCAAAAAACATTATTAACCTTAAAAAATAATAATGATGAGTACTACCGTCGAAATTTTAAAACGTAAGATTGAAAATTTTACTCCTGAGTTACTGGAGTCTTTTGCAAGAATAGTAGAAAGTTTCGAAATTCAGAATCAATCTTCTATTCCACAGTTTCAGCTTGATGAAGTTTTGTACAGAATTCAGTTCCATACGGAGAATCCAAAGACAAGGCTTGATTTTTATGAAAACATTTCTGAGCTGAAAAAGAGTTTTGCATGATGAAAGTATTTCTGTCCTCCATTGCAAAAAATGACATAAGGTTACTGATGAGGGTTTTCAATGCGGAAAAAGAAAATAAGGGAATCGATTTCCTCGACGACCTTAAAAAATCTGTCAGTCAGATCCTGGAAAATCCGGAGATGCAGGAAATAAAACTCGGGCAGATGGCTATGCAGAATTTTCCGGTTCACATTCATTATATCGTTGAAAATAATGAAAGCCTACTGGTAACTGCAATTTTTAAAGAATTAAGCTGAATTTAGTATTAAGTTCAGAGTTTAAGGCTTAGACTATTATTATATATTAAGTTGCCTTTGTGCAACAACAAACCTTATAGGTTTCTTAAACCTATAAGGTTTTAAATTTACATTTCTTATAAGCTTTTCTAATAACTGCTCTATTTTACAGGTGTCCTGAATTCCCCATATCCCATAAGACCATCATAATTTCTTCCGAATGGTGCATAATACAGGAACGCCTGATACAGGTTTTCAGTCTGCCAGAAATTTCCGTTGATTTCTCCGAAATTCAGAGCTCCGTTGCTTTCTTTTGTTGCGAGGATATAATTATAGAAACCCTGCTTTAAAAATATTTTAGCTACATATTGTTTGTTGGCAGCGTCATATTGCATCTGGTTTTCTTTGGATGCTTTGAAATTATTAAATCCGCCCAGTACATAAATTTCTTTATCCAGAGGATCGGAATCTAATGAAAAATATACCCACGAATAATCGGCTTCCCTTTCCGCATTTCTTTCAAGACCAAGATCATTCCTTCTGTAATACCACGCACCGTTTACATCGGGCTGATACTGATAATTTAAAGGATATGCCCAAACCGCATGCAGATAGGTCTGGTTTATTCCGTCTTTTATTTCCGTCGCACGAACCATATCCGCTGCCATATCCATATTTTTATTGTCGAAGTAATAAAATTCATTATTCCCGGGAAACGTAAGATTCATTTGCTGGAAAAGCAATTTATTTCCTAATGTGGTACTTGCCTTCAGATTATTAACCGCAACATTGAAATTATTATTCTGCATTACGTTTAAACTCATTGAATTTACATTGGAAGACAAATCCCCGGTTTTGGAAACAGCCTGCACTTCTACTCTCTGATTTACATTCGGATTTTTTGAATCTGCTATTCTTGAAACATTTAAAGCCAGCGTAGCATTGTCTTCTACCAGGAAAAACCTTTTTTTGAAAAGCGGCTTATCAGCTGAATCTTTATAGACGATCAGCTCAAAATTCCCGGAAATCTTAGGCTGCATTTTCTCATTCGGAAACGTTAAGGTATAATGAGTATAGGCCTGCAAAGTGTTAAACGAATACTGGAATTTATCCAGCAGACCGTTTAAGCTTCCATTCGCAAATTCCGTAAAGAAAAGATTATCATCATTCCAGTTTCTGTCATAATGTTTTAAGGTGTACCTGTAAATCTCGCTGGAATTGGTAAGATCGTCAAAACTCAGCACCAGGGTCTGGTTAAAATTGATCACCGGTGTCTCATCATTGGTCTGAGGATTGAATAGCTGTATACTTTGGATGTTTTGCCCAAAAACCAATCCGCTTAAAGAAAGTAAAAATATTCGCAAAGTTTTCATTATGACGAAGATAACGAAAAATCGTCATTTTCTTTATAATATCGTATTTTTGATAAAAAAATATTCTCCATATGCTTCAGATACAAGGCTTCGTATTCAATTTTGCAAGCGAAAATACCTACATCCTTTATAACGAAAATAAAAATGCCTGGCTGATCGATCCGGGAAATATGAACGGACAGGAAACTCAGGCCATTCATAACTTTATCACTGAAAACGGGTTAAAAATTCAGAAAATTCTTTTGACTCATGCCCATATTGATCATGTTTTTGGTTTGCAGTGGGCTTTCGATACCTTTAAAGTACCTGTGACTATGCACAAAGAAGACCAGGAAGTTCTGGATATGCTGCAGGCAAGCGGAATCAGATTCGGGATGAATATTAGTCCTGTAAAAGTTGATATTGAATATATTAATGAAGGTGACGAGCTTGATCTTGACGGTGAAAAATTCAGAATTTATCATGTTCCGGGACATTCTCCGGGAAGTGTCGTGTACCATAATGAAAATCAGAAGTTCATGATTTCAGGAGATGTGCTTTTTGAAGGAAGCATCGGAAGAACAGATCTGTATAAAGGAAACTACGAACAGCTTATCGATGGGATCAAAACAAAGCTTTTTATTCTGGATGATGAGACCCAGGTTTTCTCAGGACACGGGAATCCTACTACGATCGGATTTGAAAAACAGTATAATCCTTTTCTTAATTAGTTGAGAGGTCAGAGTTGACAGTTGAAAGGTTAATTGAGGTGGATGTTATTGGCTGATTTTTATTTCATGAAGATCTAAATAATAAAACATACTTATTTGATATTTATCCATTCCTTAACTGAAATTCCTTTGAAGAACAGATTAAGCATTTAAATAAAACAAAACCGTCAGAAAAAGATCCGACGGTTTTTGTTTGTTATCAAGAAATTTGTGTTTAGAAATCCAGAGTGATTGATCCTCTTACGGTGGCTCCCATAATCGGCCTTGCCATTCTGATATCTCCGGTTCCTGTTAATGGTGATCTTGGATCTCCTTCAGTAATCCCGATTGTATTGAAGATATTCGTTCCGTCAATGGCAAACCGGATTTTTCCTAACTGATAGGAAGTTCCTGCACCGAATTCACTGAATGAAGGCAAAGTATTGTTATCTTTATTCGCTTCATCCTGGAAACGTTTACCATAGTAGTTATAGCTTATGTATGCCCGCCATTGTTTGGTAATATTTACGGCAGGTGAAATATTAAAATAGAATTTCGGGATTCTTCTTACCTGGTTGCCGTCATAATCAAATGTGCTTCCGTCTGCATTGGTACCGGTGAAGTTTTTATATTTCGGATTCTGGAAAGTTCCGTTGAAGGTCACTTCAAGCAAGTTGTTGAATACCCTTGCAAAACCTTCAATTTCTACCCCAAGGTTTGTGGTGTTGGCAAATTTATTTTCTGAAGTTCCGTCAGAGAATACATCGGTAAACGAAAGATTTTTCAATGTGGAATAAAAAGGAATCACCCCGATATCAAAAGTACGTGTATAATATTTGTATCCGATTTCCAGCTGGTTGGTAGATACCGGTTCTATTTTATTTAAACTCCCGATATTGTTATAGTATGCTTCTTCGTTCGGAGATCTGAAACCATGAGAAAATCGTGCATACACTGCATTTTCCTTATTGATTTTATAGTTTGATGCTACAGTATAAGATACTTTATCCACATCATAATTCCAGTAGGTGTACCGGTTTCCAAGCACTGCCATATTATCATCTGCCGTGGTCGTTGCAAAGCTGTGTGTCCCGTCTGTAGTCAATCCTGAATTATCAAGATTGGAGGTTGTGGTATTTACGGCATATCCTTTATAGAAATCACGGCTGTAGCGGATTCCGCCATTGAAGCTTAAATCTTCAGTGATATTATAATCTAAATTCAGATACACATCATTCAAGCTCCCCTGAATTTGGGAATCTCTTATTAAGAAAGACATATCTGTCACTCCGTTGTAGGTTTTAGAATATCCGACATCTGTCGGGTTAAGAGAAGTATCTACAAGATTCAGCAATTGAGGGCGGTCGGTAGCCGTAGTAAGAATATTACTCCAGTTCCAGTACTGATGGGATTTCCAATTAGATTTATAGAAACCTGCCGTCACATTTCCTTTATCAAATTTATAATTGAACTGTAAGTCATTCACAAAATTATTCATTTGCTTATCAATGGCCCAGAAACCTAATTTCTGTACATACTGAGGATTTACCAGTGCTCCGCTACCGACTAAAGAATAACGGTAATTACTTCCGGTTATTCCATTGGCATTGGCAAAATCTGCAGCAAGCTGAGGTCCGCCTGCCGGGAATATGCCCGTATAATTCATATTGATATCGGTATATCTTGTTTTATTTAACACGGAGAAATTATTTCCAAGATCATATTTGAATTCGGCACCTAAAACATCAACTTTCGGATGAATCCCGTCTTCTAAATTCCGGTTGAAAAACCCGCCTCCCACTTGTGGAATATTCAGCTGACTGATCGTTCTGTAGCTGTATGTCCCGTAATTGGCATCAAAACCCGGAAACTCTTTTAAATCATTTCCGTTCTGTATCAAAGGAATCGGAAGGTAGAATGTATTTCTGTCATCCAGTTTTTTGTAGTATACTTTTGCATAGCCTTTATCGAAGACATATTTCAGATTCATTCTGATTTGTCCGCCATTATTCGCTTTAAAACCTGTTTTTCTGATTCCACTGTCTGTTCTGTAAAACCCGCCCACATTGAAAAATAATTTATCCTGAATCAGGGCTCCTCCAACATTCAGATCAGTCCGCATCAATCCGTAAGTACTGGTTTCCAACTTGGCTGTTCCTCTGAAATCATTCGTCCCTTCTCTTGTAATAAAGTTGATCAGACCACCCGGAGAATTATTCGCATAAATAGATCCCGAGCCTCCTCTCAAAGCTTCAAGCCTGTTCACTGAATTATCTACACGGAAAAAATTATCTGCATTGGCAAACTGTAAGGCTCCGTCTTCAAAAACCGGAAGGCCATCTTCCTGAACCTGTACAAATTCATAGGCTCCCGCAGAAGGAATTCCTCTTGCAAAAAGGTTGTTTCCCACTTCCCCACCTGAAGTTTCCACCGCAAACCCCGGAACTCTCTGCAATAATGCTGCAGCACTTATCGGATTCTGCTTCTGGATTTCTTTGGCACTGAATGTAGAAATTGCCGTACTTGATTCTATTTTCTTTTTAGGATTTGAGTTTCCGGTAATAACTACCTGGTCAATCGATGCCATTCTTGTGGAATCCTGAACGGTTTCCTGGGCATACGCATTATTGAAATAAAGCGTTGCAATGCCGGCAATTAAGAAGATTGATTTACTTTTCATAGCTGTATGATTTTAATTTTGTTTAAGTTTTAAATAGACTCCGTTTGTCCATCCAAATCCATCCTGATTCGGGTATTCTCCTCCTCCGGCAATCGTTGCGGTATCTACAGCATTATATTTCTCCATTAATTTACCGGTATTGTGATAGACTCTCTCGACATTAGAGCACCAGTTATTTTTTATTTCATCTGCCAGTTGGGTGAATCCGTAGTTTTTCATTGCCACAAACCCAAGCCATTGGTAAGGTGCCCAGGCATTGGGCAGGTCCCATTGCTGTCCCGATTCTTTTGTAGTGGTTACCAGACCGCCTTTATACAGGAATTTTTCGGCAATGGTTTCAGATACGGCTCTTGCCTGTTCCTGATCGGCCAAACCAAGGAATAAAGGGTAAAGAGCAGCAATATGTTCAGAAGGTGTGTTTTTGTGTTTTTTTGTGTGATAATCTTTATAAATTCCGGTATTTTCATCCCAAAAATAAGTGTTGATTATCTGTTTTCTGGTTGCTGCTCTTTGGGTATAATAATTTTCTTTATCTGAAAGATTTAGAAGTGCTGATGATTTTGCCAATGTTTTTTCGAGATGCCATAAAAGACAGTTCAAATCTACCTCAGCAAGGTTCAGTGTTTCTATCGTCTGTATTGTATTTCCGTTGGCAAACCACCGGGAAGAAAAATCCCAGCCCGATTCGCATGCACTTCTTATATTCCTGTAAAACTCTTCTCCGGAAGCATTTTCGCTGTCTTCGATATCAATTAAATAACTTTCCGGGCGAGGTGTATTTTCCGCATCATAATAGCGGTTCAGGATATCCCCGTGTTGAGTTTTAACAACTCTTTTTGTACAGGAACCGTTCTCCAGCTCTTTTTCGCCATCCATCCAGAATGCATATTCTTTTTCCAAAGTATCATGATACCTGCTGTACACTTCTTCATCATTTGTGGTTTCAAAAAGCAGATCAAGCATTAAAGAAAAATAAGGTGGCTGTGAACGGCTCAGGAAATGTGTCCTGCTGGCATTCGGCACAAATCCTACATTCTGAATAAGGTAAGAACAGTTCTCAACAATATTCTCCATCATCTCCGTTCTTCCTGAAACCTGTAATCCAATCATAATAAAATAGCTGTCCCAATAGAAAAACTCATTGAAGCGTCCGCCGGGAACCACATAAGGTTTCGGAAGTTTCAAAAGTGTTCCTTTTTCTTCATAAGCAGTACGGGTAAGCTCATCCCAGAGTTTTTCGATATGCTCCTGTATGGGCAACTGATCTTCTCTCTGAATTGATATTTTCGCTCCTAAAAAATCAAAATTTGAAAGCACGAAATCTTTTAAGTCAAAATCCTTTTCATGTTTTTCCTTTTCATACTTCCCATTAATCTCGGATATGGAAAATAAAGGCACCGCATCTGTCATCATTTTCTGATCTTCAAAAATTTCTGATCTTTGAACATCATCAAAAAGGGCCTGAATGTCCTTGATATAAAGCTGTGTATTCATTTATTTTTTAGGATTTATTTTTAATTTATTCATGATAACTGCCGATATAACCAATAAGGAAAGCGGGATCAGCGAAAGATAAAACGCTCTCTGACCACTGAATTCCTGGAATACAAAACCAGTGATAATCGAACCTATCGTTCCGCCGATGGCTGAAAAAACTACGATGAGCCCAGACATGGCACTATGCAGATATTTCGGTATCGAAGCCAGGATCACTGAATTGATACTCGGATAAATAGGAGCCAGTAATCCACCCATCAATGGAAATAAATAGACTACAAGCGGAGCATTCAGCCAGCCGGTATTTCCATCAATGCGGGTATTATGCGTTAAAGGCAATACCAATAAAATACTGACAGCAAATCCCACAACACAGAAGGAAACCACATAAATCCAGCTGAATTTTTTGGAGAAAAAACCGGATAAAAACCTGCCCAGGGCAAAAGCACCCGCCAGAACTGCTCCGGCCTGAATACTCATAGAAGTCGGTACCTTCAGTATTTCCTTGTAAAAAGTCGGGGTCCAGGTTTGAAAGCTTTGTTCTACCAACACAAAAAGGAATGCACACAATAAAAAGAACAGTACTTTTTTATAGCTGAATAAGCTTACACTGTTTTTAAGGTCGCCCAACAGATCGGTTTTCTCACTTCTGGCTTCTTTTTCATTCAGTTTCGAAAAGAAAAGAAAGAGGAAAGATAATGAGGAAAGTCCGCCCAATACCCAATAAACATTTAGCCAATGGGTAGACTTCGGATTATGATCATCGATAAATAAACTGAACAATACATTTCCTGCCAGTACCCCAATCATAAAAAAACCTTCTAAAAATCCCATAAAGCTGGAGTGCTCTTTATCTGTTTTGGTAACCAGCCCAATAGAGGTAAAAACTGAAATTTTTATCAGCGCGAATGAAACTCCTACAATGGCAAACAATAATTTAAAAAACCAGAAATCATTTGAAAAAGGCATCACAAAGCACATACAGCTTACCAGAAACAACGCAATCAGCATTGAATTTTTGATTCCTATCTTCGGTAAAAATGAGGCTAAAATAAACGAACAGATTGCAATCGGAAGATCTTTGAATCCTTCCAGAACGCTTGCTGATGATTTTGAAATTCCGAAATTCTGCTGCACCTGAAGAATAACCGTTCCTACAGAATTGAGCAGAATCGCAAAAACAAAATAGTTTAAAAATAAGATTGCCCGGATGTTGAAATTTCTCATTAACAATTTCTTTGCGGCTAAGATAGAAGCATTTAGCTTAACGTTAATTTAACACAGTAAATCAATATTTGAACTATATTAATATAATTATTATTTTTAGAGCAGAAATATTGTTAATTGAATGAAAGTTAGTTTTGAAAGGGTAATTGCCGATGAAAAGAGCTCTTTTCGTACCTTACATAATGATGCCCCTATTTCGGAATTCAAATGGGAGTACCATTACCATCCGGAAATTGAGCTGGTATGTATTGTTTCCGGGAGCGGAACCAGACATGTAGGTTATCATAAAAGTAATTATTCTGATGGTGACCTGGTGCTTATCGGTTCGAATATTCCCCATTCCGGATTCGGTCTCAACTCGATTGATCCGCATGAAGAGATTGTATTGCAGTTCAAAGAAGAAATCCTGCAGTTTCCTCAGGAAGAAGTGGAGGCAAGATCTATTAAAAACCTTCTTGAATTATCCAAATATGGTATTCTATTTAGTACAGCTACTAAAAAAGCATTGCTCCCAAAATTAAGAAAGATGTTGGAATATGAAGGTTACAAAAGATATCTTCTGCTTCTGGAAGTTATTTTTGACCTTTCCACACGTAAAGATTACAGGCTTCTTAATAATGAGATTATGCCTTACACGATTATTTCTAAAAATAAGACGCGGCTTGAAAATATTTTCACTTACGTAGAAAACCATTATGAGAAGGATATTAATATAGAAGATGTGGCTCAGCTGGCTAATCTTACCTTACCTGCGTTTTGCAATTTCTTCAAGAAAGCCACTCAGATTACGTTTACTGAATTTGTCAACCGGTACCGCATCAATAAAGCCTGTTTATTAATGGCTCAGGATAAGGCGATCTCGGAATGCAGTTACAGCTGTGGTTTTAATAATGTGACTTATTTTAACCGGATGTTTAAAAAGTATACGGAGAAAACTCCTTCGGAGTTTATTAAGAATTTCTCACATAATAAGGTGAGTGTGTAGATTTTGAAATTTTAGCTGAGGTTAGCTTTAATGCTTGATATTTCCAATACTTATTTATGTTAAAATATTCTACTGATTGGGTGGCAATTGGTCAAAAAAACAAGTACAAACACTTGTGTATGTTTATACTCTCGCAGATTGAGCAGATCTGGCAGATGTTTGCGTTATAAAAATCTATGTAATCAGGAAGCTATAAGAAAAAAATAAACTGTCTAAAAAAATTAAACAGCTTATTTATATCAGCAGGCAAAGGCTATCAACTGATAACCTTCAAC
This sequence comes from Chryseobacterium tongliaonense, assembly GCF_041224435.1. Classification (NCBI taxonomy): domain Bacteria; kingdom Pseudomonadati; phylum Bacteroidota; class Flavobacteriia; order Flavobacteriales; family Weeksellaceae; genus Chryseobacterium; species Chryseobacterium tongliaonense. The sequence goes on along the minus strand of NZ_JBGFFD010000016.1, from coordinate 23,337 downwards.
TCTCAATGTATTGATATTATTTCCATTTGATATTGCAGCCCATGCTTGGTCTCTGGATTTCTTCCTGAGGTTCTCCCAACAAAAGGTTTTCAAAAGCAATGATCAGATCTTCACCGGTCACATCTTTATTGTTTCCAGGTCTTGAATCATCCATCTGGCCTCTGTAAATAAGGTCAAGCTTTTCATCAAAGAAATAAAAATCCGGTGTACATGCAGCATCATAAGCTTTTGCAACCGCCTGGCTTTCATCATACAGATAAGGGAAATCAAAATTTCTTTCAATCTGGAATTCAATCATTTTTTCCGGAGCATCTGCAGGATATTTTTCAACATCATTCGCGTTGATCGCAATAAATTCTATTCCTTTTTCCTGGTAATCTTCGTAAAGCTCATTAAGCTTATCAATCACGTGAAGTACAAACGGACAGTGGTTACACATAAAAATAACCAGAGTTCCTTTTTCTCCTTTCAGATCATCCAATGACTGAATTTCGTTAGTTTTCGACGGGTTAGGAAGCTCAAAAAACGGAGCTTTTGTTCCTAATGCCAACATATTGGAGGGCGTATTCATATCCTTTATTTTCTTTATCAGCAAAGATAAAACTTCTTTTATGACTGGCAATTCAGGTTGTTATAAAGTTGAGTTAAATGTTAAAGTTTAAATATTATTTGGAAGATATTAGTTAATCTTTGTAGTTTTGCTAACACTGTTAGTAAAAAAATATCATGGGTTTACATGAACGACGTCAAAGAGAAAAGGAATCCATCCGTGCAAATATCTTGCAGGCGGCTTTTACTTTGGCTAAAACAGACGGCTGGGCTTCACTTTCTATACGTAAAATAGCAGATGCTATTGAGTATAGTGCTCCTGTAGTTTATGATTATTTTGAAAACAAAGAAGCTATTTTATATGAAATTTCATTAAATGGTTTCCATTGTTTACATATAGAATTACTGAAAGCTCAGAAAAAGCATGACACTCCGGAAGAGCAGTTGATTGCAATTGTGGATACTTACTGGAAGTTTGCTTTTAAGAATAAAGAATATTACCAGCTGATGTTTGGTTTGGGAATGCAATGCAGCGGTAAAGGATTAATGAAAGAAGAATTTTCATCTTTTCAGGACCTGATTTATGATTGTACCTACGAAATTATCAAGAAAAACGGATCAAATCCGGACAATGCCTGTCATATGTCTCATGCTTTGTTTTCGGCAGTACATGGTTTAATTTCTATTATGATGATGCGAAATGATGATATCCCTTCTACCATGAATAAAACAACTTTAGACGAAACGGTTTCTGCCTTTGTTAAATCTTTGTAAATTTTTTTTGAACCTGAAATTAACACCGTTAGGAAAAATAACATAGAATATATTAAAAATATTCAACAAAAAAACAAATAAAAACAAGAATCTGATCACAAAATAAGATCGTAATTTCTTAAGATTTCATTCTTTATCATTAACACTGTTAGAAAAAATAACACACACCTCATTTTATATATACCTAAACCAACATTTAAAAACATTAACTATTATGAAAATGATCATGTAACCATTTATTACAAATTCTATAATTTTTTTTGAACTAATCATTAACACTGTTAGAAAAATTAACGGAATTTATTCAAAAACAACATTTACTTAATTCAACACTTCATTAAAAAATTAAACTTAAAATGAAAATACCTGGAAAAACAAGGATTATTGTACTGATCTCAAGTATTATCCTTTTACAGAACTGCAGTAAGGCCGCGGAAGGTTCCAACCAAGCCCCTCCTGCGCCAGAATTGCCGGTTTACACCGTGATTACCTCTCCAGCTACGACATATCAGGAATTTCCGACTGCATTAGAAGGGAAAAACAATGTAGAAATACGATCTCAGGTAGACGGATATTTAGATAGAATTTATGTGGAAGAAGGCGCCTATGTAAGAGCCGGACAACCTTTATTCAAAATAGATTCAAGAGCATATGGTGAACAGATGAATATGGCTCAGGCCAATTTACAGGCGGCCAATGCCAATATTCAGAAAGCTAAAGTGGAAGTTGACAGACTTCAGCCGTTGGTTGCTGCAAAAGTGGTTTCTGATGTACAGCTGAAAACAGCAAAAGCCAATTATGCAGCCGCTGTAGCATCTGCAGCACAGGCAAAAGCTTCTGTAGGTGGCGCTAAGATCAACGTAGGATTTACAACCATTACAGCTCCTGTAAGCGGCTATATAGGAAGAATCCCTTATAAAAAAGGAAGCCTGATCTCAAGAACAGATCCCAACCCGTTGACCTTGTTATCAGACATCAGCGAGATATATGCCTATTTCTCATTAAGCGAACTGGATTTTATTGCTTTTCAGAAAAAATATCCCGGAGCGACTCTAAATGAGAAACTGAAAAACATGCCGATGGTAGACCTGGTAATCGCAGACAACAGCATTTATCCTGAAAAAGGTAAAATGAGTATTGTAGACGGGCAGTTTGATAAAACTACCGGAGCCATCAGCGTTCGTGCGGTTTTCCCAAATGCAAACGGAGCATTGAGAACCGGAAATACAGGAAGAGTGCGTATGCCTCAGCTTCTGACCAATATGCTGGTTATTCCGCAGGAATCTACTTTTGAGATTCAGGATAAAACTTATGTATATGTTCTAGGAAAGGATAAAAAAGTAACCAGCAAACCGGTAACTATTTCCGGAAAAACAGACAGCTATTACTTCATTTCTGATGGACTTTCTGTAGGTGACAAGATTGTATACACAGGCCTTGGAAGCTTGAAAGACGGCGCTTCAATACAACCGAAAGCGATCTCTTCTGACAGCTTATTCAAGTCAAAACCTTTGTAACCCTCTTTTCAGATACAGAAGACTTAAAAAAATAAACTTCTTATGTTAAAACAATTTATAGAAAGACCGGTACTCTCTACGGTCATATCCATCATACTCTTATTATTGGGGGCACTTTCGGTTTTCAATCTTCCGATTACGCTGTTTCCGGATATCGCGCCACCAAGTGTTCAGGTGACGGCATTCTATCCCGGAGCCAACGCAGAAGTAGTAGCCCGTTCGGTAGCAACCCCGATTGAGGAAGCGGTGAATGGTGTTGAGAACATGACCTACATGACCTCAAACTCAAGTAACGACGGTACGATGACCCTGAGCGTATTTTTCAAACAGGGTTCAGACGCCGATAACGCAGCCGTAAACGTACAAAACCGTGTATCGAAAGCAATGAGCCAGCTTCCTCAGGAAGTGGTACAGGCCGGTATTTCAACCCAGAAAGTACAGAATAGTTTCATCATGTTTATGGGACTGTACAGTGAAGATCCGAAACAATATGACGAGCTTTTCTTACAAAACTACCTTAAGATCAATGTAATTCCTCAGATACAGCGTATTCCGGGGGTTGCACAGGCTCAGGTTTTCGGAACAAGAGATTATTCAATGCGTATCTGGCTGAAACCGGATCGTCTGGCAGCTAACAATCTTTCGCCGCAGGAAGTATTGAATGCCATTAAAGATCACAACCTTGAAGCTGCTCCGGGTCGTCTTGGACAGGGAAGTAAGGAAACGTACGAATATATCCTTAAATATAAAGGAAAGCTGAATAAGAATGCTGACTATGAAAATATTGCCATTAAAGCCAACAATGACGGATCATTCCTTAGACTGAAGGATGTGGCAAGAGTAGAATTCGGTTCTTATACTTATACAGCTGCCAACAGAGTTGACGGAAAGCCGGTAGCCGGTTTTGCAATCTTACAGACAGCCAACTCCAACGCGAATGAAATTTTAACTGAAATTGAAAAACAGGTTGATGAGTTTTCGACTACCCTGCCAAAAGGGGTAAAACCGATCATCATGTATAATTCCAAAGACTTCCTTGATGCTTCTATTCATCAGGTGGTAGAAACTTTGGTGATTGCCTTCATCCTGGTGTTTATTGTGGTATATATTTTCCTTCAGGATTTCAGATCTACCCTGATCCCGGCAATTGCAGTTCCTGTAGCCATTATCGGTACTTTTTTCTTCCTGCAATTGTTTGGGTTCAGTATCAACATGCTTACCTTGTTTGCCCTGATCCTGGCCATCGGTATTGTGGTGGATGATGCCATCGTGGTGGTAGAAGCCGTCCACTCAAAAATGGAGCATACGGGAATGCCCGTAGAGCAGGCCACGACCAACTCAATGAGTGAAATCTCGGGAGCTATTATTTCCATTACATTGGTAATGTGTGCGGTATTTATTCCGGTAGGCTTTATGCAGGGTCCTGCAGGGGTTTTCTACAGACAGTTTGCCTTTACTTTGGTAATCGCGATTTTGATTTCAGCGGTAAACGCATTAACATTAAGCCCGGCTTTATGTGCGCTTTTCCTTAATGATCCTCAGGGAGAACACGGAGAGCACAGCCATGAAAAGAAAGGATTTGGAGCTAAATTTTTCAATGCATTCAATGCCAGCTTCAATAATATGACCAGAAAATACATCTACAGCCTTAAGTTTTTAATCAAAAACAAATGGGTCGCTGTAGGAGGTTTGGCTTTATTAATCGCAGCGAGTGTAATCCTTATCAAAAAAGCACCGTCAGGATTTATTCCTACGGAAGATCAGGGATTCGTTTTATATGCAGTGAATACTCCTCCGGGAAGTTCATTGGAAAGAACCCACAGAGCTACCGAACAGATTGATAAAATTGTAAACGGAGAGAAAGCAACCGGCCATTTATGGGTGGCAGACGGATTGAACTTCATCAGTAACGCCAACGCTTCTCCTTATTCTGCAGGATTTATTAAGCTGAAAGATTATGACCAACGCGGTGACCTTAAAGATCCTGACCAGATTGCAGCACAATTAACAGGAAAAGTAGGTGCCGTAAAAGATGCGAGTGCCTTCTTCTTCAACTTCCCTACCATTCAGGGGTTTGGTAACGTGAGTGGTTTTGAATTTATGTTGCAGGATAAGACCAACGGTTCTTTTGAACAATTGGGAACAACAACGCAGGCATTTATCGGTGAATTGATGAAACGTCCGGAAATTGCTTTTGCATTCACAACCTATGCAGCAGGGAATCCACAGTACACCATTGAAGTGGATGCAGATAAAGCCAATCAGTTGGGAGTTTCTGTTACAGAATTGATGCAGACCATGCAGATTTACTACGGTAGTAGCTTCGTTTCAGATTTCAACAGATTCGGAAAATATTACAGGGTAATGGCCCAGGCTGATATTCCTTACCGTACAGATGTGAATTCTTTAGAAGGTATTTATGTTAAAAATAACCAGGCCGAAATGGTTCCTGTAAAGACTTTAGTGACTTTGAAAAGATCATTCGGACCGGAAACCGTAACAAGAAATAACCTCTTCAACGCAGTAACCATCAACGGAACACCAAAACCGGGATACAGTACCGGTGATGCCATCAAAGCAGTGGAAGAAGTGGCTAAACAATCCCTTCCAAGAGGATACGGATATGAATGGACCGGAATTACCCGTGAGGAAATCAAAACAGGAGGTCAGACCGCATTTATCTTCATGTTAAGTATTTTATTTGTGTACTTCTTACTGGCTGCCCAATATGAAAGTTATATCCTTCCGTTTGCGATTATCCTTACTGTTCCTACAGGGATATTCGGGGTATTTGCCTTCACAGGTTTAGCGGGAATTGATAATAACATTTATGTACAGGTAGGACTGATCATGCTCGTGGGATTATTGGCGAAGAATGCCATCCTTATTGTAGAGTTTGCCGTTCAGAGAAGAAATTCAGGAAAAACATTGATCGAATCTGCACTTCAGGCTTCAAGATTACGTTTGAGACCAATTTTGATGACCTCATTTGCCTTCATTATCGGTATGCTTCCGTTGGTTTGGACGCAGGGAGCCTCTGCAAAAGGTAACCACTCTATCGGGATCAGTACAGTAGGTGGAATGTTGACAGGTGTTTTATTCGGGATCTTCATTATTCCTGTTATGTTTGTCATCTTCCAGTATCTGCATGAAAAAATGCCGAGCAAAAAAAAGAAAAGACTTCAGAAAAAAAATCAGGAGCAAGCTTTAACAACTGCTCAATAAAAGTCTATTGAAATGAGAACAATAAAAAGAATAAAAAATATATTTACAGCACTGATATTAGCGGTGATCGCGGTTTCTTGTGTAACGAAAGTTGCCTACAAGGAGCCGGATCCCCAGCTTCCGGAAGAATTCCGGTTTACAGCGACCGCTGATACGGCAAGTATTGCCAATCTGGAATGGAGAAAATTCTTCAATGATCCTATTTTACAAGGTTTAATTGAAAAAGGAATTGCCAATAACTATGACCTTCAGATTGCATTAAAACAGGTAGCTTCTTCACAGGAGAGATTACTGCAGGCAAAATACCTTCAATATCCTGACATCGGTTTCGGAGTTTCAGCGCAGATTTCAAGACCTTCAAAAAACAGCATGAACGGGCAAAGCCTTAATTTATTTTTAGGAAAAAGCCATGTTGAAGATTACAACGCAGCATTCAACCTTTCATGGGAAGCCGATATCTGGGGGAAAATAAAAAACCAGCAGGAAGTTTCAAGAATGCAGTACCTGCAGACTTATGAAGCCACCAAAGCCATCCAGACACAGGTAGTGGCTGCGATCGCCCAGGGATATTATAATCTACTGATGCTTGACAAACAGATGGAAATTGCTAAATCTAACCTGGAATTAAGCAATAACACATTGTCGATCACTCAAAAAATGTGGGATAGCGGAGATACAACTTCTCTCGGAGTTCAGCAGGCAACTGCACAGAAGCAGTCTACAGAGCTTTTGATCTCCCAGTTGGAACAAAATATTGCCATTCAGGAAAATGCATTGAGCATCCTGGTTGGAGAAACTCCGAATAAAGTAAACAGAACGATCGAAATGTCTGACACATCATTGCCACAGGATATTTCAGCAGGATTACCTGCAGCGATGGTAAGCCGTCGTCCGGATGTCCGTCAGCAGGAACTGGTTTTACTGGAATCCAATGCAATGGTGGGAATTGCTCAGGCCAATATGTACCCTTCTCTAAAGATTACAGCAAACGGTGGCGTTAATTCTTTCAAAATTGACAACTGGTTTCAGATTCCGGCTTCATTGTTCGGATCTGTTTTAGGCGGAATTACCCAGCCTATTTTCCAGAAAAGACAATTGAAAACCGATTTGAATGTTGCTAAAATTCAGAGAGAGAAAAATGTACTGGCATTCCGTCAGTCTGTTTTAAATGCAGTAGGCGAAGTTTCCGATGCTTTGGTTTCCAATGAAAGCTTAAAAGTTCAGGAACAAAAAGCAACAGAACAGGTTGCTACTTTAAAGGACGGGATTAAAAGTGCCCAGATGCTTTACAAAGGCGGCTTGGCCAATTACCTTGAAGTGATTACAGCTCAGGGAAATTCTCTGCAGGCAGAACTGAATCTTGCGTCTGTAAAAAGACAACGATTGAGCAGCATTGTGGATCTTTACAGAGCTTTAGGCGGCGGTTGGAAGTAGTAAATTAATTATATTGTTGAAGTGCGGTCTTTCGGGATCGCACTTTTTTTATTCTGACTTTAAATTATTTAAATGCAAAGCCTAATAAGAAAAAAGCTGTTTCAAATGAGCAAAGACAGCGGTAAACCGACTATAAAGCCTGCTTTTTAAAATCAATTTCATTGATTCAGACTTTGCCCCTTTAAATATTCAGTAATAGGACTCAATCTTTGCGTTAAAAATACTCGCAAATTAATGAAACCTGAATCATAAAACTTAATAGAATCTTAGTGGTTTAAATTTCCTGAAGTTTCAGAAATCCATTGAATTAGATTATCAAAATCATTTTGAGAATATCCAAGTTGCAGATAGTGGATATCATCCGCTTTCCGGTACCACGTCAATTGGCGTTTTGCATATCGCCGGCTGTTTTTCTTGATTTCAGAAACCGCAAAATCCAGATCCCATTCACCATCAAAATATTTGAAAAGTTCGGCGTACCCAACCGTATTCAGGGCAGTCAGATCTTTAAATTCTTCCAGACCTTTTGCTTCTTCCAGCAAGCCTTTCTCCATCATTATATCCACTCTCCTGTTGATCCTGTCATACAATTCTTCTCTTGGAGCTTCAATTCCGATCCTGATTACATTAAAATGTCTGGAATCCTGTGAAACAGCAATCAGTTCAGAATACTTTTTGCCGGTCTGCCAAATCACATCAATAGCTCTTAAAAGCCTCCGGTGATTGTGAAAATCTACCACTTCATAATATTCAGGGTCTAGTTCCTTTAAGACTTCCTGCAGCTTTTCGATTCCTTCTTCATCAAAGATTTCCTGTAGTTTTTTCTGGTTTTCCTCATCAGCTTCCGGCAGGTCATTCAATCCTTCAATCACGGCTTTTTCATACATCATACTTCCGCCGACAAGGATCACGGTATCATGATTTTCAAAAAGTTCGTTGAGTTTTTTTAAGGCATCTTCTTCGTACTGCCCGATAGAGTAATAATCTTTAACCGAAAGATTTCCGATAAAATGATGGGTGGCTTCAGATAACTCTTCTTCTGACGGAGCTGCCGTCCCGATTTTCATTTCCTTAAAAAACTGGCGTGAATCACAGGAAATAATTTCCGTATTGAAATGGTTAGCCAGATCAATTGCTAATTTCGTTTTTCCAATTCCGGTGGGTCCTACTACAGAAATCAAATTTTTCACAGTGCTAATTTAAATGTTTATCTTTGTACAACAATAAAAAACTATGATTTTATCAATGACCGGATTCGGCAGAGCCGAAGATGTTTTTGAAGGAAAAAAAATAACCGTAGATGTTAAATCTCTGAACAGCAAAAGCTTTGATTTAAATATCAAAATACCGTTGCGTTATAAGGAGAAAGAATTTGAGATCAGAAAAATTCTTAACGACAGAATTATCCGTGGGAAAGTAGATTGTTATATTAATTTAGAAAATCTCGAAGAAACAAATGATGTGAAGATCAATAAAAACCTTATTGATTCTTATATCAGTGAGCTTCGCAATATTGCTTCCGACGGACCTGATTTTGAATATCTTAAAATGGCAGTAAGGCTTCCGGATGCTATCACATCAAAACCTGATGAACTTACGGAAGGCGAATGGGAATCTTTAGCAAAAATCGTCAACGCTGCGGTAGACCGATTTGAAGAGTTCAGGAAAACTGAAGGAAAAACCTTACATGAAGAACTGGAAAAAAATATTCAGAATATTGATAAATATCTGTCTGAAGTTATTCCGTTTGAAGAAGTAAGAATCCAGAGCGTGAAAGAGCGTTATCAGAAATCCCTAAAAGAATTTGAAAATGTTGACGAAACACGTTTCTATCAGGAAATGGCCTATTTTACTGAAAAATTAGACATTTCAGAAGAAAAGGTAAGACTTTCCCAACACTTAAAATATTACAAAGAGGTAATGGATAATGAAGATTTCAACGGGAAAAAATTAGGCTTTATTTCCCAGGAAATCGGAAGAGAGATTAATACATTAGGATCAAAAGCCAATCATGCCGAAATCCAGAAACTGGTGGTGATGATGAAGGATGATCTCGAAAAAATTAAAGAACAGACGTTAAACGTCTTGTAAGTTATAAGTTATTGGTCATGAACTTAAGTTGCATAATACAGCTTCAAAATAGCTCATCATTTATAACTCATAATTCATAACTATTAAAAATGGAAAAGGTTATCATATTTTCGGCACCGTCCGGAAGCGGAAAAACTACATTGGTAAAACATTCTCTGGAAACATTTCCCGAACTTGAGTTTTCAATTTCGTGCACTACAAGACAGCCGAGAGGAAGTGAAGTACATGCGGTGGATTATCATTTTTTAAGTCCTGATGAATTCAGACAGAAAATTGCAGAAGACGCATTTGTAGAATATGAAGAAGTATACACCGATAAATATTACGGTACTTTAAAATCTGAAGTGGAAAAGATCTGGAATCAGGGAAAAGTTGTTATTTTTGATGTGGATGTAAAGGGTGGAATTTCACTAAAGAAATATTTTGGAGAAAAAGCTTTATCCATTTTCATTGAACCGCCTTCCATTGAAGAATTGGAACGGAGATTGATTTCAAGAAATACGGATGATGCGGAAACCATCAAAACCCGTGTAGAAAAGGCAGAAGAAGAAATGTCTTATGCTAAAGATTTCGACAAAATCGTAATCAATACTGATTTGGATGAAGCAAAAAAAGAAATAGAAAGTTTAATAAAAAATTTTATAGAGAGAAACTAGAAGTTAGAAATTAGAAGTTAGTCTTACGATTAATAAAAGCGATCAGGAGTTGGCTCCTAATTTCTAACCTCAACCTTCTATAATCAAAAAAAACATTGAGGTTGATATGAGTACCGAAACATTAGAAAGAGCTAAATCTGCAATTCCTGTGAAGGGATTTTTGGATATAAAAGATTTGGTGATTCCTCAAGGAGAAGAATTGGTGAAAGCCATTCTTAAATTGAAAGAAGAAAAAAATGCGGTTATTTTAGCGCATTATTACCAACCCGGAGAAATTCAGGATATCGCTGATTTCCTGGGCGACTCTCTGCAGCTGGCAAGGCAGGCAAAAGAAACCAATGCCGATATGATTGTATTCTGTGGAGTACACTTCATGGCCGAAGCAGCCAAAATTCTGAACCCGACTAAAAAAGTAGTGCTTCCCGATACCATGGCAGGATGCTCTTTAGCTGACGGATGCTCAGGAGAAGGATTGAGAAAAATGCGTGAGCAGCACCCGAATGCTTTGATCGCCACTTACATCAACTGTAATGCTGAAACCAAAGCTGAAAGTGATATTATCGTGACAAGCTCCAACGCAGAAACCGTAATCGAAGCCCTTCCGAAAGACAGACCTATTATTTTCGCACCGGATAAAAATCTGGGAAGATATCTATCCAAGAAAACAGGCCGCGATATGATCCTTTGGGACGGAAGCTGTATTGTACACGAAGCATTTTCAATGGAAAGAATCGCCCAACAAATGGCAGATCATCCTGATGCGAAACTGATTGCCCACCCTGAAAGTGAAGAAGCTGTTTTAAAACTGGCTCATTTTATAGGATCAACTTCTGCCCTATTAAATTTCGTAGAAAAAGATGACTGCCAGAAATTCATTATCGCCACTGAAGAAGGAATTCTTCACGAAATGAAAAAACGTGCACCTCATAAAGAATTGATTCCGGCTTTGGTTTTTGATGAAAGCTGCAACTGTTCCGAGTGTTTCTACATGAAACGCAATACCATGGAAAAGTTGTATCTATGCATGAAGTACGAACTTCCTGAAATTCTTATCGATGAAGAACTGAGATTGAAAGCATTGAAACCGATTGAAGCCATGCTTGATCTCTCAAAAAGCATAAAATAATTTTTCACCACCTATTGAATATTTACTTATATTTGAGCTGAATCTCAAACAATATTCAAATGAAAAATTTAAAAAAACTGGACAGAAAAAGTCTTAAAAATGTAAATGGCGGAAGCGAAACCTGCAATTTGAACTGTGAAATTCATGAAACCTGCGGAGTCGGTTGCAACGGAACACTTATCTGTGTCCCGAGAGGCCAGTATATTCCGGATAACTGTTAGAAAATAAAAGCACTGTTTTTCACAGTGCTTTATTTTTTATAACTAGCAGTCGGCGCTTACATCAACACACCTTTTGCAGTTGTCTGACAGAGCATAATAATCCTCGCATGTATTGGAATAGTTAGGTCCGATTCCATAATTGTTACCTACCGGACATCCCGCACAACTCAATGCGCCCCGGATTGTTTTTAATTTGGTTCTTGATAATTTCTTCATAGCATTTGAATTAAATTTTTCATAGTGATTGGTATTGTTTAGTAAATAAATATAACAAATATTTCAGTCCAAAGTGAAAAATTTAACTATTAAGATCAATACAAATAAAAAACACTGATATACAGTGTTTAGATTCTTAAAAATTAATTGGCGGTGCACAGGCGACCTCCAAAAATGACTGAACTTTGCAGCAGTCCGTCAATGCATAATACGCAGCACATGTGCGGACTCCGTTGCTCGGGCCATAGCCTGTTCCGGGCGGATAAGGACAACCTCCGGGGCAAGCTCCGCCACCAATTGATTTTAATTGGGCTCTTGATAATTTTTTCATAACTAAATATTAATGTTAAACGATTGAGTTTATTTAATTACAGCATCGGTGGATAGCAGGTTCCTCCCGGATTGCGCCAACAACCCCATGCACCGTTTTTCTGATAGCATACATAAGCTGCCCCGCCACAGGTATCAATTTGAAACTGAGTAAAACCACCGGTGATTTTTTTCTGTTCTTCCCGTGAAAGTTTTTTAGTATTTTTCATAATAACATTGTTTTAATTCCCTACTCATAAGCTTTTCGGATACCGCTGATTATAAAAACAAATGTGAGACTCAGAATTTTTAAAACAAAGCAAGACTTAGCAGGTGTAGCTGATTTTTAAGCAAGTGTAGAATAAAATCAAGTAATTAATATTATAAAATGAAAAATACAAATCAATCATTCTTATTCAGAACAAAATTCAACAAACATAAATTTAAATATCTTTTCAAATCAACAATACATGCTATACACTGATTAACAAAAGGTTTCATCGTATTCTCATTGATTCACATTCAAAAAAATTGTATGAAAAGGAGGAAAAATATTTTTATTTTCCAAAATAACTTCTACATTTGTCAGACTAAGATGCTATTACAACAAAACATATCTCAGGTTTTATCCGGAATTTTCATTTCGGCGGCAGCATCTGTTACGGTAACTATTTCTACAACTACTACAACTACTACAACCCCATAAACGGGGTAAATTTTCACATATCATTCTGTTGTCGTCTGCTTTTTTATAAGAGCAAAAAAAATCGTTTACAAAAAAATCAAAAACACATTTTATATGAAAGTTTTAAAATTTGGCGGAACTTCCGTAGCCAATGCAGCCGCCATTCTTAAAGTTGAAAATATCATTAAAAAAGAATCTTCTGATGATAAAACAATTGTAGTAGTATCCGCATTACACAGTGTTACAGACACTTTAATTAAAGCAGCTGAATTAGCTTCCGCTGCTGATGAAAGCTATCTGCAGCTCATTAAAGGGCTTGAAGAAAGACATCTGAATCTGGTAAAAGAACTCATCCCTATTTCCGGGCAAAGCTCATGGCTCAGTTTTGTAAAAAAACATTTCAATGACATTGAAGATCTCTGTAACGGTATTTTTATCCTGGGTGAATTTACCGCCAGAATTAAAGATAAAATCACTTCTTACGGTGAGTTTCTCTCTTCCCATATTATTTCTGCAAGATTACAGTTTCAGGGATTGGATTCTTCATGGATGAATGCTGCTGAATATATCAGAACCAATAACCGCTATACCCATGCTAAAGTAGATTTTGAAATTACTGAAAGGAATCTGAAAAGCTATTTTGAAAAAAAACAGAACCGGATCACACTGGTACCGGGTTTTATTGCCAATGATGAAAATGGTAATGCCACGACCTTAGGTAGAGGAGGCTCAGATTATACTGCGTCTATTTTCGCTTCTGTTCTGGATGCTCATGAGCTTCAGATATGGACCGATGTAAGTGGAATGATGACCGCCGATCCCCGGCTGGTTTCCAATGCCAAGGTTATTTCAGAAATCTCCTATCAGGAAGCTATGGAACTTTCCCATTTCGGGGCTAAAGTTCTTTATCCGCCTACCATTCAGCCGGTCATGATAAAAAATATTGATCTCAGAATCAAAAATACTTTTGAAGCGGAAGCTCCGGGAACTTTAATTTCCCAGCATTTGAAACCTCAGGATGATCATCAACAGATCGCTGTAGGAATTTCTAACATGAGTAATATAGCCCTTCTCACTCTCGAAGGAAGCGGAATGGTGGGCATTCCTGGTATCTCAGCTAAGTTATTCCAGTGTTTAAGCCAGCAGAATATAAGTGTTATCCTGATTACCCAGAGCTCATCGGAACATTCTATCACGATTGCCATCAGTGAAAAAGATGCATATCAGGCAGAAAGCGCCATCAATTCAGCATTTGAAGATGACCTGAAATTAAAAAGGATAAACCCGCTGAAAATTGAGAGCGACCTTTCTATTATTGCCCTTGTCGGAGAAAATATGAAAAGCAGAAGCGGTGTAAGTGCAAAAATGTTCGGATGCCTGGGAAATAACGGGATCAATATCAGAGCCATTGCACAGGGATCTTCGGAAAAGAATATCAGTATTGTTATTTCAGAAAAGGATACCCGCAAAGCAGTCAATATTCTCCATGAAGAATTTTTTGAATCTGAAATCAAACAGGTTCATTTATACATTTGTGGAATCGGAAATGTAGGAACCAGGCTTATTCAGCAGATTTACAGCCAGAACGAATATCTTAACGAAAACCTGTTAATCAATCTCAGAATTACAGGACTTTCCAACAGCCGGAAAATGGTATTTTCAAACCGGGGAATTCAGGAAGACAGTTATAAAAATATGCTCGAAAGCGGGGAAACATCTTCTGCATCACAGTTTGCTAAGGAAATTACAAGCCGGAACTTAAGAAACTCTGTCTTTATTGATCTCACCGCCAGTCCGGAAATCCCTGAAATTTATGAAGACCTCTTAAAGAAAAGCGTCAATATTGTTGCGTGTAATAAAATTGCAGCAGCCTCGGATTTTGAAAGCTATAAAAACCTTAAAAATCTTGCCAAAAACCATAACTGTAAATTTTTCTTTGAAACCAATGTAGGAGCAGGATTACCCATTATAGGAACTATTAATGACCTGATAAGAAGCGGTGACAGAATAACTTCTATCCAGGCAGTATTAAGTGGCACGTTAAACTTTGTTTTCAACCATTACGATGGAAGTACACCATTTTCGGAAGTTGTTGCCCGGGCACAGAAAGAAGGTTATACCGAGCCTGATCCAAGGCTGGATTTAGCAGGTACCGATGTTGCCCGTAAGATTTTGATCCTGGCCCGTGAAGCCGGATATGCATTACAGTTTGATGAAATCGAAAATACTGGTTTTCTTCCTGAAGAATGCATGCAGGGCAATGTAGAGCATTTTTACCAGATGCTTCTAAAATATGAAAGTCATTTTAAAAATCTGTTTGATGAAGCCCAAAAGCGGGGGAAAATTTTAAAATATGTAGCAGAGTTTGAAAATGGAAAAGCCAAAGTGGGACTACAGCATATCGCCCCTGAAAATGATCTCTATCACCTGTATGGAAAAGACAATATTGTTATTTTCAAAACTTTAAGATATTCCGAACAGCCATTGGTTGTAAAAGGAGCCGGTGCCGGTGCTGAAGTTACCGCAAGCGGCGTTTTTGCAGATATTATACGTTCCGTTTAAAAATGAAAAAAATGAAAAATATAAAAATTAAAGTTCCTGCTACAATTGCCAATCTGGTTTGCGGTTTTGATATTTTAGGGATGCCCATTAATAAACCTTATGATGAGATGGAGCTGCGGTTATTGGAATCTCCCGACATTATCATCAGACATACGGATAACTTCAATCTTCCGGAAGAAGCTTCAAAAAATGTAGCCGGAGTTGTCTTATTAAAAATACAAGAACATCTGAATCTTAAAACCGGTTTTGAAGTGATCATTCATAAAAACATAAAACCAGGCAGCGGCCTTGGTTCCAGCGCAGCCAGTGCAGCCGGTGCCGCTTTTGCAGCCAATCATTTACTCGGAAATGTTTTATCAAAGGAAAAAATGGTACATTTTGCCATGTTTGGGGAAGAACTCGCTTCCGGAGTGCGGCATGCCGATAATATTGCACCTTGCATTTACGGCGGCATTACCCTGATAAAATCCTCCGATCCTATCGATATTATCCCGTTAAATACTCCTGATCTGTTTATCGCTGCAGTACATCCTCAGGTTGAAGTAAAAACTTCTGATGCCAGACAGATCCTGAAAAAAAACATCAGCATGAAAGACGCCATCCAGCAATGGGGGAATATTGCAGGATTAATCGCAGGTATTGAGAAAAATGACCTGCCCCTGATAGGAAGAAGCCTGAACGATGGTATTGTAGAGCCTGTCCGCAGCATCCTGATTCCTCAGTTTGATGAAATAAAAACCAAAAGCTTAGCGCTCGGAGCTTTAGGAGGCGGAATTTCAGGATCGGGGCCTTCTGTCTTCATGATCGCTGAAAAAGAAGAAACAGCTCATGAAATTGCCCGTATGATGAAAGCTGTTTATGATCAAATTGAAATCGAAAGCTTTGTTTATGTATCTGAAATTAATCCTTCCGGGATTGAAATCGTAGAATAATTTAATATTAAATCAATGAATTACTATAACTTAAAAGATAAACAGGAAGCAGTTAATTTCAAAACGGCTTCCATTAAAGGACAGGGTAAAGAAAAAGGATTATTCTTTCCGGAAAACATTCCCTTGTTTGAAAAAGATTTTATTGAAAACCTGATCCATTTTTCTGATGAAGAGATTGCTTTTCGCTGTATGAAGGATTTTGTCTCTGATGAAATTCCTGAAGGAGAATTAAGAAAAATCATTTCAGAAACCATTTCATTTGAAATTCCGCTTAAAAAAATTAATGATAAAATTTCGGTACTGGAATTATTCCACGGCCCTACCCTTGCTTTTAAAGATGTCGGAGCAAGATTTATGAGCCGTTGCTTATCTTATTTTCTAAAAAATGAAAACAAAAAAGTTACCGTTTTAGTTGCCACTTCCGGTGATACGGGAGGTGCCGTAGCCCACGGTTTCTACAAAGTTGATGGAATTGAAGTGGTTATTCTTTATCCTGAAAACCGGGTAAGTGCCGTTCAGGAAAAACAGTTAACCGCTTTAGGAGAAAATATTACTGCACTGGAAGTTAACGGTAGTTTTGACGATTGCCAGAACCTTGTGAAACAGGCTTTTTCAGATGAAGAGATCAATTCTGCTTTATTTCTTACCTCCGCCAATTCAATCAATATCGCAAGGTGGCTGCCACAGCAGATCTATTATCTGTTGGCATTAAAGCAATGGCAGAAAATGGAAAAAAATCTTCCGGTCATCTGTGTTCCCAGTGGAAATTTCGGAAATATATGTGCCGGAATCCTGGCTTATTTCAGAGGACTACCTGTGGAACATTTCATTGCAGCCTGCAACGCCAATGATGCCTTCCCTGATTATCTGAAAACACAGGTTTTAAAGCCTAAAGAAACCGTTGCCACCCTTTCCAACGCTATGGATGTAGGAAATCCAAGTAATTTTGTACGCATTCTCGAGCTTTTTCATCATCAGTTCAATGATCTTAAAAATAAAATCTCAGGCTATTCTGTAAATGATGACGAAACTTTAAAAACCATTGCCAAAGTCTATGATCAATACGGTTACATTCTTGAGCCTCATGGTGCAGTCGCTTATGCCGCCCTCGAAAGTTATCTGGAGAAAAACACGGACAAAAAAGGCTTTATCCTGGAAACAGCACATCCTGTAAAATTTCCTGAAGCAGTGGAGAAAGCCATCCATGTAAAAATCAAAATCCCGGAGTCTTTAGAAGATTTAATGAATCGGGAGAAAAAAACAGTGAAAATTAATCCTGACTTTAAAGAATTAAAACGATTTTTGCTAAATAAAAATAAAAATTCATGAGCAAGATCTTTTTGGAAGATGTAAAAATATATGCTTACCATGGTGTACTTCCTGAAGAAAACATCATCGGTACTTATTATATCATCAATGCAGAAATTCATACGGATTTGTGGAAAGCTTCCGAATCTGATGACCTGAATGATACGATTAGCTATGCAGATCTTAACGAGATCATTCATAACGAAATGGAAATCAAGTCTAAGCTTCTTGAACATGTTGCCGGAAGAATCATCTCAAAAATCAATGTCAATTTTCCGGAAATCTCCTATATTAAGCTAAAAATCACCAAAACAAGCCCGCCTATGAAAGGTGAAATGAAAGGGGCAAGCATAGAACTTGAAAAGAGTTTTAAACCCAATAATTAATTTTCTTATTTTAGCCAAAAACATCAGAAATTGAAATTCATCAAAATATTATTTTTAGTAGCTTTTATCAATGTTTTCGCGCAGACGAATGTTGATAATCAATTGGCCGTATATAATTTTCCGAAGATTAAATCCAGCATCACTATGCCGGTGACCATTCCGCTTTCGGAAATCAGCAATATGATTAATTCTTCTGTCAAAGAACTGATCTATCAGGATGATTCTTATACGGACAACAATAATGACCAGTTTAAAGTAAAAGTATGGAAAACCCGTCCTATACGACTGGTAGGCGGAACCAATCAGAACCTTTTAATCGAGGTCCCCTTAAAGATCTGGGCTGAAAAAGGCATCGGAACATTGGGCGTCTATACCTATCAGAATACCACTTTTGAAACGGTTATGTATTTTAATACAGCTTTGAGTTTTAAAAACAACTGGACCATTATGACCAATACCCAGCCCAACGGCTTTAAATGGGTAACAAAACCGGTCCTCGATTACGGAAGAGTTCAGATTCCGATTACTTCTTTAGTTGAAAAAAGCTTAAAAGAACAGCAGGAAAAGTTCTGTAAAACGATTGATCAGCAAATGGCAACCCAACTGAATTTCCAGCAATATGCCGTTTTAGCCTGGAATGTTTTTTCACAGCCGTTTAATATCTCTGAGGAGTACAATACCTGGCTAAAAGTAACACCGATCAGTGTCAACATTACTCCTTTAAAATTTTACGGAAACCAGATTGATACCAATATCGGAATCGATATTTATTCCGAAACTTATACCGGAAGCAAACCGGAAGCCTCACAGCCTGTAAAATCGGCTGCCAATTTTAACTTTATTCCTGTTCTTGCAGATAAGTTTTCACTCCAGACAACAGCTAATGTGCCGTTCACGGAAGCCACAAATATTGCAAGAAAAATGTTTCTGGATAAAGAATATGATGTAAGAGGTTCTAAAGTAAAAATCACGGATATCAAAGTCTACGGCGTTGAAAACCGGGTTATGATCGAAGCTGCAACAGAAGGTTATGTAAAAGGAACCGCTTTTATTTCCGGAATTCCGGTTTATGATGATACCAAAAAGAAGATCGTTTTATCTAATACCAAATTCAATCTGAGAACCTCCAATATTCTGCAGAAAACCGCTACTCTTCTTTTCAAAGGAAAAATTGTGAAAATGATTGAAGAAGAATACGGAATTCCGACTCAGGAACTTGAACTGACCTCCAGGAAAAGTATTGAGGAGGCCTTTAATAAAGAATATTATAAGGGTTTAAAAATGAATGGCAGGGTTTTCAATCTGAAACCCACCAGCATTTTAATGAACCCTTCCGGAATTACCGCCGTTATTGACACCAATGCTTCTTTAAAGCTGATGATCAACGGCATTTAAAAAAAACTAAAACTAACTATACCATGAGAAAACATTTACGCATTGTAGAAGACCATCGTGCCGAAAAAAACATAAGATTAGCCAATTATTTTATTGATCTGGTTGTTTTCTATATAATCTACTTTATTTTACTGACTGTTTTATTTATTGTCAGTCCGGCTTTTAATTCGTGGATATCTAATTTAAATCCCATTGCAGACCGGTTTATGAGTGTGATGTTCTACATATTCTACATTTTTCTGATGGAGAGCCTTATGAAAGGAAGGAGCATCGGAAAACTGATTACCGGGACCAAAGTAATCATGATAGATGGCACCGCTCCCTCATTGGGTGATTATTTTATAAGAAATATTATCCGTGGAATTGTATTGATCGATCAGCTTTCCTTTTTGGGAGAAACCGGGCTTCATGACAACTGGAGCGGTACAAGGGTGATTAAAATAAGAGATTATGAAAACCAGCTGAAGGTAAAAAACGAGATAAACAGCATCGGCGCGAAAGAAATCGTTTAAAAAATTTTGTTTGGGTCAGAAAAATTTTTATATTTGCACACTTCAAAAATGGTACTTTGGCCGAGGGGCTAGGCAGTGGTCTGCAACACCATCTACAGCGGTTCGAATCCGCTAGGTACCTCATCGTCTTTCTATAAAACACTGTAAACCAGTTAATTATAGAGAGACGTTTTTCTTTTGTGTCTTTTTTTGTGTCTACAATCCAAAAAACAGTTAATCTATTTCTTTCTCTCCCACTTTGTAACTGTCGAAACTCCGTTCTAATTAAATAAAAAAACCTCCCTAATTGAGAGGTCCAACTTTTCTGGTTGTTAAAAGCTAACTAAAGATTTACAAATTTAGTAATTTTTCATAAAAAAAGTCTCTCAGGGGCAAGAGATTTAATAACCTTCATGTTAAATAATACTTTTATAAAAAATTCAGCCAAAATTTTTGACTGCATAAATGCGTAATGGTTAACGAAAAATCTTCATTGATTTCAATATACGCGCAAACAGATACGGATATATGAATTTAGTTTACAGAAATATTATCACTCGTGCGTGTGCATTGTGACTGTAAAAAACTCCGGTCTTTCAGATTATAAATTGTTAGAATGATCTAACTTCTATTCAAATTATAATTTATACTTTTAATTAAAGACACAAAAGGTTCTCCACAATACTATGTCTGCGTTCTTAAAGTATTAACCGTAAAATCTACGAAAAGTTTTAAAGAAATATCCACAAATAAATCAAATAGTTGTAATACAAATTCAATTTATTTACCTTTGCATTGCTACAAAAACTTAAAAGACATAACTTTACGAAAAATAACGACTTATACCGTTATATAAAGAGTCCGAATGTTTTTGTAGCAGAAAATATATGTCAAGGGCTCTTTTTTATTTTACATACTCAACGGTGTTTCACTCATACATCATAAGGCTTTGCCGAAGTTATCCGATAGACAAAAGTAGGATCAGAAAAATAGAGGTTAAAGAGAATGAAATTAAAAATAAAATTAGTCATCCCGAAGTGCTCTCTCTAAAAATCCCGCAATGTCTAGGTTTGACAACGGGGAACTGCATGAATAAATTAAAGAAAAGAGAGGGGAACGAAATCCCAAAGCAAATTGCTGAATACATAAGAAGTGGGCGCAGGACGGAAGTGTCGGGAGGGTAAAATGCATAAAATCAGCCCATTTGCATACAAATAACAGCAGAAAAAATAAATTTTTTCAGGTCTTTTTTGGCTTTTTTGAGGGTTTCTCCCTCTATTTTCCAATTTTTAAAGGTTTGAAACTACATTAAATGCAGTTATAATAACCTGTCATGTATATACTTAAAATAGTATACATGGCTATGAAGGCTTTAATAAAATTGCCATTCATGTCAAATTAAATAGATCTTAATCATATACACGCGTAATGATTAACAAAAAATCTTTATTAACCAACAATTCTATATATTTCCTTACCCGCGCGTATGGACTCTAAAAACTCGGATACATGGCCTTATATACGTATGCGTGTGACTGTCAGAAACTCGGTTGCAGATCGGGGCGATTCGGGTTGTTATCGGAGCGACTTAATTTATTAGATAAAAAGGAAAACTTTATGAATTTAATTTGCCGAATGTCAATAGAAGACTTCAGTCGTTTATAGGTGTTATACCTGCCGTTTTCTGCAAACCGGTAAATACACTTTTACATTCAGCTAAATGGCCAAAAAACTTACATCTTAACAATAAAATTACTCTCTCACGCGTGCGCGTGCGTATTGGTCAGATATGTGAGGTAACATCATTTTTATACGCACGTTATGATTAACGAAAAACCTTAGTTGATGTCAACATATACGCCCGAACAGATACGGACATATTCATCTTTACGCAAGCATGTAGTGACTCCGAAAAACTCGGTTCCTTATGTACGCGCGTACCGTTTCGATTTTAAAAGATTATCATTGCGAATAAACCACAAAAACCTCTCCAATTGGAAAGGCCCAACTTTTCTGGTTGTATAACTAAACAAAGACTTTTAAAGTTATAAATAAAAGCCTCTCTGGGGCGAGAGGCTAACATAAATGATAAAAAAATTTGAATTACTAAGTTATGTAAAAATCAGCAATAATTGTATATTAGTGGAAACCAAATCCATAGGTATGTTAAAAAAGACTACTAAAGAAATCTTAATTAAAGATTTAGAGGAAACAAAAGCAATGCTAATTCAGACATTTGATAATAGTCAAATACCTTTGCTAAAGGGGGTGCTTTAGATCAATTTTATCTTTCAAAGGCATTAGAATTTCAAAAAAATGCTATTTTGTATGATTCATTATTAAATGTTGGAGGCATTGATGATGACGCAGATCCGGAAAAAGCAGCCCCACTGGAAAAAATTGCAATTGAATTAATGAATATTAAAAGTGTAATTGAAAATCAGCAATAATTATTCAACAAGTCAGCTAATAAAATTCCCTATTTAAATGAATAAAGTGGGGAAGCTAATTTGAAAGTATAATAAAGTGAAATAAGAAACAGATTAAGTGATGAAAAAAATAGGTATTGTTTTAGTTTTTTTGTTTTGTCATGTAATAATTTTTGGACAGACTCCAATTAGGGCTACCAAATATCAAAAATTACAGACATTTTTAGAAAAAGACAGTTTGGCATTTCAACAGTTTTTAATGGCTAAAAGATGTTTTTGTAGGGAAAACTTTCTTACTCTTGATAAACTTAAATCTGAGAAAGAATCTAATATCTCTACTAAAGATTTATATGAATTATTTCGGGTGTTAAAAAAAAGAGGATATTTATTTTTCGTAGCAATTGATGTTCAAAAATTGGCATCTTTTTTTAATAATAAATTGATTAATGAATATGCTTCAAGCAGAGGAAGTATTAGTGATGATGTTATTATGGTTGATAATAAAAATGTATTATGCGAAACCATTTCTTCACAAACTAAATATAATTACAGTCAATACGTTAATTTCATTAATCATTTATCTAATTATAAACTACCATTAAATAAAGATACTGAATTTCTCAAAGAGGAGACTTATTTAGATGAATTATACTACTATTATCCAGGTAAAAAAGAACGGTGGTATAATTTTATGGACATTCATAAAGTACTGGATGATAAATAACAGCTATAAAAATGGAAGTAATTAAAGCGGGGCAAAAAACACGAACGAATCATAATTGATTATGTTGCTAGTAATGTAAATGAAAAATATCATGTAAAAAATCGTGAAATGTTCTATTTTTACCAAAACTATTCAACCGTGAAAAAACTACTTTTATTATTTGTTATTTTTATAACAACATTATGCTTTGCTCAATCTGATTCAATTCAAATATATCATACAGAAAAAGTTGAACTTGCAACAATTTTTGAGACAAAATTTATATACTTCTTTATGCTACATTTTTAGATTGATTAGACATTAAATT
>NZ_JBGFFD010000015.1:0-53328 GCF_041224435.1 Chryseobacterium tongliaonense | reverse complement strand
TTCAACCCGGACGGAACTTTATTGTGGAAAAACTGGTTAGATACCGTAACTGCAATCATTCCTTACTTTAAAATGAGGTTCTTGGGCGGTCTGCTTTATATTTCAGGAGCTATTTTAATGGTTGTGAATGTCATAAAAACAATCAGATCCGGATCATTCCAAAAAGAGGTCCCTGCAGAAGCACCCGCTCTGGCCAATATCGGAAACAACAGGAAAGAAGGCGAAGGAGCACACTTATGGCTTGAAAGAACTCCTAAATTATTATCCATCCTTGCATTCGTTGTGATTTCCATCGGCGGACTGGTAGAGATTGTGCCTACGCTTACCATAAAAAGCAACCTTCCACAGATCACTGCTGTAAAGCCCTACTCTCCGCTGGAACTGGAAGGAAGATATTTATACATCCGTGAAGGCTGTAATTCCTGCCACTCTCAGATGATAAGACCTTTCCGTGATGAAGTGATGAGATTTGACGGTAAAAACGGACAGTATTCAAAAGCCGGGGAATTTGTTTATGACAGACCATTCTTATGGGGATCAAAAAGAACAGGACCGGATTTGCACAGAGAAGGAAGCAGAAACCCTGATTCATGGCACTTTAAACATATGTATAACCCGAGAATTACTTCTGCAGGCTCCATTATGCCCCGCTTCCCGTGGCTGATCACCAATAAACTCGACCGTTCAGAAATGGTTGCTAAAATGGAACTGATGAAAAATACGTTTGACATACCTTATACAAAAGCCCAGGTCGATTCTGCAAATCAGTGGGCAGACAACCAGTCTAAAGCGATTGTAAAAAGAATTTATTCAGAAGCTGCCGACGTAAAAGATCAGGTAGAAAAGGATAAAGTCGCTAAAGGTTCTGCATTTGTTCCGCTTGAACAAAGAGAAATTATAGCCATGATCGCTTATCTGCAAAGATTAGGGACAGATATCAAAACGACAGACATTAAAACGGCAAGTGCAGATTAATTTTTTTAAACTGATGTAATATGAAGACAAGAACCCCCATTTCAATATACATTGCGGTAACGACAGGCTTAACCATTATGGCGTTCGAAATGTTCGCCCAGGATGCCAGCTATTTTTCTTCGCCTTTCTTCTGGGTATTGCTGATCATTGCAACTATTCTGCTACTGATCATGAATTCAATCGGAGACCTGGTGGAAAACGAAAGCTTCAGCCGCCTGACCGAGGAAGAAAAAAAGCTGTACTTGGAAGAAAAGAAAGTTTCTTATTTTCAAAAACTATGGAACTCCGCATTCAAAAAGCAATCCCAGTCTGAAGAAAAAGACATTCTTATCGACCATGGTTTTGACGGAATCACCGAGCTCGATAATTCATTACCGAAATGGTGGATCGGCCTCTTTTATTTCGGATGTATATTCTGTGCCATTTACATGATTGCATTCGCTTTTACAGACTATGCCCATCCCGATGCGGAATATGATAAAGAAACCAAAACCATGCTTGCCTCCATCCAGGAATTTGAAAAAACAGCTCCTGCGATTAATCTGGAAACCGCAAAATACAGTGCAGATCATATTGCGGAAGGTGAACAGCTTTTCAAAACCAATTGTGTAACCTGCCACGGAGACGGGGCAAAAGGAGGAATCGGGCCCAATCTTACCGACGCTCATTGGATCAACATCAAAGAAAAAAGTTTATTCAAAAATGTTTTCTGGATGCTTGAAAACGGTTCCCCGAATAATCCTACCATGAGGCCTTTCATAAAAGAAGGAACCATTACGGGAAGAGATGCTGAAAAAATTGCAGCCTATATTTATCATATCAATCAGGAAACAGCTCCTATCACAGAAGCTCAGGGTGGTGCCCAACCACAGGGAGAAGAAGTAAAATGGGAAAACGGAAACGAATAAATTAATAATCTTAACTTATAAACCATGCCATGCCCCTTTGAAAAACAAACTAACATTTTGAATTTTCATTTTTGCAAAAACCTTTTCAACACATCAAAAAAATGATTAAAAGGGGGCTTTTAAAAAACAAAAAATCCACGCCTTGGTTGTTTTCATCAACTAATTCACTTGACTACAACTAAACAAAAATTCCATAATAGACAGCCAAGGCAGGATTTTTGTATTCCAATAGGGTACCAC
Organism: Chryseobacterium tongliaonense; assembly: GCF_041224435.1. Lineage (NCBI taxonomy): Bacteria > Pseudomonadati > Bacteroidota > Flavobacteriia > Flavobacteriales > Weeksellaceae > Chryseobacterium > Chryseobacterium tongliaonense. The sequence goes on along the minus strand of NZ_JBGFFD010000015.1, from coordinate 51,205 downwards.
AACAGATATTTTTTTTAATTAGTATTATTATCTTTGTTACAAACCCTATCACAATTTGAAACTAAAAATCAATAAAAGAAAACTTCTGAGGCGTATTGCAATAACCTTTATTTCAATATTGATTCTTCTTACCCTGCTTATACTTAGCTTAAGGCTTCCGGCCGTTCAGAATTTCATCAAAGACAAATTGGTGGTATATCTTGAAAAAAAAATCAAAACAAAAGTCAGCCTCGAAAAAGTTTATATAGGATTCCCAAACAGTCTGGTAATGGAAAACCTATATCTTAAAGGGCAGAATATTGATACTCTTTTAGCGGTTAAAAAACTCGATGTAGGGCTGAATATGCTGAAGCTCATTAATTCCACCGCAGACATCACCTCTGTAGATCTGGAAGGAGCCCGAGCCAACGTGGTAAGAAAACCGGACGGCACATTCAATTTCGATTACATTATCGATGCTTTTGCAACCAGTGATAAGGAAGAAAGCCCCTCTAAACCATTTATTATTTCGCTGGATAAAATCAAATTAAAAGATATCGGGGTTACTTTTAACGATCAGCAATCGAGAAATGATATTCAATTATATTTCAAATCTTTTGATACAAGAGTAAAAACTTTTGACCTCAGTAAAAATAAATATGCAGTCAATGATATTAATCTTGACGGATTAAAATTAAAGCTGAAGCAGGACCTTGTGGAGGAAGTTTCTGAAAAAGTAGAACAAAAAGTAGATTCTCTCAACCAAAAAAAACCGATGAGTATTGGTTTAAGAGGAATCAAACTAACCAATTTCGATATTGATTACGGGGATGACAACACCAAAACATTCGCAAAAGTTCTGTTTAAAGAATTAAGCACCAGAGTGAATAAGCTTGATCTGGAAAATAACGCTTATAACGTCAGTACTGTTTTTCTTTCAGGTGCGGATATTAATGCCAATCTTTACCTTCCGTCTCAAAATGCCAATCCGAAAACTTCAAAAGAACCGGACGTTTCAAAGGCTTCCGATGAAGAAAAAGCCATGAAAATTCTTTTAGGAAAGCTCGTTCTGAATGATGTGAAAATGGTGTACAACAACACGGCAATTGCTCCCACAAAACAGGGAATGGATTTCAATCACATGAATTTTTCAAAAATGAATGTAGAGGTCCGGAATTTTAAAATGGAGAACAATACATTCGCAGGAATCGTCAATTCAGCAGAAATTAAGGAAGCACGCGGACTGGATATTCAGAAATTCAACACCGATTTTGTTTACGGAGACAAAGAAGCTTATCTTAAAGATCTGTATCTGCAGACTCCAAAAACCCTTTTACGGGATGAGGTGGTATTAAATTACAATTCAATCGAACAGCTCAGTTCTAATCTGGGAGCCGTAAAAATTTCAGCCAATATCAAAGATTCAAGAATAGGTTTTTCCGATATTTTAAATCTGGTTCCGACTTTAAGAAATACTGTGCCTTTCAACAAATATCCAAACGCAATACTGAATGTAAATGCCAATGTAAAAGGAAACGTAAATGATCTTCTGATCCGTGACCTGAAAGTTTCGGGCTTAGATCAATTGAGAGTGGCTGCTTCAGGAAGAATTAAAAATGCAATGAATCCTGATAATCTGTATTACGATTTAAGGATCGGTGAGCTTTCTTCATCAGCAAAAACCATTTTCAATTTAGTCCCGAAAAACACGATTCCATCCAATATTTCTTTGCCGTCACATCTCAGCATAAAAGGAACAGCAAAAGGTTCAACGAAAGTTGTAGATGCTAATCTCAATCTTTATTCAACCCTTGGAAATGCAGCCGTTATTGCACAAGTTGACATGAGACGTAAAAATCATGAGCTCTATGATGTAAAAGCTAATCTTCAGGCCCTACAGATCGGTAAAATCATTCAGAATAAAGACCTCGGACCTGTTACAGCCCAGATTTCCGCAAAAGGAGAAAGCTTTGATTTCAAAAATGCCAATGCCAATCTTAAAGGTTATGTTTCGTCCGCAGTTTACAAAGGTTACCGCTACAGCGATATGAATCTGACCGGAAAAATTAATCGCGGTGCCTATCATATCATCCTCAACTCAAAAGACCCGAATGCCAATGTACAACTAACCGCATCGGGAGTTTATGACGAGAAAAACCCGACGGTAAAAGTAAACGGAAGTATTAATAAGCTGGATCTGAATAAGCTTGGATTTTACACAAAACCTATGATCATTGCAGGAAAAATAGACGGTGATTTCACCAATCTTGATCCCGATCATCTTAACGGATATCTAAACCTTAAGGATTTTGCCTTTTCCGACACCAAAGAAGTTTTCCCTGTTCAGGAGCTTAATCTTAAAGCAACTTCCACCAATGATTCGACCAGGATTGTCTTCAACTCACAGATTGCTGATGTTGACATGAAAGGGAAATATAAACTGACACAGGTTTTCGGTTCTTTAGCACAAACGATCAACCAGTATTACCAGTTCCAGAAACCGGATACATCTCAGAAAATTGATGCCGGACAGTATTTTACATTCAATGCCAAAATTAAAAATGATGATCTGATCAGAAAATTCGTTCCCGATTTAAAGAGCTTTGAAACCATCAATATCACGGGAAATTACGATGCTGATTCTCAGAAAATAGAGATTGACGGGCAGATTCCACAATTGCTCTACGGAACCAATTCTATTGAAAATGCCACATTAAAAATCACTAATGAAAATCAGGCGTTACAGTATAATCTTGGGGTGGTTTCATTAAAGAGCGAGAGTTTCGCTTTAAACAAAGTGAATATCAATGGAGATGTTGCTGATAATATGATCAATTATAACATCACAACAAAAGATGACAAAGATGTTACCCAATTCCTGATTGCAGGAAATGCCAAATCATTAAATGACATTACGGAAATATCACTGAATCCAAACGGTTTAAAATTAAATTACAGTGACTGGACCGTAGCGGAAGGAAATAAAATCCAGATCAGCAGCAAAGGCATTTTAGCCGATAATTTCAGATTATCCAACAGCGGAAGTGAAATATTGCTGCAGTCTGAAAGCAATTCTCCCAACAGCCCGTTAAATGTTTCGCTAAAAGATTTCAAAATTGAAACCATCACGGAAATCATTAAAAAAGATTCTCTTCTCGCTAAAGGAACAATCAATGGTACTGTTCAGATTAAAGATCTGACCAAAAAACTGACCTTTAATTCAGACTTGAATATTTCAGACCTTTTTGTATTTGGAAATCCTGTCGGGAACCTTGCCGTGAAAGTAAACAATACTTCAGCCAACCTGCTGAATGCAGATATTGCGCTTTCTGGAAATAATAATGATGTAAAAATCTTAGGAGATTATAATACTTCCACAAGTTCTTTTGACCTGAATATGGCCATTAACCAGCTTCAGATGAAGAGCCTTCAGGGATTCACGATGAATGCAATTACCAATACGGAAGGTTATATTTCCGGAAACCTGAAAATCACAGGAACTACGGATAAACCGAATATTTTAGGAAAAGTAAAATTCAATAATGCCGGACTTGAAATTGCAAAAACGGGAAGTGATTTCAGAAATATTGATGATGAAATTGCCTTTACAAACCGGGGTATTGAGTTTGATCATTTTAAAATCAAAGATAAAGACGGCAATGCATTAAATGTAGACGGGCAGGTTCTTACCCAGACTTACAGAGACTTTGCGTTCAATCTTGATGTGAATGCCAAAGATTTCAAAGTGGTTAATTCTGAGAAATCAAATGATGCCATGATGTACGGAATTCTTGCCATTGATGCCAACTTACACGTCCGTGGAAATCTGGATTTACCGAAAGTTGACGGAAGATTGGCGGTTGCAGACAATACGGATTTTACGTTTGTGCTTCCCCAATCCAGCCCGTCATTACAGGAAAGAGACGGAATCGTTGAATTTATCGATCAGGACCAGGTTGTTTTGAATAAAACCATTAAAGCAGATTCTTTAAATGCACAAAGCCGCATCAAAGGAATGGATGTGAATGTAAATATTGAAGCCAGTAAAGAAGCGAAACTTTCAATCATCATTGATAAGGCTAACGGAGACTTTGTAAAGCTTCAAGGGGAAGCAGACCTGACCGGCGGTATTGATCCTTCGGGAAAAACAACGTTGGTTGGTGTTTATGAAGTAGAAAAAGGATCTTATGAACTTTCGGTGAGTCTTTTGAAACGTAAATTTGATATTCAGAAAGGAAGTACGATTACCTGGACCGGTGAACCGACTGCCGCCACAATGGATATTACGGCCGTCTATAAAACCGAAGCTCCGCCTATTGATCTCGTGGAGCAGCAGTTAAGTGGCGAAAGTGCTTCTATTATGAATCAGTTTAAGCAGCGAATACCTTTCAACACATTATTGAAAATGAAAGGTGAATTGCTGAAACCACAGATCAGCTTTGATATTACCACGGAAGAAAAAAACAATTCTGTTTCATCTACTGTGACGGATATTGTAGATCAGAAGCTCACTCAGCTCAGAACGCAGGAATCTGAAATGAATAAACAGGTTTTTGCTTTGCTTTTACTGAATCGTTTCGTAGGGGAAAATCCATTCGAGTCCAGTGCGGGTCTTTCTGCTGAAGCCATGGCAAGACAGAGTGTAAGTAAAATTCTTTCGCAACAATTAAACAATCTTGCTTCAGGCTTAATCAAAGGGGTAGATTTAAATTTTGATCTTGAATCTTCCGAAGATTATACATCGGGAGAAAAAAATACCAGAACAGACCTGAATGTAGGTCTTAGTAAAAAATTACTGAATGACCGCCTGAAAGTTTCAGTAGGAAGTAATTTTGCATTGGAAGGTGATGCCCGTCAGAATGAAAACATGACGAATATTGCAGGTGATGTAACGGTGGATTACAGCCTTTCAAAAGACGGAAGATATATGCTTCGGGCCTATCGTAAAGATGAATATCAGGTAGCGCTGCAGGGGCAGATTGTAGAAACGGGAGTCGGGTTTATCATTACTCTGGATTATGATAAATTCCGCGAGATTTTTCAAAAATCGAAGAAAGACAGACCTAAAAAAACAAATAAGAATAACCAAGTGGTAGAATTTAAATAATGAAAAGTAATTGGCAGACCTATTTCAGATGTGTATTCGCTTCAGGACTTACCCTGGTTACTCTTTCGTGCAGTAACACCAGGTATCTGAAGGAAGGGCAAATGCTCTACACCGGCGGCGAAGTAAAAATCGAAAACGACACCATTTCGAAAAAAGAAAAGAAAGAGCTTCAGACCGCTTTGGAAGAAAATTTAGTTCCGAAACCGAACTCCTCAATTTTAGGGTTACGCCCGAAATTATATTTTTACAATATCGCCAAAGAACCGAAAAAAGATAAAGGCTTTAATTACTGGTTAAAATATAAGGTAGGTGAAAAGCCTGTTTTATTAGGAGATGTAGACCGTGAGTTTAATAAAAAAATCATTGAAAACTATTCTGAAAACAAAGGATATTTTAATGCAAAAGCTACTTATGACACCGTCTCTAAAAATAAAAAAGCACAGGTTATTTATACCTTAAAACCAGGATCAAGATATTTAATAAGCAATGTTAAGTTTCAGCAGGATTCTTCATTGATCAATAAAGAAATTCTGACCTTAAGGGATAAAACTTTACTTAATTCCGGGAAGCCATTCGATCTGGATGTCATTAAAAACGAAAGAGAACGAATTGATAACGGGTTAAAAGAAAGAGGTTTTTATTATTTCAGTCCCGACAATATTATCGTACAGGCAGACAGTACCGTGAGTAAAAACCATAAAGTTGAGCTTAATGTAAAACTGAAGGAAGATACTCCCGACCTGGCGACCAAACAATTCACCATTGATAATGTTATTGTTTTCCCGAGCTATAATATCCAGGATGTAAAGGATGGTAAATATAAAGTACCTATGGATGTGGATTCACTTTCAAAATACGCCTATAATGGCATTTATGTGATCGATCCGCAGCATAAATTCAAACCGAAAATTTTTGACAGGGCTTTATATTTTAATAAGGGCGATCTGTACAACCGGACCAATCATAATCTTTCACTGAACCGTCTGATCAGTTTAGGGGTTTTCAAGTTTGTGAAAAATGAGTTTATCGTTTCAGATTCGCTCAACCATAAATTTGATGCCTATTATTTATTGACCCCAAGACAAATCCAGTCATTAAAGCTGGAAGCATTAGGAAGAACCAACTCCGCGAATTATGCCGGCAGTGAATTGAATCTCAACTGGACACACAGGAACTTCTTCAGAGGCGCAGAACAGTTTAAAGCAGCTGTTTACGGAGCTTTTGACTTTCAGATGGGCGGACAGGAAAATGCCAAAAACCTGTTCCGGGCCGGAGCCAATGTGCAGCTTTCCATACCCAGAATTGTGGCCCCTTTCCGTTTTAATTCTTCAAGCGCGTTTGTCCCGAGAACGAATATTACTTTGGGCTACGAATTTCAAAACCGTACGGAATATTACACGCTTAATAATTTTAATGCATCATTCGGATATGTATGGAAAGAGAATGCAAGAAAAGAACACGATTTAAAAGTAATCGATATTACACTTGTCTCTCCCGCTAAAGTAACAGATTTGTTTTATGAGCAGGCGAAAACTCCCGCTGCATTAAGGGTAGTACAGGAACAGCTTATTTTCGGACCCACCTATTCCTATACTTATACGAATACGATGCTTCCAAAGACCAATACGATCTACTATAAAGGTACATTGGATCTGGCAGGAAACATTACCGGTCTGGTCACGGGAGCCAATGTAAAAAAGAATAAAGAAAAAGAAATTTTCGGCATTCCGTTCAGCCAGTATGCAAAAATTGAAAATGATTTCAGGTTCTATCATAAGTTTACGGAAAAAAGCTCATTTGCCAGCAGATTTATCGGAGGAATAGCTTATCCTTATGGAAATTCAGAATTTGTTCCTTTCTCCAAACAGTTTTTCTCAGGAGGAAGCAACAGTATCCGTGCTTTCCGTGCAAGGACTTTAGGGCCGGGAAGTTTTGATCCCCGGACGATTCCACAAGGAACCTTGCTGGATCAGTCGGGAGATATTAAACTGGAATTGAATGCAGAATACCGAGCCAATCTTTATAAGTTTTTAAATGTAGCTGCTTTTGTTGATGCAGGAAATATCTGGTTGCTGCATGACGATGTAGACAGACCCGGAGCCAGGTTTTCAAAAGATTTTTTAAGTGAAATTGCTGTAGGAGCCGGTGTCGGCCTTAGACTCGACTTCTCTATTCTGATACTGCGATTGGATCTGGCCATGCCGTTACGTGTTCCTTATTATGAAAAAGGAGACCGATGGGCATTTGACCGGATTAATTTCGGAGATTCCGGCTGGAGAAAAGATAATCTTGTACTGAATATTGCCATCGGATATCCATTTTAATATGATCAATAATATAAAATTTTTCTGGGAAGTTTTAAGGGAAACCTTTAGTGAATGGAACAGCTCATCTGCATCCAAAGATTCGGCGAGCCTTGCCTATTATGCAATTTTTTCCATCCCCGGATTATTGATTATTATTATCTGGATTGCAGGAAATTTTTTCGGTGAAGAAGCCATCCGTGGTGAAATCAGCAATCAGATCAGCGGATTAATGGGAAATGATGTTGCCAAAAGTATTGAAGGCATGATCGCCGGCGCACTGATCGATAAGCAGAATATTTTCATGAAAATCGTGGGAATCGGATCTTTGGTTTTTGGTTCCACTACTTTATTTTTTCAGCTGCAGCATACTTTAAATACGCTTTGGGATGTGGAAGCGGCTCCTAAAAAAGCATTGATTAAATTTCTTTTGGACCGGGCCAATTCATTAGGAATGATTCTTATTCTCGGCTTTTTACTAATGATCACCATGATTTTATCGTCTATGATAAGTTTATTTAACAACTGGATTACCAATTATTTCGGACTTGAAACGTATATGCTTGTAGAGTTTGTCAATTTTGCGATCGGTTTTGGAGTGGTGATGCTGTTATTTGCATTGATGTTTAAAGTACTTCCTGATGTTAAAATAAGCTGGAAACCCGTATGGAGAGGAGCATTATTAACTACGATCCTGTTTACGCTGGGGAAATTTTTACTGAGCCTTTATTTTGGTAATTTTAAGCCTACTTCCACTTTCGGGGCCGCCGGAACTGTTATTTTAATTATGATGTGGATCAATTATTCCTGTATGCTGGTGTTTTTCGGAGCAGAATTTACCAAGGTATATACCTATAAAAAAGGATATGAAATTATTCTTTCCAAGCATGCAAAATGGAGTGCCGCCAAGCTTTATGCCGATAGCCGTAAAAATCAGGATTCCCCAACCTGACCAAGATAAAAAAAGCCTCCTGAAAATCTCGGGAGGCTTTATAGTGTTTATTACATTCTGTTTACTGTTCCTATTCCCAGTAAACCTAAAGATTTCTTTATTGTTTTCGCTGTTAAATCCGAGAGATTTAAGCAGAATTGCTTCATATTTTCATCTTCCAGAATCAAAATCGGATTATTCTGATAGAACGAATTATAAGATTTAACTAAATCATATAAATAATTGGCTACCAATGCCGGGCTTAATATCTCCGCAGCTTTTTCTACCACAGTTTTATAATTGGCAAGCTGCATAATCAGCTCTTTTTGAAACTGATTCAGCTCTACGGCTTCAGTTTCTTTCTGGGCATATCCTGCTTTTGACAATAAGGACTGAATACGTGCATAGGTATATTGAATGAACGGACCTGTATTTCCGGAAAATTCTACACTTTCATCGGGATTAAATAGCATTTTCTTTTTAGGATCAACTTTCAGCATGAAATATTTCAATGCTGCCTGTCCTATTATTTCATAGGAAGCTTCTTTTTCTTCTTCTGAAAGTCCTTCAAGCTTCCCTAATTCTATTGTGATCGCTTTTGCCGTTTGATACATTTCCTGCATCAAATCATCAGCATCAACAACGGTTCCTTCACGGGATTTCATTTTTCCATTTGGTAGCTCCACCATTCCATAAGATAAGTGGAATAACTGATCTGCCCAGGCATAACCCAATTTCTTCATGATTTTAAATAGTACCTGGAAGTGGTAGTCCTGCTCATTTCCCACAGTATAAATCAGCTTCTGAATATCATTCTGCTTGAATCGCTCTACTGCTGTCCCTAAATCCTGGGTCATATATACCGAAGTTCCGTCTGAACGCAGTAAAAGTTTCTGGTCCAACCCTTCATCGATAAGATCACACCAAACCGATCCGTCTTCTTTCTGATACAGAACGCCTTTATCCAATCCTTCCTGAATAAGGTCTTTTCCTAATAAATAAGTATTGCTTTCATATTGAACCTGATCAAAATCTACTCCTAATCTTTTATAGGTTTCATTGAATCCTTTATAAACCCAGGAATTCATTTCATTCCAGAGATTTCTTACTGTTTCATCATTATTTTCCCAATCCAGAAGCATTTTTTGAGCTTCTTTCATCATGGGAGCTTCTTTTTTAGCCTGGTCTTCCCCTACTCCCTGCTCAACCAGCTCTGCAATTTCTTTTTTGTAGTTTTTATCGAATTCAACATAATAATTTCCTACAAACTTATCTCCTTTTGTATGGGTTGTTTCCGGAGTTTCGCCATTCCCGAATTTCTCCCAGGCCAGCATCGATTTACAGATATGAATTCCTCTGTCATTGATGATCTGAGTTTTAATGACGTCATATCCTGCCTCTTTAAGAATCTGTGCGACAGAAAACCCCAATAAATTATTTCTGATATGACCCAAATGCAAAGGCTTATTGGTATTCGGAGAAGAATATTCCACCATTACGGTAGCATTTTTCTTTTCTATTTTTGAAAAACCTTCACTGACAGATTTAAACTGGTCTACAAAGAATTGATTTTTAACTTTCACGTTAAGAAAGCCTTTAACCACATTGAAACTTTCCAGCAGGTTTGTTTGAGCCGTTAAAGATTCTCCCAGTTCTACTCCTATACTTTCAGGATTTTTTTTCAATTGTTTTACCAATGGAAAAGTAACAATGGTAAAGTCTCCTTCATATTCGGTTTTATTTTCCTGAACTTCCAGATTGATCTCCTTCAACTGGTATACATTCAAAATAATTTCCGAAAGTTTTTCTTCTATGATATTTTTGATATTCATGTGCTAATATTCTTTTTTCAAAGACCATATGAAATAGCCTTGTATTTTCGCTTAAAATTTTGAAATACAAATATACGGAAATAAAAAAACCACCCGAAGGTGGTTTGTATAGAATACTTATTGTTTTATAAACACTAAGACCGCATCATCATTTCCTGGGATATTATCTAAATCTCTCGTATTATCGGAAATTTTAAGTTCTGTATCGGAAAATGTATCAACATCTTTTTTAAGAGTCTTAACCACTCCGGCCTCTGTATAGGTAAGTGTTAGAGTTCCACCCATATTATCATAGCTCCATTTACCGGCAAATGAATCAAACATATTACACTCTCCGGAAGACGGTGCCACATCATATCTTTCGTATACTCCTGAAAAATCTGCATTCACCGATATCTGTCCTTTTTGCTGACAGGTAGTTACCGGATAGGTCTTTCCTTTATATTCATATTGATAGGGCTTCCAGACTCCATTGATATCCGGAGTTTTTATTTCTGCATTTTCTCTGCTATCATCACTGCTGCAAGAAACAATACTCATCATGACAATAAGGCTGATCAAAAATTTCATATTTACAATTTTACAAATTTAAATAAAGATATTCCTGCATAGTTACAGGAATATCTTTTAATATGATTCATTAACTACTAATTAGTTTACATCCCAAAAAACTTTGGTTGATACTTTATCACCACCGATTTTTGCAGCAGCGGCAGCAACGTTAGTTGCGTTAAGTAAATATTCCTGGTCTGAGTATTTCATTCTCACAGGTACTGCTTCAACAGCAGAATCTTCTGGGTTTTCAAATACAGGATAATTTAGTCTTCTTGCAAAATTCCATGCCTGGAAACCTTTATTAAACATAGCTACCCAAGCCTGGAAACCGATAGATTTTCTCCAGTTGGTTGCATCATAAGGATTGGCAGCAATAAATGTAGCTGCAGCCGTAGGGTTTATCCCGTATTCTCCCATAGAAGCGGTAATGGCTTCACCATATAATGTAGCAGCTGTTCCGCCTACATTGAAGCCGCGTGCAGCAGCTTCAGCTCTTAAGAATGTAATTTCAGAATAATCTAATAAAAATCCTTGAGCATTTTCGGTAATAAGCATGTAACCATCCTCTCCGGCATCATTCGGTTTTGAAGAAGTCATATGCGAGTATGCACCAAATGAATTTCCTGAACCGTATACTCCTCCTACAAAAGCACCACCTACTTTAGTAAACCATCTTCCTCTTCTAGGATCTGAAGTAGAGTTCATATAATCAACCAACATTTCTGAAGGAACAAAATCATTTCTACCAGATTGTACTACATCTTGATAAACCGGATTAGCAAATAATCCCGATGGGAAAGCAGTTAATCCGAAATTATCTTCTTTAGCTGTAAATAAGCCTGCAGCATAGGCTGCTTCTGCATGAGTTTTAGCTAAAGTAGGGTCAACATCTGATAATGTAACAGCTAATCTGAATTTTAATGAGTTACCCATTTTCTTCCAATTAGTCATATTTCCTTTATAAAACAGATCATCTGTATAGCCGCTTTCACTAGTATTGATCATAGCTGTAGCAGCATCAATTCTTTTAATCAGATCCACGTAGATGGTTTTGGCATCATCATAAGGAATCTCTGATGCACCCGGATTTCCAGGTACCGCTTTTAAGGCTCCGAAATAAGGTAAATCCCCGTAAGTATCAACAAGGTTTGCCCATGCATACACACTGACTAATTCAATAATGGCTTCATTATTACTCTTCTTTGCTGCGCTTACACTTTCATTCTGAAGAAATTGTCTTGCATCTCTAAGAGCCGATAAAACACCTGGAGAATGTACGGTGGCAGAACTCGAAGCCATCATTCTGTTATAATGGTTTCTTGGAATAGGTCTTGTCACCATATCATAGTTAGACTCATCTATATAAGTAGTCTGTGCCCATTGTTGGGTAAAGAATCTGGATATATTGTTATTAACATTAGGTGTTAATAATTGTGAAATTAATTCCTGCTCCGCACTTGCTACCAATAGTCCTGAAGGCACAACCGAAGGGTGTTTAGGATCTTCATTCAGTGAAGTAATATCCCTCTCACAAGAGTTGGTGATTACTGTCAGTGAAATTAAACTTAGTATTAAAAATATCTTTTTCATGTCTTTTTAGAATTTTAATGTTACATTGATACCGATGTCACGTGTTGTTGGAAGAACCCCAATAGAATTACCTTTTGAAGCTAATCCGTTACCTGTTCCTGCTTCAGGATCCGCGTAAGGTAAATTTTTGTGAATAATCCAAAGGTTTCTTCCAACCAAAGAAATTTTAGCTTCCTGTAAAGAAGTATTTTTCAATATAGATTTCGGAAGGCTGTAACCAATACTTGCTTCTCTTAATTTAACATATGAAGCATCATATACAAATCTGCTGTTCGGCATTCTTCTGTATCCGTCTACGTTACCGAAAGTACCCGGTGCAATTGTAGGTGTTGTGTTCACCTGTCCATTAGGATTTACTCCAGGATTGATAACACCAGCTGTTCTATAGTCACCCACTGCTGTTTCTTCATACAAACCGGTAGCAAGACCATAGTACATATCTGTTGAATAAACATCTCCACCGTGTTTAACATCAATTAAGAAGCTTACTGAAACTCCTTTATAATTGAAACTGTTTCTGATACCACCAATCCAGTCCGGAGTAATATTACCGATTACCTGGTTAGGGTTTCTTAAATATCTACCAGTAGCAGGGTCTACTACACGCTCACCATTTAAATAAACATAATCTGATCCTACAAGAGCACCGAAAGCTTCACCTACTCTTGCATTTAAAGAAATTCCCCCCTGGTAAGATGCTAATAAATAATTTTTTGCATCTCCATATAAAGAAACTACTTCATTTTCATTTTTAGACCAGTTCACATCAACATCCCAACTGAAATTAGATGTCTTGAATGGTGTTCCGTTTAACTGCACTTCAATCCCTTTGTTATTAATCTGTCCTGCATTTACCAGGAATGTTCTGTATCCTGTAGCTGAAGAAACCGGTAGATTAATAATCTGGTCAAGTGTACGAGTTTTATAAACAGCAACGTCAAATCCTAATCTGTTTTTTAAGAATTGAGCTTCCATACCGAATTCTAATTCTTTAGATCTTTGTGGTTTCAGGTCCGGATTGGCCAAAAAGTACGATTGGTCTACCAATCCTGTGTTTCCAAATCCACCTCTTACTCTGTAGGTATTCTGTAATTGATAGTTAACTGTTGATGAACCTACTTCTGCATAATTCGCTCTTATTTTCCAGAAGCTTAACCAGTTTTGTTTCCATAATTCTGAAAGAATCAAAGATCCTGTAGCTGAATAATAATCGTAGGTATTATTTTCTTTTGGAAGGTTTGAACTTCTGTCTACTCTATAAGTTCCGTCTACAAACAATAAGTTTTTATATCCGAATGAAGCGGTAGCATATAAACTTGAAGTAAGCCATTTTGCATAGTTCTCATCCGGTGGAATGATCGGACTGGCAGAGTTTGAGATAGCAAACAATCCCGGAGTTGCCAGACCTCCTTCAGTACTTGCATAAACACCGTCACTTAAGTTTCTTCTTACGTTCCCCCCTACGATACCACTTACGTTTAAATCGTCTGTAATATCAAATTTATAGTTGGCAAATACGTCGAAGTTGGTTTCCGCAGTTCTTACATCCTGACGGGAATATCCTGAAGTCACATTATTTCCTGAAGCACCAAATGCCTGAGGTAAAGATCCGTTCATCAATCTTTGCTCAATCAGCATCTGCATATTGTCATATGATAATTTCCCTGTAATACCGAAGTTTTTAGAAACATCATATTTTAACTGAGCATAGCTGAATGTTCTCGTTCTTGAATCCGACTGATAATTCTGATATCTTTGGAAATATGGGTTATTCCAGTAGGCAGGTGTTCCATCTGCACCTGAAGTTCTGTTCCAGGTGTTATTGGAATTATTTGTTCTGGCATACGCATCTCTCAGCTCATACAAATCTACGTTGGTCTGCCACCATTGTCTGAAACCGGTCACAATATTATCTGAATACCCTGTTTCATTTCTACCTTTAGTATCCTGAATCGTTAAGGTTGAGAAAACTGTAGCATGAAGCTTATCTGTAAAGTCATAGCTGAATTTTGCCGTCAAACTGTTCTTTCTCAAATCGGAATTCGGTAATAAACCATTGGAAAGCATATTTGAATATGACAAAGATATGTTGGATGACTTATTTCCTTTTTCTAATGAAATTGAGTTAACATAGGTAACCGGGTTCTCGAAAAATTTAATCGGCCCGTTTTTAGCAGCCACCCAAGGCGTCGCCTTTCCGTAATAAGGTGAAGTAGGGTCATATGAATACCATTGACGTACCATCAAATTAGGATTAAACTCTGCCCCATAAGATGCATCCTCAGTAAGTGGTACCTGAAACTCACCGGTATCAGGGTCGTGATTAAAATATTCATCCGGATTGCCATCACCATTCGTATCGTTTCCATATTGAGGACCATAGCCGGCTCCATATCTTGTCTGGTATTTAGGGAATGTCGATTTATCAATAAAACCTACATTTACACTTGAATTTAATGTTACTCCCCAACTTCCGTCTTGTTTTCCTCGTCCGTTTTTAGTAACAATCAAAATAACCCCATCACTTCCACGCTCACCATATAAAGCTGAAGCCGCAGCTCCTTTAAGAACGTTTATACTTTCTATATCATTTTGGTTGATATCAGATAAAAAGTTTCCGTAATCAAATATTGATCCTTTAACAGTACCGTTATTTACCGGAGATCCATCTATTACGATTAACGGGGCACCGCCACTTAAAGATTTGTATCCTCTAATCAATAAGTTTGAAGATCCGCCAAAGTTGTTATTTGTGTTCACCTGCAGACCTGCTACTTTACCTGAAAGTAATCCCGCAACGTTTCCGGTATTAGTAGTTCCTCCGGTAAGGGCTTCAGCCTTTACTTCTTCAGAGGCGTACCCTAATGATTTTTTTTCTCTTTTGATCCCGAGTGCAGTCACCACTACCCCCTCAATATCCTGTGTTCTTACCGTATCACTTGTCTTTTGCTGCGCATTTACAATAGCTAAAGACGAAGACAATACAAGAGTAAGCACACTTGCTGTTAGTTTCTTCATATCAAATTTATTTTTGCGTTGTTGCAAATTTGTAAAACTTTCTTAAAAACACAAAAGAAAATCACATAAATTTAACAATGTTTCAAAAAAAAATAAAAAAAACAACGTTTCAATCAATAATATTTGTTAAATACCAAACATTTAACAAAAACAAATCGTCATAAAAATAAAATGATTGAATATAATAAACAACGCTGAAAATTAGAATTTTATATCAATTATAGGTGAAATTATCATGAAAAATACACAAAAAAACAAATATTAATAACTGATTATCAGATCATTAAAAAACAAAAAATAAACAAAAATGAAAGAATATTTATGATAATTCAACACTATTGGACAAATAAAGCAATGCAACGCATATATTTTTTTTCATCTAGCTATCTGTTAAAATAGGTGAAAATTATAAAAAGTTTACAAAGATTCAAATAAAAAAATGCTTCGTAAGGCCTACTTAAATATTGAAACTTCTAGCATTAATTTGGAGAAAAAAATGGAATTAGTAAGTAATCAGTTTTTATATAACTACATTCATTTCGATATTCTTTTAATTGATATTTAAAACTTATTTATTAAATCCATCTCAGATTAGTCAATAAAAAAACCGCCCTAAGGCGGTTTTAAATATTAAAATTGTTTATCGTTCAAATATTAATTCTGGTTCCAGAATGGAGTAGAACTATTTTTTGTAAATAATTGTGCTGTCGAAAGACTTGGAACATTTGATGGGTTAGCACTGTATTCCGAAGTAGGATATTGTAATCTATATGGTTTTCTAGCTTGTGCAGCTGTTACAGCTAGAGGAATAAAAGGATATCCCGTTCTGCTATATTCGATATATGCTTCTGTAGGTGTTGCATTTACTGTAGAAATCCATTTCTGTGTCATAATTGCTTCAAGTTTTTGAGCATCAGACCCAGTCCAACCTAATCCCGCTTTTGAAGCAATATCAGCTAAATAACTTCCAGATGCAGCTCCATAGTAAGTAAATGAATCAGTGATTCCTTTGGTGAATTTGGTCTGAGCATTATAACTAAATAATGAAGGCCATCTTAAAGCAGCTTCAGCTTGTAAGAAACTACTTTCAGCAGCAGTCATCATTACACCTCCACGGTCATTTGATAACTGTATTAAACTTCCACTAGTTGCACCACCAATAAAGTTTCCGTTTGCAAGTTGAGAAACGTTTCTACTAGACGGACTGTTTGGATCCTGAGGTGCTCCTGGCTGACCCGCTGTAGCTCCTTGTCTTACTCCTTTCAACCTGTTAAAAGACTGACCGTTGAATGAATATGAAATACGCGTAAACTGTCTGTATTTTCTTGGATCACTAACGTTATTGAATTTAGCATAATAAGGCTCCGTAGAATTTAGAATCGTATTTCCTTCTAACGTATTAGCAAGGTGTTCAGATATTGTTACAGTTCCAAAGTTTGAAGGCCTAACTCCAGCTGATGTTGCAAAATAGCTTACAACAAACGGATGCATAGAATCATTATTTGCACTAGAATATCCTGGATTTTCGCTTACAGTTTGATTGATAAATACATTATCCCAACCCAAAACAGCTGCTTCAGCAGAAAGTTTTGCTAATTCCTGATCTCTGAATGTTGCCATACTGCCTGTAACATTTGACATTCTGATAAGATATCTTAACTTTACCGTATTAGCAAACTGTCTCCATAGGTCCATATCACCTTCAAAAACAATATCACTAGCATCTGCAGCTTCAGCAACTGGGTTAGCAGCATCAATAATAGCGATAGCAGCATTAAGATTTTCTATTGATGATTTGTAAATCGTTTCATCATTATCATATTTCGGATGTAGGTTTGCCTGACCTTTAAACGCTTCAGAATAAGGAGCGTCACCATACAAATCAACTATATATTGCATGTAGAATGCTTTCATAACTTTTGAAATAGCTATATAATTGTCTTGTTTATGATCTGGATTAGGGAAATTTTCAATAAAATTGAATGTATTAAGATTCAAATAAATATTGTCCCAGATCCCACTATAAGATGAGCTGTTTAAATTTAAGGTATTCTCTGTACTGAATGTTTCCCCAAATGAATAGACATTACAAGCCCAGTTATTCATCATCAAATTACCTAGTTTCATCATATCTGTACCTTGTGTTCTGTAAATTTCAGAAATCGCTCCTGGAAGAGCTAAACTTGGTAAAATATTTTCTGCCGGAACAGAGTTAGGGTTTTCGTTGATATCTAAATAGTTATTACATGAGGTTGTTGTTAGCCCCATCAACACTAAAGGAATTAAAAATTTTATCTTTTTCATTTTTTCTAAAAAGTTACGTTAACATTGAAACCAAAAGTTCTTGCAGTAGGGTATTGACTAATAGCTTGGTATCCTCCACCGTTACCAGCAGTATTGGTAACTTCAGGATCTCCAAAGTTTCTGTTTGATTTAGCATACCATACAAATGGATTTCTAGCATAAGCTCCAACTGTCAAACTGTTAATAAACGTATTGCTTATCCAGTTTTTAGGGAATCTATAGCTTAATGAGATTTCTCTTATTTTAAGAGCTGTACCGTCAACAACGAATTCTTCAGCAATATCATCCTGGTATGATCCCGTAAAATAAGACATCACATGCTGGTAATCACCAACACCTCCCACCGGGGTAGTGTTTGCAACATATTGCCCATTTACTAATTGTACCGAATTAGGAATAACATAACCTTGCGAACGATCAAATTCTGCAGTTTTCTCTAGCAATCCGGTGAAACCTGAAAGTTGTTTTGATGCTGAGATAAAACTATTACCTGTTCTATAATCTCCAACTGCTCTTAAAGTGAAACCTTTATATCTTACTGTTGTACCAAAAGTAAGAATGTAATCAGGATTTACTTTTCCTAAGATTTCATAGTCACTGTTTACTACAGGTAAACCATTAGCTCCAACTACGATATTTCCGTTAGGATCTCTTTCGTATTTAGTACCGATGATCATAGGCATTTGTTGTCCTACAACTGCTGCAATACTTGCAGGGATACCACCACCAGCATTAGCTAAAATTACTCTATCACCTCCACCTTCTAAGCTTAAAACTTCAGATCTGTATTGAGAATAAGAACCATTTAAATTCCATTCAAAATCAGCACTTTTGAAAGGTGTAATTCCCAAATCTACTTCAAAACCTTTGTTTCTCATAGTTCCTACGTTATCAAGCACAGCATTAAATCCTGTAGGTGTTGGTAAAGTAGCATTAGTAATCAAATCTTCTGTCTTAGTATTATAGTAAGACCCTTCAATAGTAATACGGTCTTTTAAGAACCCTAAAGCTAAGTTCGCTTCAAATGTATTATTAAATTCAGGCTTGATATCTGGAGATACTGGGTTTCTGTTAGGTCTGTAAGATGATAAATCTCCGAAAGGATACCCTGTTGGGATAACACCAACTTCATCCAATGCATAAGTTCCGATAGTACTGGAGTTACCTGTTCTTGTATATGAAGCACTTAATTTCACATAGTTAAGAACATCATTTTTAAGACTTTCAAATGCCTTAGTAGGAATGAAAGACGCTCCAAATGAATAATAAGAATATCCTTGATTTTTGAAATCATCAGTATAAGTTGGTCTAACACTTAAAACTGAAGATTGCTCATAACGGAATGTCCCATTTACAAATAAATAATCTTTGTATCCTAAATCTATATTAGCAAACCAAGCAGCACTTCTTACTCTTGCTTTACCATTTTCAAGATTATACCATGGAGTACTACTTGTAACGTTATTAATATTATACCAACCAGGAATTCTTAAATTTGTTCCTCCAACTTGAGTATAATCTTCTTTAGTATCCTGAAGGTTACTACCAACATTCGCTTTCAAATTAAGATTATCTGTCAAGTCATAGTTGAAGTTTAACATTAAATCTCCATAATACTTCCAGCTTTTAGTCATGCTCTTATTATAAGCCGAAGTGATTGGCGTATAGGCATTCTGTGTAAAACTGAAAATATCTTCACCATCAAAAAGCGGGTTACCCGTGTTTGCCCAAGGAATAGCATCTGATTGATTAAACTGATCATTATAAGCTTCAGTTATACCAGAACTGGTCAATAAATTCCCTGTATATGTTACACTGATATTTTTATTAAATTCATATGCTAAGTTAACGATACCATTAAAAGTAGTTGTATTGTTATTAGTTCTGAAATGCTCTCTCAACCAATATGGGTTTGTGGCATAAGGAGTCCAATGTCCACTGATTCCTGAATTTTTATAATCTCTAACATTAACGTTTGCAGGAGTTTGTAATAACATCCCATACAAGTTTCCAGAAGTTTGGTTAGTATTCTGGTCTATTACGTTAAATGTTCCATCAATTCTAAATTTACCTAATTGTTTTCCACCCTTGAAGAAGAATGTATTTCTTTTTAAGTTATCACCGTCAACCATAAACTGGTTTTCTAAACGGTTAAGAGATAAATATGCATATGCATCATCACCACCAACATTCATGGACAATCCATTTTGCATCAAAACTCCATTATTGAAGAATTTTTTGATGTTGTCTTCCTGATAACCATAATTAGCTTTGATGAAACTTCCATCAGCCTGAGGTAATCCTACAGGTAACAACTGCCCTCCTAATCCTGGAGTTGACCATACAGGTCCCCAAGAGGTATTTTCATAAGGAACCCAGTTGGTACCGTTGTAATCAGTATCATCAAAAGTTGTATCATTGATACCCTGACCATATACAGATTGTCTTAATGGTAATTTGTATATTGTAGAAATATCAACAGAAGAAGTTAAATTAAATTGAATTTTACTTGATTTCGAACCTCTTTTAGTTGTTACTACAATAACCCCATTACTACCTTTTTCACCATATAAAGCAGCACCTTGCTGTCCTTTAATTACGTTTATGTTTTCAATAATCTCAGGAGGTAATTGCTGGAAAATTGAAGTAGTTGAGATTGTTCCATCAATAATAATTAAAGCAGTATTAGTACCAGAAATAGATCTATTACCTCTTAATACGATACGAGCAGTCGAGTTTACTGAGTTATCCAAAGTATTAATCTGCAAACCTGATACCTTACCAGTTAATGCTTGAGCAAGATTCGGGTTACCTCCATTGCTGATTTCCTGGTTATTTAAAACCTTGTTACTGGAAATAACTGCATCCTGTCTCTTTTTAATACCAAGAGCTCCAGTCACTACGACCTCACGTATGTCTTGTGTTCTCAAAGTATCGCCTTCTGTATTTTGTGCATTCACAACCACAAAAGAGGAAGTAAGAACTATAGCCAAAACACTTGTAGTTAATTTCTTCATATTTAAATTGATTATTTTTTTTATTATTGCAAATATGTAAAACTTTCCCAAAGTAACCAAATATTTTGTTAAAAATATTTAATATTGCATGGTTTTATTTCACGTTATCGTATATATTTATGGAATTATTAAAAAAATGGTCGAAATTTTATGTCGAAGCAGGGTGTGACGAAGTAGGCAGAGGCTGTTTATGTGGGCCTGTTGTTGCCGCTGCAGTTATCTTAGATCATAATTTTAACCAAAATTTGGTTAATGATTCAAAAAAACTAACTTTTAAGACAAGAATGGATCTTGATAACTATATAAAAGACAATGTTAAAGACTATGCCATCGCCGAATTGCCACCATTATTTATCGACACCCATAATATTCTCAATGCAAGCATTCATGCCATGCATCTTGCGTTGGATCAATTAAAAATAAGACCGGAATTCATCCTTGTAGATGGAAACAGGTTTCATCCTTATAATTACATACCCCACGAATGTATTATTAAAGGTGATTCAAAAGTATTATCTATTGCAGCCGCTTCTATTCTGGCTAAAAATTACAGAGACAGGTTAATGATTGAACTCCATGACGAATTTCCGGAGTATGGCTGGAACACGAATTTCGGGTATGCCACTAAAAAGCATCAGGAAGCCTTAATAAAATTCGGGCCAACCAAACATCACAGACAATCGTTCAGACTTAAATATGATTAAACGATTATAAATTAACTGTAAGTGAAGAGTTGAAAGTTGAATTGATATCAATAAAAAAGAGAAGCAAATTTGCTTCTCTTTTTTATACTATTATATAAGGTATACTATTTCTTTTTATTTTTTTGTTCAGCTACTTTTTGCTGTTCCTGAGCTTTCTCCATCATTTCTCTCATTCTCTTCTGGAATTTACCCTCTGTTTTAGGTTTTTCCTTATTGGCCTGGATTTGTGCATGGATTTTCTTTTCATCCAGAATCCAGTATTTAATAACAAGGATGATTAAAATATTAATCGCGTTGGATACAAAATAATACCATGAAAGCCCGGAAGCTGAAGTATTCAGGAAGAATAGGAATGTAACCGGGAAAATATACATCAACACTTTCATGTTTGGCATACCTTCCTGCTGTGGCTGCTGAATATTTCCTGAGGTCATAATGGTATAGATCAAAATTACAACGGTACATGCAAGAGCAAAAATACTTAAGTGATCTCCCAGGAAAGGAACTTTAAACGGTAATTTAATCAAATCATCATAAGCCGTAAGGTCTTTTGCAAACCAGAAGCCCTGCCCTCTCAAATCTATAAAGTTCGGGAAGAAACGGAACAATGCATAGAAAATAGGAATCTGTACCAACGCCGGCAAACAACCAGCCATTTGATTCACTCCTGCTTTTCGGTAGATTTCCATGGTAGCCTGTTGTTTTTTCATGGGATCTGCATCCTTTAATTTAGCATTGGCTTCATCAATTTCAGGACGGATCACTCTCATCATTGCACTCAGCTTATGTTGCTTGTACATAATTGGTGACAAGATCAATTTAACCAGGATTGTCAATAAGAAAATCGCCCAACCTGCTGTCAATCCCCAAGATGCAATAAAGTTATAGATAGGAATAAAGAATCCTCTGTTCATCCATCCGATGAAAGACCATCCCAATGGAAGAATTTCGTCGAAGTTTTTATCATAAGACTTTAACAAAGGTAAATCCAATGGCATAAAATACCACGTGAAATCCTGGTTCAGTTCACTTCCTGTCATTTGAACAAAACCTTCATAGTTCAGTTTTTTCAGATATTCACCTTCTTCAATTGATTCCTGATTTCCTTTACTTTGAGTAAATCCGTTTTTAGCCTCAATCACAGAAGTAAAAAACTGCTGTTTTACCCCAATCCAGTTAAGTGTTTCTTTTTCCTCCTCCATTGTTGTTCTTCCGTCATAATCATAATCTTTATAATTATTAAATGCATAAGAGAATTCTGAGTGAGACTGTTCCTGAGCTCTACCCTTTTCCATATTTCTTACACTGTAGTCCCAGATGAAATCAGCTTTGGTATCAGAAGTTACTTTTGCAAGGCCCTGAGTTCTTACTTTAAAATCTAAAGTGTATTTCTCAAGCAGTGTATAAATAAACTGAATAACAGCGCCATTATAATTAGCCGTCAGTGTTACAGCATTCCCGTTTACAGTTGGGGAGAAAACTAAATCTTTGGTATTAATTACTTTCCCTGTTTTATCTTTAAACTGGAATCCGTAATTGGAATTGTTTTTATTGATTAAATATAATGGCAAATCTGTTTTGTCACTTTTGTGATCGTATGCCTTATATTTTAAAAGTTCTACTTTAGAAACCTGCCCTCCTAAGCTTGAAAATTCCAGTTTCAATTCACTGTTTGCTAAGTTGGAAACCTGAATCGCATTAGGAGTTACATTTGGATTGATATTGCTTGCCTGAGTTTGTTTTACCGCATTTTTAACCTGTTCGGTCTTTTGTTGCTGAGCTTTTACCTCCTCCTCTTTCGATTGCTTGTTTTGAAAATAAAACATAAAACCGAAAAGTACCAGACATAAAACCGCAAAACTAATCAATTGACTTTTATCGAGTCCGTTGTTTTGTTGCATTTTATCTTAATTAAAATTTTTAATATTAAATAGGTATTACAAGTGCAATACATTTTGAGTCGACAAAAATACTGTTTTTTTATCAAAACTCTATGCTATAATATATTACTATATAATAAACTCAGGCTGAGAATAATCAGTCTGAGTTTATTTATGACGTTTGTAATTAAAAAATTACTTTACTTCTTTTCACAAGCCTTGATGAAAGCTCTGAATAACGGATGCGGCGTTGCTACCGTGCTTTTGTATTCAGGGTGATACTGTACCCCGACATAGAAAGGATGATCCGGCATTTCAAGAGCCTCAACCAATCCTGTTTCAGGGTTTATTCCCGTTGCCAGAAAACCGTTCTTTTCAAATTCCTGAAGATAATCGCTATTGAATTCATAACGGTGACGGTGTCTTTCGGAAATATTTTTGTTACCGTAGATTTCAGATAATCTGGAATTGTTTTTTAAAGTACATTTCCACGCTCCAAGACGCATTGTACCTCCTTTGTCTACTACATTTTTCTGCTCTTCCATGATAGAGATCACTGGATGTTCCGTAGAAGTATCAAATTCCATAGAATTGGCTTTTGAATAACCGAGAATATTTCTCGCAAATTCAATCGTCATGATCTGCATTCCTAAACAGATACCCAACATCGGAATCTTATTTTCTCTTGCATATTGTGCTGTAAGTACTTTTC
Organism: Chryseobacterium tongliaonense; assembly: GCF_041224435.1. Taxonomy (NCBI): domain Bacteria; kingdom Pseudomonadati; phylum Bacteroidota; class Flavobacteriia; order Flavobacteriales; family Weeksellaceae; genus Chryseobacterium; species Chryseobacterium tongliaonense. The sequence goes on along the minus strand of NZ_JBGFFD010000015.1, from coordinate 27,273 downwards.
CTTCAATTCCTCTGTCTCCGAAGCCCGGAGCAATCAGAATTCCGTTCACTCCTTTTAAAGTTTCCTTGATATTTTCTTCGGTAATATCTCCGCTGTATACCCATCTTACTTTCACTTCTGTTTCCACATCTGCACCTGCATGCTTGAAAGCTTCAGCAATGGAAATATAAGAATCCTGAAGAGAGATATATTTTCCTACCAATGCAATTTCTATTGTTTTCTTAGGGTTCTGGAATTTCTTTAAGAAGCTTTTCCAGTCTTTAAGATCTGCCTGTTTATCACTTTTAAGATCCAGCTCTTTTAAAACCACATCATCAAAGTTCTGCTTCTGAAGATACATCGGAACTTCATAAATCGTTTCCAGATCTTTACATTCAATAACGTTATCTAACGGAACATTACAGAACTGTGCCAATTTTGCTCTCTGATCTTTCGGAATTTTATGTTCCGTTCTGCAAACCAAAACATCAGCCATAATTCCGCTTTCCATTAACTGACGAACTGAATGCTGAGAAGGTTTTGTCTTTAATTCTCCACTTGAAGCCAGATATGGCAATAAAGTCAAATGGATGACCATAGAATTTTTCTCACCCAGCTCCCACTTCAACTGACGCACAGTCTCAATGTAAGGCAGGGATTCAATATCTCCTACCGTTCCACCGATCTCAGTAATGATGATATCGTAGTTTTGTTTGGAAAGAATTTTAATTCTGCGTTTAATTTCGTTGGTGATATGAGGAATTACCTGAACTGTTTTTCCCAAAAAGTCTCCTTTTCTTTCTTTTTCAATAACAGTCTGATAAATTTTCCCTGTAGTAACGTTGTTATTCTGGGAAGTTGGAGCATCCAAGTATCGCTCGTAGTGACCTAAATCCAGATCCGTCTCCGCACCATCTTCGGTTACATAGCATTCTCCGTGTTCATAAGGATTCAGTGTTCCTGGGTCAATGTTAATATAAGGATCCAGTTTTTGGATCGTTACATTAAAACCGCGTGATTTCAGTAATAGTCCCAGAGAAGCAGATACGATTCCTTTTCCCAAAGATGAAGTTACACCTCCTGTCACAAAGATGTATTTAGTGTTCTTTTTACTCATTAGATTAGGTTTGTGCAAAGTTAGGGGAAAAAGAAATACAAAGCAATTTTTTAGATTTTGAATTATTTTAATTAATCGTAATGACGAAAAATAAGTTTAAAATTTAGGTAACTATATCCTATTTTACACTCAATCATTTTTTATTAACGCAAAGTTTTAAAAATTCGCCGGCTATATTTTAAGAAAAAGAAAGAAAAGCAGCAAAGCTGCTATGAAGTACTCTTTTGAAAATCTGTTTTATAGATTTAAAACTTTGCTCATCTTAGATAGGTCCGATTCAATTCATCTACGAATAATAACAAATTACTCACTACACTCCAAACTCACTCGTTTTGCAGCAATCTTAGTTACGAGTGACTCCGAATTTACAGTTTCACGATTTAGCAATTCCGCCTTCAGATATGGCAAAAAGGTTCCCAACATACATTGAAAACCTTTTACCCAACCAAATATATATATGAAAATTATTGTTTAATCAATTCAAAATATAAATTCACATCAACATCTTTAGCTACACCGGCTCCTGTAGGATCATATTTGATATTATAATCCAGACGGTTTACTTTAAATGCAGTCTGGAAACCCATTACTTCTTTCCCCTGCTGATTTTTTGTTACTCCGCCGTAAGTTACCGGAACACTGATTTCTTTAGTTACATCTTTAATCGTCAGTTTTCCTTTAAGCGTGTATGTATTATTTTTACCTTTCGTTAAAGAAGTACTTTCAAAAGTCATGGCAGGAAATTTTTCAGCATCGAAGAAATCTCCACTTTTCAAATGCTTGTCTCTCATTTCAACACCGGTATTCACAGAACCTGTCTGTACCGCAAAAGAAAATGTGGCATTATCCAGATTAGCTCCCGGAGTGGATATTTTTCCGTCAAATGCATCAAATCTTCCCTGTACAAAACTGATCCCCATATGTTTGATGTTAAAATTCACAGAAGAATGCATCGGATCTACAGCCCAGGCTGTTTGTGCAAAACCTATAACGCTCAGAAGCGCGAATACGAAAGTTAAAAATACCTTTTTCATTTTTTAATATATTTTAAATAGGAGTCAAAGGTATAAGGAAAATAAAGTACTGACATTGATCTATGTTAGTTTATTAACCCTTTATAAAAATTTTTTGATGCTGAGTTTTTTTATAATTTTACATCATGGCAAAACTTAAAACAGCATACTTCTGTCAAAACTGCGGAACCCAGTATTCTCAATGGATGGGACAATGCAAAAACTGCGGACAATGGAATACCCTGGTAGAAGAAGTGGTAGAAAAACCTTCTCATAAAAGTCTTCCTTCTTCAAAAACCAAACAACATGTCATTAACATCGTTGAAGTTGAGGCGATTGAAGAACCACGGATCAAAACTCCCTCTGAGGAACTGAACCGGGTTTTGGGCGGCGGAATTGTTTTAGGATCTGTAACACTGATCGGTGGTGAACCGGGAATCGGAAAGTCTACCCTTCTTTTACAGCTGGCCTTAAAAATGAAGAAGAAAATTTTCTATGTTTCGGGAGAAGAAAGCGCCTCACAAATCAAAATGAGAGCTGACCGGTTAACGGATATTCAGAATCCGAACTGCTTTCTTTTTACCGAAACCTCACTGGAAAAAATTCTTCATGAAGCTAAAAAACTGGAACCTGATTTTGTTATTATTGATTCCATTCAGACCTTACAATCTCAACTGATTGAAAGTTCGCCGGGAACCGTTTCCCAAATCCGCGAATGCTCCAATGAAATTATCAAATATGCCAAAGAAAACAACACGCCGGTTTTCCTGGTTGGGCACATTACGAAAGACGGACAGATTGCCGGTCCCAAAGTACTGGAACATATGGTGGATGTGGTATTGAATTTTGACGGCGACAGAAACCATCTTTTCAGATTATTGAGAGCCAACAAAAACCGTTTCGGTTCCACTTCAGAAATCGGAATTTACGAAATGGTTTCTCAGGGTTTGAAAGAAATTAAAAATCCTTCTGAAATTCTCATTACCAAAAAATTCGAAGAGCTTTCCGGAAATTCTGTGGCAGTAACTCTGGAAGGAAACCGCCCGATGCTTCTGGAAATCCAGGCGCTGGTAAGTACTGCGGTTTATGGAACACCTCAAAGAAGCTCCACCGGTTTTGATGCCAAAAGATTAAATATGCTTCTTGCGGTATTGGAAAAACGTGCAGGATTCCAGCTTGGAGCAAAAGACGTTTTCCTTAATATTACAGGCGGGATTAAAACCGATGATCCGGCTTTAGACCTTGCTGTTGTGGCTTCTATCCTTTCTTCCAATGAAGATATTGCGATTTCCGAGCATTTCTGTTTTGCAGGAGAAATCGGTTTGAGTGGTGAGATCCGTCCTGTGGCACAGGTAGAGCAACGAATTTCAGAAGCTGAGAAATTAGGATACGAAAAAATATTCGTCTCCAACCTTAATAAAATTCCTAAAAGAAAATTCGGGATTAAAATTGAGGAGGTAAGTAAAATTGAAGATTTTCACGAGAGAATTTTTTAGAGTTATAAGTTTTGAGTTATGAATTATGAGTTTTGAGGATTACTTCAGTTTATAATTTCAATGGGAAAGATAAAAACGGATTTTTAAATTTCATCTTTTTTAATCTTTAATCCTTACCTTTAAGTTTTCACAATAATGAATTACTTAGCACATTCTTTCCTTTCATTTACTGACGGGCAAATCGTAGGTCAGTTCCTGGAAGATTTTATCCGGAATAAGGACCGTTTTTCTTTCCCGAAAGATATTCAGGACGGCATTACTTTGCACAGGGCCATTGATACTTTTACAGATTCTCATCCGGCTATTCACGAAGCAAAAAAAGTATTTGCTCCGCTCGTAAGATTATATGCCGGAGCTTTTGTTGATGTTTCAATGGATTATTTTGTCGCCACAGATTTCACCCTAAACTCACTTCAGGGATGGAAAGATCATTCTCTGAAAGTATACAGAGTGCTTAATGAAAACAGCGAATGGCTACCTGAAAATTTTAAAAAGATGCTGGTAAAAATGGAAGCCGATGACTGGTTGTATAATTACCGTGAAGACTGGGGCATCAAATTCAGTATGCGGAATGTTCTCAATAAAGCTAAATATCTGGATCCGGACATCCCCGTGTTTGAATTATTCCTGCAGAATAAAGAAGTGCTTCAAAAATGTTATGACCAGTTTTTTCCGGATTTACTCGATCATGCAAAAGGGATTAATGCACTCCTGCAACTCGAAAGTTAGCTTATTTTAAATATCAGTTCCAAAATAACGGTTGGGATACGTAAGCTTTTCACTTTTTCTTTGCCCGTTGATGATGATATGAACGATATTGATCTGGTCATCAAATAAATTATATAAAAAGCTGACAGCCGTCTCAATTTTTTTCGGATTATTTACGGTTTCCGATTCCATAAAAATATTTACTGACTCACTGTCTTCTTCATATCCGATGTATCCTATTTTTAAAAAGGCATTGTTGGTTTTGAGTTTAAAATATTCCGCACAATACTGTTTTAATGCTCCATTAAGCTGCGCTTTGTATTTGGGATCATTAAAATGAAAAGGTTTACCGTACTTTTTCGTTAATCCGTTTTCCAGGTCATCAAGAAAAAAACGGCCTGTAATTTCAAAAGTTTTCGATTTTGAATTGTAGTTGATTTCCACGGAACCTACATGATAAGGATGTTTTTCTTTAGTAAAAGAAAACAAAAAAATAATCGGAAGCAAAAACAGCCATAAATTCTTCATAAACCCTCGGATTTAAAATTTGTTCCGAAATTAATCATTATTTTCGTAAGCTTTATATTTTACTACGTTATGCAGGATTTTTTATTTTATTTAAACCTTGGCTGGGAGCATATTATTTCTTTAGATGCATTGGATCATCAACTTTTTGTTTTAGCATTAATTGCAGTATATTCTTTCAGTGACTGGAAAAAGATCCTGATTCTTGTAACTGCTTTTACAATCGGACATTCCATTACATTAGCGCTGAGTATTCTGGATATTTTCAGAGTTCCGTCTGACTGGGTAGAATTCCTGATTCCGTTAACAATCGTTCTTACTTCACTGGATAATATTCTGATGAAGAATAAAAAGCAAACCCTGATGCGGGCCAATTATTATTTAGCCTTGATTTTCGGGCTTATTCACGGAATGGGATTCGCCAACACAGCCAGAGTAATGATTGCGAAAAGCCAGAGCATTGCCATTCCTCTTCTGGGTTTCAATATCGGGTTGGAATTAGGACAAATTGTAATTGTTTTTGCCATTTTAACAGCTCTTTTCATTTCACTTAATATATTTAAGGTAAATAAAAAAGACTGGATTCTCTTTGTTTCTTCAGGAGTTTTTGCGTTATCATTAAAAATGACTTTGGAAAGAATTCCGTTTTAAGGCTGAAACATTTCCTATTTTTCAACTACTTATCATTATATTTGAACATTCTTAACCATTTTGATCATGAAACTAAAAGTTACATTACTTTCTGTATTCACTTTTGCAGGCCTGACTGCACAAAATATTCAAAATAATCCGGGGAGCAATCACGGAAATAAATTTGAACAATTAGGAACCATACTTCCTACTCCAAATATCTACAGAACCGCTTCCGGAGCTCCGGGACACGGATACTGGCAAAACAGAGCAGATTATACTATTTCTGCTTATCTCGATGAAGACAAAAGAAATTTAAAAGGCTCCGAAACCATTACCTATTATAATAATTCACCGGATGACCTTGAATATATCTGGCTTCAGCTGGACGAAAACCAGCAGTCGAATGTAAAAAATGCAGACTTTCCTTTTTCCTCCACCCTTCCAAAAATTTCGAATGATCAGCAGTTAAAGACCACTGATCTTCCTGCAAAGGATAACGGATATGGTGTAAATCTTGAAAAAGTGACTGATGCATCCGGAACACCATTAAGATACACGGTAAACAAGACCATGATGCGTATTGATTTACCGAAAGTTCTGAAAAAAGGAGAAAAATTAATTTTTAAAATAGACTGGAATTATAACATCCCCAACAGAATGAAAATGGGTGGTCGTGGCGGCTACGAAAACTTTCCGGAAGATGGAAACGATCTGTATACAATGACACAGTGGTATCCTAGAATGTGCGTGTACAGCGACTTTCACGGATGGCAGAATCACCAGTTCACAGGACGTGGTGAGTTTGCTTTGGTTTTCGGTAATTTCAAAGTTTCGATGAACGTTCCGGCTGATCATATTGTGGGCGGAACCGGCGAATGTAAAAATTACGAACAGGTTTTATCTTCTGACCAACTGGCCAGATACAGAAAAGCACAAAACTCTGATGAGCCTGTAGAAATTGTAACCCTTGATGAAGCTAAAAAAGCAGAGAAAAATCATTCGAAACAGAGAAAAACATGGACTTTTGAGGCGAATGATGTAAGGGATTTTGCATGGACCTCATCCAGAAAATTTGTGTGGGACGGAATGGGTGTTGTCATTCCTGAAAACAATAATAAAGTAATGGCCATGAGCTTCTATGGAAAGGAAGCTTACGGTTTGTACAGAAAATTTTCTACAAAAGCTGTTGCCCATACTATTAAAACCTACTCTGAATTCACGATTCCGTATCCTTATCCTGTAGCGCAATCTATTGAAGCAGCCAACGGAATGGAATATCCGATGATCTGTTTCAATTTCGGAAGAACGGAGAAAGACGGAACCTATTCTGAAGGAACAAAAAACGGAATGATCGGCGTAATCATTCATGAGGTAGGACATAATTTCTTTCCGATGATTATCAACTCTGATGAAAGACAATGGAGCTGGATGGATGAAGGTTTAAATACTTTCACGGAATATCTTACTGAAGAAAAATGGGATAATAAATTCCCTTCAAAACGCGGACCGGCATGGACGATCGTAGATTACATGAAGCTGCCTAAGGATCAACTGGAACCTATCATGAGTAATTCTGAAAACATCATCCAATTCGGACCGAATGCTTATTCCAAACCGGCAACCGGACTGAATATTCTTCGTGAAACCATTATGGGAAGAGAACTTTTTGATAAAGCTTATAAAACATATGCTAAAAGATGGGCTTTCAAGCATCCTGAACCGGCAGACTTTTTCAGAACAATGGAAGATGCCAGCGGTGAAGATCTGGACTGGTTCTGGAGAGGATGGTTTTACGGGACTGATCCTGTAGACATTGCTATTGATAAGGTCTCTATTGCAACGCCTGACCTGGAAGCCGTTCCGAAAGCAAATGAAATTAACTATAAAGTTGATAAACCTCTGCAAAACGAATTTGAGGACATTTCAAAAATCAGAAATAAGGAGGATAAAAATATTACCTTCTATGTAGATAAAGATAAAGATGTTCAGGATTTCTATTACCGTTATGATCGCGGACAGGAAAAGGTGGACAATAATAAAGACTATTCTTTGAAGATTGAAAACTCCACTACACTGGATGCCAAAGACAAAGATAAGTTCAAAAACATTAGTGCCTATCAGATAGATTTTGTAAACAAAGGAGGATTGGTAATGCCTATCATTCTTGAGTTTACTTTTGAAGACGGATCCAAGCTTTATGACAAATCTTCCGCTCAGATCTGGAGACAAAATGAGCAGAAAGTATCAAAGACGTATTATTTTGACAAAAAATTGAAATCAGTACAACTGGATCCGATGAGAGAAACGGCAGATATTGATACGTCAAACAATTTCTGGAGCAATGACGGAAGTAATACCCATACGTCAAAATTCCAGGTGTTTAAACAGAAACAGGGAGGAGCCGTAAGAGGAGGAGCCAACGGAAAGGTAAATCCTATGCAGGCTGCAGGAAAGAATAAATAAAAGAACTTCATACCAACAAAAAAACTGCCCTCGGGCAGTTTTTTTGTTAATATAATCAGCCAGTTTAATTCAAATAGGTTTTCAAAGAATTTTTATAAGTTCTGCCCAACGGAAGTTTGTCGCCATCTTTAAGATAAACATTGCCGGCATCATAAGAACTGATATGAGAAGACAGTACAATATATGATTTATGAATCCTTATAAATCCTAAATCCTGAAATTTCTCTTCAAAATTAGACATCCGTTCAAGGATCATGTATTTTTTCAAAGGCGTAATGAGGATAATATATTCTCCGAATCCCTGAATCCATCTAATATCTTCCAGAAACACCTTATTCATGATATAATTGGATTTAAACATGATGAAATCTTCTTGTTTTTTATTTTCCGTTGAATTTTTAAACTGTAAAAAATCTTTCGCTTTATTCACTGCTTTTTTGAAGGTTTCAAAATCTACAGGTTTTACAAGATAATGTACAACGTCCAGCTCAAAAGCTTTTACAGCATATTGGGTTTCTAAAGTAAGGAATATGCAGAGGGGTTTATAGGGCAGCTGCTGCAGAAGCTCAATCCCATTAATGTAAGGCATATTAATATCCAAAATAACGAGATCCACTTTATTATTCTGAAGATACGCCAAAGCCTCTTCAGGATCCTGGAAACCTTTCAAAAGATCAACACCCTCTATCTGATCGCAATACTTTTCAATAAGTTGCAACGCAGGATATTCATCATCTACACTCACTACAGTCAGATTACTCATGATAATTTAATTTTTAAAATCGTCAGATATTCATTATTTTCTATTGCTTCTGACAAAAAAGTAAACATCCCCGGATAATTTTTTTCCAGGATACGAATGACAGCTTCATTACCCAATCCTCCGCTATCTCCATTATTTTCCAGAACTCTCTTTCTGGCAACCGAATTTATAATTTCAAAAAAAACTTCCCGGTTCAGTATCTTATAATTCATTTTTATAAAACTTCCGGGCTCAATTCCGATTGCAGAATGCTTCAGGGCATTTTCAAATAAGGTAAGAAAAACAGAAGGCGGAATTTCGATCAGATCTACCGTTTCTTCATCCTGAACATCAAAGGAAATATTCAGCAGATTATGATATCTCAGTTGATAAAGGCCACTAAGCGCTCTGATAGAAGAAAACTCCTGAGCAATACTTATTTTATCCTTATGGGTATCATAAATAACATATTGAAGTAATTTACTAAGCTGCAATATAGATTCTGATGTATTTTCCGAAGGCTGAAAACTCTTTGCATAAATATTGTTAAGCGTGTTCAGTAAAAAATGAGGGTTGAGCTTAGATTTAAGCAGATCCAGGTGTAACTGGTCTTTTTCTTCGCCCAGGTTCTTAAAATCTTTTTCTATAAGGAATTTATCTTTTGTTATTCCAAGAAATGAAGCGGTAAGAATCACGATGCCCTGCGCCGTATAAACATTGTATAAAAATTTGGTATTGGAAAGGCTCTCATTAAAATTCATACTAAAGATGGCCGGTTCCAATAAAATTCTGAAAAGGCTGGATACTAAAAAACAAATCAGAGCATACAGGATAAACTCCGGATACTTATTCGATAAATAAAACTGGGGAACAAGATAATAATACACCAGATAATACATTCCAACATTCAAAATAATTACAGATGCCACACACCAGATCAGATCCGGGGCATCAAGAAAGTAATTTTCGGTAAAAAAAGTAATTAAAATGAAAACAAAAAAGAAAAAAGCATGCTGAAACCTCAATAAAAGCTCCCAATGATAATCCATTAGTTTTTTCAGAATCTTACCATTAAATAAAACCCTGAAAACCAACAATATGACTACAATATTAATAAGTAAAAACATCTAAAAAACGAAAATTTTCCACTTTCAAATATAACATCTTTTTCATCCCACCCTGCAGTTTATTGATAAAATCTGTCATTGATTGAAAAATTAATTGACACTTTTTTCTTCTGGATATATTTGAGAAATCAGATATTAATCAAAGATTACATGAAAATTAAATTAAAATTAATTGTCATTTTATTGCTTGGACTGAGCAAATTCGCGACCGCCCAAAGCCGTGACCAATACAATATGTGGTTTCAGTATCTCATGTCAGCCAGACTAACGGATAAAAGTACCTTAACTGCGCTTTCCCAATACCGTTCTTTCGATCTGGCTTACGATACAAGACTTTTCCTGGTTTCGGCATATGTAGATTATGAAGTGGCGAATGATGTAAAACCTGCCGCAGGATTTATGTTTCTGATTTTAGATTCTTATAAATCTGATAACACCAAAAAAGAAAGATATGAAAAAAGGCCTTTTCAGCAGGTCAGCCTGGGAGGCAGCATCGGCAGAACATCCGTCTCTCACCGTTTCCGTGTGGAAGAACGTTTTATAAGCAACCCCAATGAATTTATCGTAAGGCTGCGTTATCTTATTTCCCTGAGAATTCCATTTAACAGAGCCGGAGAAAAAGAAAAACTCTATGGCATTTTGAAAAATGAAATCAGGATGAACGTAGTTAAAGAAGACCCGTTCGACAGCAACCGTTTAACTGCAGGAATCGGAATAAAAACGGGTAAAAACTCAGCCATAGAAGTCGCTTTTATCAATCAGCTTGAAACCGGATCTACCAGTAATTATGGCTATATCGGTTACAGAAATAATTTCGACTGGCGCAAGAAAAACAAAAATTAGATAACCTAAAATACATTCATTTATGCTTACATTCCTTGGATTTTTAATGATTATCATCTTTATGGTTCTCATTATGAATAAAAAAATGACTCCGCTTACAGCTTTGGTTATCGTTCCCGTAGTGATTGCACTTTTTGCCGGATTCGGGCCTGAGCTCGGAGATATGATGAAAAACGGAGTAAAAGAAATAGCCCTCACCGGGGTTATGCTGATTTTTGCCATCCTTTATTTCAGTTTAATGATAGACACTGGGTTATTTGAGCCATTAGTCAATATTATTTTAAAAGCGGTTGGTGATAATCCGGTCAAAACAACCATTGGAACTGCTATTCTTACCGCTCTCGTTTCTCTGGACGGAGACGGCTCTTCTACTTATCTTATCGTTGTTGCCGCAATGCTTCCGCTTTATAAAAAACAGGGATTGAACCCTTTGGTGCTGACCTGCATCATCATGCTTGCCGGTCAGATTATGAACATTCTTCCGTGGGGTGGCCCTACAGCAAGGGTAATGAGCTCTCTGAAACTTGGACATACGGAAATTTTCGTTCCGATGATTCCAATTATGGTTTTAGGAATTGCATGGGTCATATTTGTTGCCTATATTTTAGGAAGAAGAGAAAAGAAAAGAATCGCCAAACATGGAAAATACACCCACTACAACAGCGATGACATCATTGGCGAAACCGATCCCAGGCTCCGCCGCCCGAAACTCATCTGGATCAATCTCGGCCTTACCGTTGTTCTTCTGGTTGTTATGATTCTTGACCTCGTTCCTCTGGGTATTGCTTTTATGATTGCTTTCTGTATCGCTTCCATTATCAATTATCCTAAATTAAAAGACCAGCAGAAAATCATGTCTAAACATGCGGGTAACGCTTTATCTGTGGCAGGAATGATCTTCGGAGCAGGAATTTTCACAGGGATTTTAAATGGTTCAGGTATTATGCAGGCTATGGGAAACAGCATGATAGAAATTGTCCCGAAAAGCTGGAGCGGCTCTTTGAATATCATTACCGCAGCGCTCAGTGTTCCGCTTACCTTCTTCCTTACCAATGATGCCTATTATTTCGGAATATTGCCTGTTATTGTAGCTACCGGGCAGCAGCTGGGCATTTCACCGGAAATATTGGGAAGGGCAAGCCTTATAGGACAGGGCTCACATCTTTTAAGTCCGCTTGTTCCCTCAACCTATTTATTAGTTTCATTAGCAGGTGTAGAATTTTCAGACCATTTAAAATATACTTTAAAATGGGCAATAGGTTCTTCTGTCATCATGTTAGTCGGGGCATTACTTCTCGGGATTATATAATTGAAACTAATGTGTTATTATTTTGTTTCAGATGTATACCTTTATTCCCACCGGAATATAATATTAATTTTGTGCTGACAAACAGTTTTTGAGATGAATCTTTTCCATACAAAAAAGACATTTACGGGCAGTTATCTGAGGAATCTGACTTTATATGTATTTGCAGCCATTATCTGCGGCGTACTTATGGGGTATTATTTTCCTGAGTTAAGCATTAAACTTGGGATGGTAAGCCGGTATTTTTTCATGGTTCTGGAAATGCTTATACTGCCGGTTATTTTCATGGCAATCATCTATGGAATCTCTCATTTGGCTGAGATTAAAAATGCAGACCGAATCATCTGGCAGACCGCAGTGTATTTTATCATTATAAGTGTTATCGCCATTCTATTGGGCTTTATTTTCGGTTTTGCCATAAAACCCGGAGCCAATACAGGAATTGATGCCGGTAAAATAAATACCGTACTTCCAAAGAGCTTTGAAATAAACGACCGTTCTGTAACCTCAGTGCTCTATCTCAACAGGCATGGTATTTTTCTGATCTTATCCATTATTGTCGGTATTTCCCTAAATTTATCTAAAGGAAGACAACGTTTTCTGAAGATCCTGGATTACGGGCTGGGAATTTTCTATACGGTTATCAAATATCTCTACATTATCCTTCCCATGATTATCTTCTGCAATATCGCTTTCGGGATTTCCGTATATGGGATCAACACGCTTTTGCCGCTCAGCAAGGTTGTTGCAACAGCATATCTGGCAGATATTGTTTTTATCTTCGGAGTTTTAGGATTGATTTCTTATTTCTTTAAATTTAACCTCTGGAAATTCCTTCTCAATATAAAAGAAGAGATTATCCTGGTGATTACAACTTCTTCTTCAAAAACCGCATTTCCGGTTATTTTCGAAAAAATGGAAAGCGAAGGTTACAGCCGGAAGATTCTGGGATTCATAATTCCACTGGGATATAATTTTAATCTCGCAGGAGCTTGCATTTATATTTCTGTAGCATGTTGTTTCCTGATTCAGTTTTATAATATTTCTCTGGCTTTTAATGATTATCTCTGGCTTTTTCTTATTATTTTCATTACCTCAAAGACGGCATCAGGAGTACCGGGCTCTGGTTTTCTGGCTCTTATTTTCACCTTAAATAGGTTCGGAAAAATTCCTTTAACTGACATCGCTTTGCTGTATAGCGTCGACCGTTTTATGAATGAAGCAAGATCGGTAACCAATTTTATAGGTATTGCGGTTTCGGCGGCCATTATTTCAAAAATCAATCAGTCTCAGAAAAATAAAACGCTTCTTTAGTTAGATTTATAAAAGAAAAATTATTGTAGCCGCATAAATCCTATCAAAATGTAGACAAGAAATAAATTTGTTTAGATTATAGATTTATAAATTCACATTTAACATTCAGAATCAATATAATTGATTAGATTTATAGCTAAATAAAAAGCTATGAAAACAATTTTCTTACCTGGACAAAAAAATACTTTTTTTTGCCTTTTCACTCTTTTATTATTTTGTTTTACACAAGCACAAATTGTAAATATTCCTGATGCAAACTTCAAAAATGCATTAATTGCAAAGGGAATAGATACAAATAATGATGGAGAAATACAAGTAACTGAAGCACAAGCTATAGTGAATGAATTAAATATAGTTGATAAAAACATCGCAGATTTAACAGGGATAAAGTCATTTACGAATTTAAAAATCTTAAATTGCCTAAAAAATAATCTTACGACTCTTGATTTAAGTGGTATGATCAATTTAATACAAGTTTCTTGTAGCGAAAATAATCTTACTACACTTAATTTAAATGGTCTGGTAAATGTAGTTAACCTATATTGCGGGGTAAATGACCTTACCTCACTTGATTTAGGTAGTATGACAAGCTTACAGCACGCCTATTGTAGTGAAAATAATCTTATCAGTATTAACTTAAACGGAGCAACAAACTTAAGATATTTATATTTGAATGATAATCAGCTTACCTCCATTAATTTAGACGGATTGATATATTTAAAGTATTTAGATCTTGGTGCCAACCAATTCTCTTCACTGCAAATAAATAATTTACCCAGTTTAGAAATATTCGATTTTGGGAACAATAATCAACCTGCCAGCCTCAATCTAAGTGTATTGCCAAACATAAAGACAGTGCGCGCATCTAATAGTAAGCTTACTTCAATTAATTCAAGCGGATTACAAACTTTAAAAATTTTGAATTGCTCTGATAACCAGCTCAACTCGCTTTCTTTTCAGGATGGATTTCTGCAGAATCTTCAATATTTAAACGTAACAAATAATCCTATACAATTTATTTGCAAAGACAGTTATGATTTATTAACCAATACGAATCCTGTCCCGCAATTGATAAATGCTTGTATTCTAGCTACACAAGAAGTCATTAATGAGCAAGCGAAAATAATCATCTATCCAAACCCGGCCAAAGAATATATAAACTTAAATCCGAAAGCAAAAGAGATAAAAATATTTAGTCTGGAAGGCAAAATAGTATTGAACAAAAAAGATAATAAAGAATCAAAAATCAACATTTCTAATCTTCCCATTGGTGTATATATAGTGAAAACCGAATTGGGAAGTACTAAATTTATAAAGAAATAAAAAGCATAAAAAATCAATCATTTTAAGTTATTAATTCTGAATAACTTTTTTCTTTTAAATTTTTATTTTTATCAGCCAAAAACCTGTAACTTTTTGAAAGGCAAAGCTACTTATTCATAAAAATATATATGAAAACAGTTCTTTTCTTTTTAATGATAGGCAGCACTCATCTATTTTCACAAAAGCTGCTGACACCAAGCAACAACAATATTGATTCTAAACTTATAAAAGATGAATCATCCGAAGCAGTATGGTACGCTGAAAATGCAGGGACTAAAATTGAAATAGGCTCCATCATTACGGATCTTAAAAAATTAAACAAGACGGATCTGCTTATTAAAACTACCGTTAAAATGAAACAGGCTCCTGATGCCTGGGTAGATTCCACGATTGTAAAAACAGCCAACTTCCAACCGGTTTACCATTCATCTTTTAATTCAATGCGGGATATGGTTCTGAAATCTGAGAAAAGTAAAGTGACAGGATACTATCTGGATAAGAAAGCTCAGAAAAAAGACAATATCGACATGCCCGCAACAGATTATTTTGACAGCAGCAGCTATCCTATGCTGATCCGTTTTTCTCCTTTAAAAGAAAAATACACCGCTGAAATATCCATTTTTGATTATAACCCTGATGCTAAAAAAGGACTCATAAAAGCATACGTACAGGATGTACAAAAAACCGAATATAAAGGCAAAAAAGTATGGGCTGTAAAAACGACCGATGATATCAGGGATAAGACTACAATTGTCACTTACTATATTGACACGGAAACAAGAAAAATCCTGAAACAGGAAATAGACCTTGGCAGAAGAAAAATGATCATGGAAACCGTTAAATAAATACTCATCAGAGCCTTAGACCCAACACCGACACAATACATAAAACACTGGTTGTCAAAACAAAAATCAACAATCAGTCTACAAACAGCATTTAATATATGCAATAAAAAGCTTACATTTAAATGGTCAAAAAATCCTGATTGACATTAAACGTTCAGGAAAAATCAAAAAAACCAAAATATTAATTATGAAAAATGCTAAATCATTAAGCAGAGACGCCCAGAAAACCATTATCGGAGGCGCAAGAGTTGTTTGTTGTGAATACAACGACCAGGGAAAATGCATTCTATGGATTGGTCCCGGACAGAATTGTCCTTAATTAAAGAACTGAAATCATAACTCAAAACTAAGCCGGAAATCTCCGGCTTTCTCTTTTTAATTTTTCTGCCAAATTTTCATACCCGAAAATAAAAATCTGCCATTTCATCCACAGGCAATCGATGGCACACATTTAGAGAATTACAATGCAGAAACAATAAAAAAACAGATATATTATGTCAGTAAACTTTAAACCACTAGCAGACAGAGTTCTAGTAGAACCAATTGCTGCAGAAACTAAAACAGCATCAGGTATTATTATTCCGGACACAGCGAAAGAAAAACCACAAGAAGGTACAGTAGTAGCAGTAGGTCCCGGTAAAAAAGATGAGCCTACCACTGTTAAAGTAGGTGACAAAGTGCTTTATGGAAAATATTCAGGAGCTGAATTAAAACTGGAAGGAAAGGATTACTTAATTGTAAAAGAAGGAGATTTATTAGGAATCATCGGTTAATTTGTAAAAAGTAAAATGTATTCATGTAAAATGATTTCATGAATATAATTCATTAATACATTGTACAAAGTACATTAATACAATAAAAAATTATGGCAAAAGAAATTAAATTCGATATTGAATCAAGAGACGCTTTAAAAAGAGGGGTTGATGCATTGGCTAATGCAGTAAAGGTAACTTTAGGCCCAAAAGGTAGAAACGTAGTGATCGAAAAATCTTTCGGGGCACCTCACGTTACTAAAGACGGTGTTTCTGTAGCAAAAGAAATCGAACTTGAAGACAGAGTAGAAAATATGGGAGCACAAATGGTAAAAGAAGTGGCTTCCAAAACCAATGATATCGCAGGAGACGGTACTACTACCGCTACTGTACTGGCACAGGCTATCGTAAGAGAAGGTCTTAAGAACGTAGCTGCAGGTGCTAACCCAATGGATCTGAAAAGAGGAATCGACAAAGCAGTAACTGCAGTTGTTGAAAACCTTAAATCTCAGTCTAAAACCGTTGGAGATTCTACGGAAATGGTGAAACAGGTTGCTTCCGTTTCTGCCAACAACGACGAAACGATCGGTGCTTTGATCGCTGAAGCTTTCGGAAAAGTAGGTAAAGAAGGAGTTATCACGGTAGAAGAAGCTAAAGGTATCGATACAACGGTAGACGTTGTGGAAGGGATGCAGTTTGACAGAGGTTACCAGTCGCCTTATTTCGTGACTAACCCTGAGAAAATGTTAGCTGAACTTGAAAATCCATACATCCTTTTAGTAGAAAAGAAAATTTCTTCAATGAAAGAATTGCTTCCTGTTCTTGAGCCGATCGCTCAGGGAGGTAAATCTTTATTAATTATCTCTGAAGAAGTGGAAGGTGAAGCTTTGGCAACTTTAGTGGTAAACAAATTAAGAGGTTCTCTTAAAATTGCTGCTGTAAAAGCTCCGGGATTCGGAGACAGAAGAAAAGCAATGCTGGAAGATATCGCCATCTTAACGGGTGGACAGGTTATTTCTGAAGAGCAGGGTTTCACAATGGAAAACATCTCTTTAGATATGTTGGGAACTGCTGAGAAAGTAACAATCGATAAAGACAATACAACTGTTGTAAACGGTGGTGGTGAAGAAAGCAAGATCAAAGGCAGAGTAAACCAGATCAAAGCTCAGATGGAAACTACCACTTCTGATTATGACAGAGAAAAACTTCAGGAAAGACTGGCTAAATTAGCCGGTGGTGTTGCCGTACTTTACGTAGGTGCAGCTTCTGAAGTGGAAATGAAAGAGAAAAAAGACAGAGTAGACGATGCACTTCACGCTACAAGAGCCGCTGTTGAAGAAGGTATCGTTGCAGGTGGTGGTGTTGCTTTGGTAAGAGCGATCTCTGCTTTGGAAAACCTTACAGGAATCAATTCTGACGAAAGCACAGGAATCAAAATCGTAAAAAGAGCAATCGAAGAGCCATTAAGACAAATCGTTGCCAACGCAGGCGGTGAAGGTTCTGTAATCGTTGCTAAAGTAGCAGAAGGACAAGGAGACTTCGGATACAATGCTAAAACTGACGAGTATGTAAACATGCTTGAAGCAGGTATCATCGACCCTACAAAAGTAACAAGAGTTGCCCTTGAAAATGCAGCTTCTGTTTCCGGAATGCTTCTTACCACTGAATGTGTAATCACTGAAGTAAAAAAAGACGAACCAGCTATGCCAATGGGTGGCGGAATGCCGGGAATGATGTAGTAGCGTGTCACTAAGACAATTTAATATATAAACCGTTCTGCTTTTGTAGGGCGGTTTTTTATTTTGTAGATAACTCTTTTGTTTATCATTTATTATATACTATTGCGTTTATCCAAAAACAACTAAAAATAAACCGCTGTTTAACAAGCAATTGTACAATACATATATGAAATAAGCGCAATAATATATATGTGATATTTGCGCAATGCGTATATTTGGACGTTATCTGTAATTGCAAAACCAATATCTCGCAAAAAATAAATGACTTTATTAAATGTAATTTGGCCCGCTATTTATGTTAGTGAAGAAGTTCAAAAATTTTGGTATTTAATTTTCCTTACAATAATTATTGAAACCATAACTATTTATGTATTTCTTAAAATTGGTTGGAAAAAATCTGTGCTAATATCAATAATCGGAAATTTAATTTCTGGATTTCTTGGAACTCTTGTGATGATGTTTGCAATGTTAATTTGGCATTTTGCAATTGATAGATTTCTTCCAAATGCAACTTTTGACAAATTTAACTGGATTGCAACTTATTTTTTGATGTGCTTGGGAAGTGTGTGTATTGAAACTTTCGCTATATCAAAAATTTTCAAATTCAGTTTTAAAAAATTATTTATTCCTCTTTTAATTGGAAATGCTTTAAGCTATTCATTTATAGTATTTGCAGCAACAAAAGAAAACGATGTAAAACAAGCTAAACAAAAGCGTATTGAAAATGTTTTTTATAAACCATTAAAAAATAATTATACCTTATTAAACAAAAAAGATGTAATGTTTTACACTGCAAAAATTGAAATAGAATACGATGAAAATAATAAAATTTCAAATATCAGTTATCCATTGGAAATAATTTTTAAATATGATTATAGGGACTACTTTATAGATTTTCCGTTTGAACTTCGATTATCGACAGATGAAAATTCCAGCGAAATTGGAAACGGAAGAAAAATAATTTATCTTGACAAACTTTCTGATACTGTAAAAGTAGTCCTTGAACAAAAAAATCCCGATGAAAACATTGGTTGGACAAAACCAATAATTACTGACACACTTAAATTCGTTCGATCAAAAACCGAATAATGCAACTACAGATAACATTATATTGGCAAAATATGGGTTAAGGTTGCCCTTGAAAACGCAGCTTCTGTTTCCGGAATGCTTCTTACCACTGAATGTGTAATCACTGAAGTGAAAAAAGACGAACCAGCTATGCCAATGGGTGGTGGAATGCCAGGAATGATGTAACAGCTGTTGCTGAGACAATTTAATATATATTAACCGTTCTATTTTTATAGGGCGGTTTTTTGTTTGGATTATAGCTTTCCATAAGGAAAATAATATATTTAATGATTAACAAATGGATATTTAGTTAGCGCAATTTTATATATTGCATACTACTGGCGTAGTGCGCAAATTTGAATGTTATGTGCCATTTAAAAAAGACAGATCAAAATGGATAGAATTGAATTATGTTCAAGTAAAAAGAAATCATTAATGTTATTGATTGGATCACTTATATTTGTTGTTTTAGGTTTTTGGTTACTTTTAGAAGCTGAAAATTTGACTAGTAGGAGAGCCAGAAGCCCAATTTTTACTCGAGGAATTGGAATTGCTTCAATTCTTTTTTTCGGATTCGGTATTTTTATAGGAATAAAAAGACTGATTAAGTCAGAAATTATTTTAATTATTGATACCAAAGGACTAAATGTGAATCCAAAGAAATCATTGACTGAATTCATAAAATGGAGTGAAATAAATGGTTTTAAAGAAATCAAAATAAATAGCACACGAATTGTAATTATAGAAGTGAGAAACCCAGAGTATTGGCTTGACAAAGAGACAAACGTATTTAAACGAAAATTAATGCAGTTTAATATTAATAATTACAACTCACCTTTCAATATTTCGGCTTCTGGAATTGATATTACTTCGGACAAACTAATCGAAACTTTGAATGGCTATTATGAAAGACATAAAAACGAGGCATAATAAAAAACCGTTCTATTTTATAGAACGGTTTTTTATTATATTTGATGAGTAACTATGACCCATGAAAATAATCCAAAATGAAGATCAATTTCTTTTCTAACGTATTTATTTGGTTACTGCTAATAGCTTTGCCAGGAACGGCATTTTCACAATTCACCGGTTTTACCATTCAGGATGTAAAATTTGAAAGTCAGGGCATTACTCTCGCAGGCTCCATTTTAGAGCCTGAAAAACCATTGGCAGCAGTTGTCATTGTTCACGGCTCCGATCCGGTAAAAAGAGAGATGGAGTTCGCAAAACGTCTTGCTAAAGAAGGCATTGCTGTATTCACCTATGACAAACGTGGCGTAGGAGAATCCGGCGGTGTGTATGTAGGTCCATCCGTTGGCACAAATAATATCGACACTGCTAATCTTAATTTATTGGCTCAGGACGCCAATGCAGCCGTAAAAACATTCCGGACCTATCTGAAGGATAAAAAAACACCCATTGGATTAGTTGGCTTCAGTCAGGCAGGATGGATCATCCCGATTGCTGCAAGCAAAAATCCACAAATTGAATTTATGGTTTTATTTAGCTGCCCTACCATTACAACACTGGAACAGCTTCGGTTTCAGTTTTATACGAATGGGAACAATCAATTCTGGGAAAATCATACAGAAGCAGACGCCCTTGAACATACTAAAAATGATCCGGACAGATACCAATTTGTGGCAACCGACCCAAAAATATCTCTGAATACACTTTCAATTCCCGGGCTTTGGCTTTTGGCGAAAAAGATATACAGATTCCGGTAAAGTTGTGTATAGAACAATTGAATACTCTTAAAGCTCAAGGCAAGCCTTTCGAATATACTCTCTTTTCTAAACTGGGACACAATACTTCCGGCAACAATACAGCACCCGTTGATATTGCCGTACAATGGATAAAGCAGAAAGCTTTGAATATTAAGAAATCTAAATTTTCAAAATAAATCGCAAACAGGTATAAATAAACCCGAATCAAAAGATTTGGACATCAAAAAATAAAATAGAATCTAATTTCAGTCCTTTTTGTTAAAATTAAAACTAATTAATTCATGATTAAACTATATATTTTAATAGCAGCAGCAGTATTATTCTTCTTCAGTTGTAAGAAAAATAACATGGAATACAATGTTGGCCAGGAATGGAATTATAAAACCCGCCCTGCAGAAGAAAACTCCACCATTAAAATTTTAAAGATTGAAGAATATCCTAAAACCGGAAAAATTATTCATATTTCAGTTAGCAGATTAAGGATGAAAAATCCTGGCAATCCTGAAGGCTTTGCTGAAAAACTAAGCCATATCCCGATTTCTGAAGACGCATTGGACAAAAGTGTTACCAAACTAAAAAGTGAAAACGGCAAAATCCCCGACTCCATTGAAATGGATGGATATTCTTATTGGAAAAGGGAGTTTGACAAAGGAGAGGCTGGGATATTCACTATTCCTGTTTCAGAGATTGTCAGCTTAATGGAAAAAGCTATTTTAACGGGAAATGTTAATGAATAAAACCCTATAAATTCTGATGAGATAGATCATTCTTATAACTTTGACAAAACGAAAAACAGGAACCAACAGAGCATTAATATCCATGAACAAAAACGAGAAAGGACACAGAAAACAAATCCGGAATGAGTTGAGGCAAAAACAGCAGGAAGAATTCGAAAAAAGCTTACCTGTAGAAAGGAAACGATTTGAAGAATTATTTGATTATTTAGATCATACATTAGAAGAGATTGGCTGTGATGATACCCATACATTAACAACAGAATTTTTGAAAAAAAATAAAGTAATAAATATCGAAAATGTTCTAAATTGGCTGGCTGAAAACGGAGGTTATTGTGACTGCGAAATCTTAGCCAATGTTGAAGAGAAATTTGAATTGTAAGGCTCATTTTCTAATCCAGAAAGGACAAAATTAAACTCAACATCAAACACATGAGTAAAGAAATTATTTCAAAAACAATCGGATCTTTGAAACAGGATGAAAGCTTTTCTGATTGGTGGAAAAGTGCTGAAATTGAAATTCCGTTGATGAACAATGAGAAGCTGGCTATAACGTTCATGGATTTTGAACCTGAACATGATACAACCTTTATAGAAGAAGCAGATCAGGCTCTGGCCAATTTCTTACAGCTTACCGTTGATGACAGAAACTCAATTTCTGAGCTTGCCTACAAAAACTGTATGGACTTTTTAGAAGCCGTAGGATTTGATGAAGATGATAAACCTTTATGGGAAATACAAAACCACGATAAAATCTGGAATTTTGTCCAGCCAACTGAAATTTACATATCAAGACGACACAGAAGAGACAAAGATATATACGTCCAAATTGTCTGTGAATGTGATTGGGAACAGGAACACGGATTTCAGCTTGTTTTCAGACAGGGGAAACAATTAACAAGAATAAGCAGTCAGGACGGTCATATAACGGAAGCGGATGCCTACGACAAACCAGACAGCGAAGATGAATTATTATCAAAATTCATCAGTTGACCTTAACATCTATACCGTTGGCACGAGTGTCCGGCTCGTGTCCAAAAATTTGAAAAAAAATATGAGTGAGACGCTCGCGCCAACAAAGAAAAGAAATAACCCGTCCTCAAAATAACAATGGAAGACATTTTTAAAGACTACGAAAAAAATATACCTAAAAAACATAGCATTAGTTTTTCTCCAAAATATAAAGAAGAATTCAAGACATCTATCAGTGAAACACTCTTTATAGGTATTGCAGAGAAAACATTTGAAAAATTGGGTTGGGATCTGATTTACAAAGATGACAACAACATAGAAGCAAAGCGTAAAGAAGCAGGCTGGGTAAATGAACGATGGACAGAAATCATTACAGCCAGTTATAAAAATGGTATTGTCTTAGTAAAAAGTGAATCTTTGGGTAACGAAATCTGGGATGCCGGGAAAAATTCCAAAAGAGTAAAACTATTCATTTATGCTTACCAGGAAACCTTAAAAACTTTTGACGAACAGGCACTCAAGGAGTTTGAAAATGAAATAGAAAAGAAAAATAACTGGGATGACTATATTATTCCTGAAACTTTACCAAAACCATCACAAGCAAAAGTTCCCAATATTACACTCCCCATTATTGGTGGTTTATGCCTGTCTTTAATTCTCGGTTTTATCTTAGCATTCCTTTCTGTAAAAGGTCTGTACATTATTATATTGTTTGAGTTTTTGGTGGCAACTGTTATTACTTTTGTGATGAAATATTTAATTAAATTTTCAAACTATACGGATTTTAGCAAATTGCAATACCTGTTAGGAGCAATGATTATATTGATTTATATATTAAACCAATATTTTCAGTATGAACTCATTTTGCATGAAAATAATCTGGAAAGAATTGGATTTTTGAATTTCCTACAGATAAGATTTACGCAAGGTTTTACAGTAAACAAAGCTAATTTAGGCTGGATAGGTTGGATAATTAATTGGATTTTACAACTTGGTCTTACAGGCATCTTTGTTTATTTACAAATAGTTTCTGCACTCACCAAATATATTATTGGAAGAGTACCGATTGAAGTAGTTGACTTTGCATATTATCATTTAGTAAAAGAAAAATCAGAGGAAGAGATTAGAAGCGAACTTGCTAAAAAAGGCTGGTCTGACATAAAAAATCAGGATGAAGTTTTTGAAGCAATTGGGGGAATGCAAAATGCAATAGAATTAAATAGAATAAAATAAACCTTTTCCTATTTAACAAAGGAAATTTGAATATTAAAATCACTATCTTGAAAAAGATAATACATCTTAATCAGCACCATGAAGAAAGCCTTTGAATTCCTCACCCAACTACAGAAAAACAACACCCGTGAATGGTTTTCACAGCACAAACCGGAATATGATTCGGTTATAAAAGAAAACAAAATATTTTTCAATAAGATTTACAATGAACTTCAGGAACACGATCAATTAAAAGGAATTCATATTTTCAGGATTCACAGAGACGTTCGTTTTTCTAAGGATTCTACTCCTTATAAAAACAATTTCGGGGTTGGTTATTCCCGTTCAAAACCGATGTTGAGAGGCGGATATTATATTCAATTAGAGCCAAACAACAGCTTTGTGGGTGGTGGATTTTGGGCACCTGACGCTAAAGACTTACTCCGCATCCGTAAAGAATTCGAGCTCAATACAACGGAAATCGGAAAGATCACTTCTGACCCAACATTTATAAAATACTTCGGGGAAATCAAAGGAGATGCTGTGAAAACAGCTCCGAGAGGTTTTGATAAGAATCATCCTGCGATTGATTTAATCAGGAAGAAACAATTTATCGTGATGCGAAAATTTACGGATAAAGAAGTTTTATCTGACACCTTTCAGAAAGAAGCCGTTCAAACCTTATTGGCTATGCGTCCGTTTTTTGATTATATGAGCGAAGTGCTTACTACTGATTTAAATGGGGAACCTTTATTTAAATCAAATCTAAAATAACAGCCCGCAACAATGATCAATTCGTAGAAACCATCATCTTTCTAAATATCTGATATTTCATTTACATCCCCTGCTCCATCAATAGTACATTAAACTTATGCCCGTCTGGGTCTGCAAAAACAAAACCGTAATGATTGGTTTCGTCTCTGCCGGCTTCGTTAAAAACCTTACCTCCTGCTTCTTTAACTTTATCCATCCATTCCTGTACTTCCGTTTTGGTTTCTGCAGAAAGGGTGAACATAATTTCATTCGTGTTTTCCGGTCCGGATGGTAAATATTCATCTATTTGAGAACCCCTTTCAAAAAAATGGATCACAAAATCATCATCCCCGAAAAGAAAACTGGCCAGTTTAGGATCATTGTTCGGCTTATTGGGTGTAAAGCCTAATTGCGTGTAGAACTCATGGGTACGGGCGGCATCTTTTACGCTAAAATTAGCCCATATTTTTTTTGTTTTCATATTGTTGAATTTTGAAATAACATACAGTAATCATACCAGTGTATTACTTTCAAGTTTTAAAAAAGAAAATAATTTTACTAACAATTTAAATGTTCAGTTTTCTCATCATTTTTGTACGTAAACTGATAAATAGAATAAATTTGGAATATATTTAAACCACAAACATCAATTAAAATGATCAGTCCTGAACTTTGGGAAGAAGAATTAAAAACAATATGGGATCAGTTGGGGAAAATTTCTGATGATGATTTCATTGAAAAAATAAAACTCCATACAGAAAAGATTTCCGATGGCCAACCCAATGCCATTGCTGATTTTGAAAGAGCCTGCGCTTATGATTCAACCGGTTTTGAAGAAAAAGCCGAGCCACTTTACAGATCTGCCCTGCATTCAGGACTGACCGGATTGAGGAGAAGAAGAGCCAGAATCCAATTGGCAAGCACCTTACGAAATAATGGGAAAGTCCACGAAAGCATAGAGATATTGAGAGAAGAAAAAGAAAATTATTCCGATGAGCTGGACGATGCTGTGAACGCCTTTCTAGCCCTCTCTCTTTCTTCAATAGATCAGGATAAGGAGGCATTGTCACTGGTGCTTATGTCTTTATCCAACCATCTTCCAAGATATAACAAATCGGTTTACAATTATTCGAAAAAAATAATTGAATAAAAGGAGTTAAGATCATTCTAAAATAAAACCGGAATGCCGGGATTTATTTATTCTATCAAATTATTATAAACAATCATATTTAACATGGCCGTTCTACAATCAGAACGGTTTTTCTATATCCGTAAAATAACGAAAACGGGTAATTGATATAAAACCTAAATATATAGAAATTTGTATAAGGTATTTAAATAAAAGCCATCAGGGTAGCCGAAAACTGCAATTTTTAAAGAGTAGGCAAAAAAACATAACATATGAAAACAAAAATTGTATTAATCCCAATGCTTGCATTACTCCTCACAGGATGTAATTCTATGTCAAAGATTTCAGATTTAAAAGATATTGAAGGGAAAACACTGGCCCATCATGTATCTTATGATGCCTCAAGAAGAGGTAGTTTAATTTTCACTGATAAACAGGGACGAATCATCGTAATCTCCGAACCACCGCCGGATGTAGCAACAAAACTGGCTACCGAGCTGGGAGCCAAAGCAGATATCATCGGTAAAGCAAATATTGATCTGTATATGCAGACCACTAAAAGTATTGCAGAGCTCGGAAGAAGAACCTCAGCCGTAAATATCCTGCGGGATGCATTATATAAATTATCCGAGCTTAAATTAAGGGATAATGGACTTGATGGGGAAACAACCGCTCTGTTTAATAAAATTTTAGAAGCCGTGAAAGATATTTCCTATGTGGAATTACAAAACGCCAGGACTGAAACTGAACAGGCTGAAGCTGAAAAAAGTAAGGCAAAAGCACAAGAAGCCCTTCTTACCAATACTCCGGTCAGCCTTGACAATGAAATCGCACAGCAATTGGAAAACCAGGCTTTCGAACTTCTTCTGGATAAAAAATATTCTGAAGCTAAAGAGAAATTCAAAACTGTAGATGATACATTTCCCAAATATCATTCTGCATACGATATTTACCGTTACCTGAAAAATAATGAAAATGTGACTGATGATAAAAAAATTCTCCAGGATATTTATTTAAAACATCGTTGGGGAATGCCCATAAGATATCAGCTGGAAATCAGAAAAAGAATTGGTGAATAACAAAATATTGATCCAATATTTTTTAACTCATAAACCGTCTTGTTATCCGAGGCGGTTTTATTATTTATAAATTTATAAATTTGGATTGAACCGATAATTAAAATATCAACCCATGCAAAACAACACCCGAGTCTACAAAATGTCTTTTGCAGGCGTTTATCCTCATTATATTCAAAAAGCAGAAAAAAAGGGACGCACCAAAGAAGAGGTGCACGAAATTATTTTCTGGCTAACAGGATATGATGAAAAAGGCCTTCAGGAAATTCTGGATAACAAAACTGATTTTGAAACATTCTTCAGACTTGCCCCTCAGATCAATCCTAATGTTTCCCTGATCAAAGGTGTCATTTGTGGTTATCGTGTGGAGGAGATTGAAGATGAGCTGATGAGGAATATCCGTTATCTCGATAAATTGATTGATGAACTGGCTAAAGGAAAATTAATGGATAAAATTTTAAGAAAATAAAATAATCTACGTTTAATAGACATTCAATTTTTTAAGTTTCGGCTAAAGCCTGTTGATGGGTTTTATATTTTGAAAGCGGGCTGAAGCCCGCCCCTATTGAATAATTATATCCTGCTGATGTTTATCAAAAAAATCTTTTAATCTTTTAATCTTTTAATCTTTTAATCTTTTAATCTTTTAATCTTTTAATCTTTTAATCTTTTAATCT
>NZ_JBGFFD010000014.1:0-69498 GCF_041224435.1 Chryseobacterium tongliaonense | reverse complement strand
TTATGGTTCTAAAGACATTTTAATCATAAGACTTGACAAAGACGGAAAAGAAATCTCACAACTTATTTTAGGAGGAAAAGGATTGGATGAAGTTGAAAAAATGATTCCAACGAAAGATGGTGGAGCACTCTTAGGGGTATATTCCCGAAGTAATGCAGGAGGAACAAAGAAAACAGAAAATTTTGGTGAAGGTGACTATTGGATCGTAAAGCTTAGTAAAAACGGAAAAGTAGAATGGGAAAAGAACTATGGAGGAAAAGGTGATGATCATTTAAGAACCCTTGCTTTGACTTCTACAGGCTATTTAATCGGTGGAGAATCAAGATCGGAAAGATCGGGAAATAAATCGGTTGGCATAGAAGAAGGAACAGATCTTTGGCTGATCTCAATTAATGAAAGAGGGGAAGAAATCTGGCAGAGATCCTGCAACTTTAAAAACAGGGATGTTTTAATGGGAATGAGTGTGATAGATGGGAAGCAGGAAAATGGAAGCGGGAAGTCTAAAGGTATTCTCTTGGGTGGTTATACCCAGGCAGAAGGAAGAATAGAAAATGATGATGAAACGTTTTGGATGTTGTATTTAAATCAGGATGGAAATGAAGAATGGAGAAAGCATGTGAAAGGAGAATCGAGAAAAAGAGAGGAAAGACTTTCGGATATTAAACTGAATAGAGATGGTTCCATCATTTTAGCAGGAACCAGTGCTGAGGAACTGGGAAAAGAGAACTGGAAAATTGTAAAACTGGGAGACAAACAAATTGATCAGCTGATCGAAAAACAGGATATTAAGATTTATCCGAATCCTGTATTTGATTATGCGTATATAGAAATAGGTTTCCAATTCAAAGAAGCTGAGATTGTGGTGTATGATATGGGTGGAAGACAGCTTCAAAGTTTAAAAACAAAGAATATGGTGACCAAGATCAATACTCAGGCACTTATTCAGGGAGCTTACCTTGTGGTGGTGAAAACGGATACGAATAAAACAGCGAATGCTAAACTTATAAAGAAATAAGGTGATGAAGAAGTTTTTTCTAATAATTATACCCGTTATCATACTAATAACCGGGCAGGCTGATCTTTTTGCCCAGAACTATAATTTGCATAGTGTTGATATTGATAATGCCCTCACTCCTACTGCTTCAGTATATTCACTTGGAAAATATGGTAATAGTTCTTCTGTAGACAACAAAGGAAAGTACAACCAGAATATCAGTTTGGTTAACTTAAAAACAGGTAATCTGAATTATAGCATGAATCTGCAGTATTCCAGTAATGGCCTCAAACTAAATGACTGGGGCGGAAGACTTGGATTATTGTGGAGTGATAACTTTACATCTGTTATCTACAGGGTAGTCCGGGGAATAGCAGATGGCTCCAGTCAAAAAGTAAATGAATTGGGAAGTGGCGGAGGCTTTAGTCTTGAAGAATACAAGACCATCAGAAACATGTATGAATCCAGCAGCAGTGGCTATACCTCCGGAAAAGACGGAGAATCCGATATTTTTTATTACAATATTTTTGGGTTGTCCGGTAGCTTCATTATTGTAAATGGCGAAGTAATTCAACTAAACTACAACAAAAAAATAAAAATAGAAGCAGGGGCTTCCCTAAGCAGTTTTACCATTACAACAGATGATGGCACAAAATACTCTTACGGGCAAAACGAAATGCTGGAAAAAACAGCCTACAACACCTTATGCCGGGAAGAATATGCAACTCCCTTACAAACAACAAGTGCATGGTTTCTTACAAAGATTGAAAGTATGGATACAAAAACCATCAACTTCCAATACACTACCATTAGTTCACAACATGTAGATGATTACAATGAATCTTTTTTAGTAAAGAATAAAACTTATCCGGGCGATGAATACTGTGTAGATCCTTGGGGAAATCCTGTACCTCCCGTGCCTCAGGTTATGGAAACTTTTTACTGTACAAGAAGTAAAATTTTTGAAACTAAAGTACTTACAAAAATAACATCCGATGACTTTACCATAGATTTTTATTACAATAACAGAGAAGATATTGGTAATGAAAAACTTTTAGATCATATTGATATCAAAAATACATTCGGAAGCGTCGTTAATAAAATAAAATTCAGCTATGACAAATACGGGAGCAATTTAAGTGTACCGGTTCATCAGGAAGGAATTCAGATCAGGTATTTTCTTAAAGAAGTTAAAACCGGCATGAATTCCGATGTTTCTTATCAGTTTCAATATAATAATCCGGAGCTTCTTCCAAGACGTTTCAGTAATAATATTGATTTAATGGGATTCTATAACGGTAAAAACAACACCAGCCTTTTACCGGGCGAGTTTGTTCAAAAGCTCTACCCTTTATTGACCGGAGGTTCATTTATACCTTCTATTCCGTACGGAGACAGAACCGCATCATTTCCACATTCTCAATACGGTTTATTAAAAAAAATAACATTTCCGACAAAAGGAACGGAATCAATTGAATATGAAGAGAATAAAATCATAAAAGATACCATAAGCAATCTTATCCTTCCTTATTATGGTGTAAGAACAAAAACAATCACACTGGATGGAAACGGTACCCAGCCAGTTGTAAAAAACTATATTTATGACAAGTTTAAATTTAATAATGTAGACAAACTGGTTTCTGAAAATAAACCATCCTCCCGATATTTTAACGCAGTGGAAATGTATAATGATGAATTTGGAGGATTCCTTACAACTCCCGTTGACGGTATTATTTTTAATTGTGCTTCTTCAAGTGGCGGCCCGGGTGTCAGCTATATCAGGCAGGCAATATTCAATTTTTATAAAATAAACTCTTACAGCAAATATGATAATAATATTTATGGGGATTTTATTGCTTATGAAAATGTAACCGAGATACTAAATCAGAACTCATATACTTCTAATTTTTATAGTGTCTGGGAAGAAACTACTGCGATTGATCTTGTAGGATATCATTCCTTATTTTATCCTTTAAGTAATCTGAGATGGAAGAGTAATCTCAATTTTGCCAACTATTTCGGCACAATAAATAACGGTTATCTGGTGAAGAAATATCTGGTGAATGATTATCAATACCGAATATACAAAATAATCGATAATTATACCATTAACAGAGATTATGTACCTATGAACGAGTTTTCGAATAACATAGCTTACATTGACGAAAATCTGAAAGCCTATTCAGTGGCTAAATATCTTTTACTTGGCCAATGGTTTAATAAGACCAAAACAACAGAAACTACCATCCTGGATGATGGAGAAAAAATAGCAAAAGAAACCGAATTCAGCTATTATGATATCACCGGGTACAATAATCTTAAATCAGTTGCCAATAAATACAGTGATATAACTACAGACAGAAAAGATTTATTTTACTCATATACAGGAGATTTCCTGCAAAATTATATGGTGGGAATTCCTGTGAAAACCGAGGAATTTAAAAATGATAAGATTACCGGAAGAACCTATTACAGATATAGCAAAGTATGGTGGCATCATGAAAAAATGTTTCCTTCAGGAATCAGCAAAACAAATCTGAATGCTTTGTCCCCCGATAATGAATGGACCGATGGAATTAAATTTGATCAGTATGACAATAAAGGGAACCTCTTACAGTATACTTCAAAATCCGGAGTTCCCACCACTATACTATACGGATATAATAAGACATTACCCATTGCAAAGATCGAAGGATTGGATTATACCGTTTTTTTAAGTTTTTCATCTCTTGGAGTCAATGCTTCGGGATATGATAATTTAGAAATATGTCAGAAATCCAATGCAGATATTAATGCTGCATCAGAAGAAGAACTGATGATTGCATTAAATAATTTCAGAAAAAATCCTGCTGTTTCGGGCTACCCGATCACGACCTATACTTATGATCCACTTGTAGGTGTTACCTCGATCACCTCGCCGTCCGGCATAACAGAAAAGTACATTTACGACCCTGTGACCAACCGTCTTAAAGAAACAAAACAGATGGAAAAAGACAGTAATGGAAATTATATATACAAAAATTCAAAAGAGTACCAATACAATTACAAACAATAATTAAAGAAACTAAAAATCATGAATAAACCTATTTATTCAGTTCTGTTATTTTGTATAGGATTGCAAATTCATTATGCCCAAACCAGTCTTTCCGATGTCACGGTAGACAAAGCAATAACCCCGACTGCCACAGTTGCTTCTTTAGGGAAATATGGTGATAAATCCGGTGTGGATAACAAAGGAAAATATAATACTTCAATAGATCTTGCCAGTCTGAAATCCGGAGAGCTAAATTACAATATAGGGCTTTCCTATTCAAGTAACGGTTTAAAGATAAATGACTGGGGAGCAAGAACGGGCCTTTTATGGAGTGACAATTTTACTTCAGCTATATACAGAACAGTAAGAGGACAACCGGATGAATATGCCGGCTCCAAGGTTACAGGGTTAGAAGGAGGCAGCTATACTTTAGATCAATATCTTGTAATCAAGGAAACTGCTGATGCTCTGGAAAACAATAATACAGCAGGCAGAGACGGAGAATCGGATATCTTTCATTATAATATTTTCGGTTTAACCGGAAGCTTTGTGATTGTAAACGGTCAGGTTCTTCAAATTAATTACTCGGAAAAACTGAAAATAGAAGTCGGAAACGGCTATTCCAGCTTTACAATCACCCTGAAAAATGGTAACAGATATTATTTCGGGAACAATAATACGATAGAATATACTACCTATGATACCCAGTGTAATGATGAAATAGCTCCGTTGCCTAAGCAGAAAACAGCTTGGTTCCTGACTAAGATTGAAGATATCAACGCTTCCAATGCCATTAACTTTACATACGGAAGCATCAGTAATTATTATACGGAAGATAAAAGCGAAACCATCACCATAAAAAACAAGACTTACGCCGGAGATGCACCATGCTGGAATCATCAGTTAAAATACCTGTTTGCCCCCAACACCTGTACAAGATATAAAATCTTTGATACCAAATATCTTACTAAGGTTTCTTCGCAGGATTTTACGGTTGATTACCTGTATACGGATCGTGAAGATATCATGACTGAAAAACTTCTGGATCATATAGAAATTAAAAACCCGGGAAATGTCATCGTTAATAAAATTAAATTTGATTATCAGAAATTTGGAAACAATAATGGAGCAGCCTATAATAACTGGGGATATTCCGTAAGATACTTTCTCAATAAGGTTTCCATCGGAAAAAACCTGGACCAGAAATATACTTTTACCTATAACAATTTACCTCAACTACCGGCCAGGTTTTCATATACTCAGGATCTTGCCGGAATTTATAACGGTACTGTAGGCAGCAGTTTTCTTCCTACTGAATATGTCCAGAAAGCTCAACCTATTTTCACGGTAGTTAATTCTCCTCTTGAAGGCTGGCCAATTCCCGGAATTCCTTCCAGTGACCGAAGCCCACACTTTCCTCAATCTACATATGGACTGATGGCATCAATTCAATACCCTACTGGCGGAACAGAGAATATCCTGTATGAGCCCAATACCGTAATTAAAGATTCCAATACTCCTGTAGAATCCGAGTTCTATGGGGTAAGAACAAAAAAAATAGAGCTCTTGAGCAATACCGGTGATATGATCACAAAAGAATATAAATATGCTATAGCAGAATATGATTCGATCAATAACATCATCACTTTTGGAGCTATTTCCTCTTTATTTTCTTTGAATGATGAATTTGGAGGCCATGTTTCATCTGTATATGATGCAGGGCAGGATACCAATTGCGGAGGTGGAGGTCCTTATGGTTCTTTCTATATTGATCGGTACATGAAAATCAATTCGAACAAAATATATGATATCAACAGGTTTCAGGGAGACTTCATCAGCTACAGCGATGTAACGGAAGTTACCAATGGTAAAAGATTTAAGATAAAAAAATATGTCACTATGGAAGATTGGTTTACCCAGCCCTTACTGGGTGAGCTCAATTCCTATTCTCCTAACAGCGAATACTTTTGGTTTGCCAACTTAATGTCAGATCAATATGAAGGAGAAATATCCAACAGTCTGTATGGTGTTAAACGGTTTTCCCGTTGGGGATATGACTATAAAGATTACCAGTTTATCAATAACTATGTAATCAATCGAGACTATATCCCTTTAAATCATTTTGGAACAGCTTATTATACGGATAACCTTAATGCTTATGCAGTAGGAAAATACATATTTCCCAACAGGTGGTATAATAATTACAAGAAAAGTGAAACAACAATTTTAGAGGACGGTGGAAAATTAACTCAGGAAACTACATTTAAATATTATGACATCAACGGATACAACAATCTTAAATCTGTTGAAAACAAATACAGTGATGCAACCACAGACCGAAAAGATTTCACCTATTCGTATACCGGAGATTTCCTTCAAAATTATATGATCGGAATCCCTGTGAAAACTGAAGAATATAAAAACGATAAAATAATTGCAAGAACTTACTATGGATTCAGCAAAGTGTGGTGGCATCATGAGAAGCTGTTCCCTTCAGGGATCTCTAAAACAAATCTGAATGCACTGGTTCCCGATAATGAATGGACTGATGAAATTAAATATGACCAGTATGACAACAAGGGAAATTTATTGCAGTACACTACAAAGTTTGGTGTTCCGGTAACCTTGCTATACGGATATAATAAGACACAGCCCATTGCAAAGATTGAAGGACTGGATTATACGGTTTTTTTGAGTCTTCCGGGGCTTGGAGTCAATGCTTCGGGGTATGATAACCTGGAAATATGCCAGAAATCCAATACCGATGTTGATGCTGCTTCAGAAGAAACCCTTCTGACTGCATTGGACAGCTTCAGAAAGAATCCGGCAATATCCGGGTACCAGATCACCACTTATACCTATGATCCGCTTGTAGGCGTTACTTCCATCACTTCGCCATCCGGTGTAAGAGAAAAATATATCTATGACCCTTCCACCAACAGACTAAAAGAAGTAAAAGTCATGGAAAAAGACAGCAACGGTAACTACACTTACAAAATCTCGAAAGAATACCAATACAATTACAAACAATAATAGCCAGATTCAGATTATGAGAAAAAATATAATACCTGCAGGTGCCATACTCCTAGCAGGACTTACATACGGACAAGTCACTAATACGGAAAACTATATCCAGACAAAAACATATCTCGATTACCCTGCCGGGCAATCACCCAAAGTTCAGGAGACTGTGGAATATATTGACGGATTGGGAAGATCTAAACAAATTGTCAATGTAAAGGCTTCTCCTTCGGGAAAAGATATCGTTACTCCTGTTGTTTATGATGCACTAGGGCGGCAGACAAGAGAATATCTCGCAGTTCCGCAGGCTTCAACAACTAATGGAGGGATATATCAACAGGCTCCTGGCCTTACAGATTTTCCCGTAGGAGATCCCACCAGTATATATACAGGAGAAAAGGCTTTTACAGAGAAGTTATTGGAAAGCTCTCCTTTAGACAGAATTTTAGAAAAAAAACAGATAGGGACAGCATGGCAGGGTAAACCTATAAAATTTGAATATCAGACAAACTCAATAAACGACAAGGTAAGAAAGTTCACTGCCACCACTACTTGGTCCGGTAATACTGCCGTATCAAATGTGATCTGGAGCTTAAGTGACTTCGGAACCCATCAATTGTATAAAAACATTACCATAGATGAAGACGGAAACAAAACCATTGAGTTCAAAAATGGACAGGAACAACTGATTCTGGCAAGAAAAGTAATAAGTGATACAGAAAATGCAGATACTTATTATGTTTATAATGAATATAATCAACTTGTTTTAATTATTCCTCCTAAAGCCGTGTATGAGTTTTTTAATACTTATGAAGCAAACCCCGGAGATAGTTTTACCGATGACTTATTAAGTGAACTATGCTATCAGTATAATTATGACGGCAGAAACCGTTTGGTAGAGAAAAAGCTTCCGGGAAAAGGCTGGGAATACCAGATTTATGATATGCAAGACCGTTTGGTAATGACACAGGATGCGAATCTTGGTGCCCTCAAACAGTGGATGTTTACAAAATATGATCAGCTGGGAAGAGTTGCTTATACCGGTATCTACACAAGCCCACAAAGTTATGGCAGAGCAGGAAGAGTTGCAGAGCAAACCAATGTAAATTCCAAAGGAAGCAATAATACACTGAGAACAGCTTCTGTAAACTTTACCAACAGCGGGATGGGTGTGTATTATGATAATGGCTCTTCAACCTACCCTTCCTCCATTACCAAACTTCTCAGTGTAAAATATTATGATACCTATCCACAATATAGCTTTAACCCGTCATTTCTTCCCAATATTCAGGAGCAGCCGGTTTTAACGGATAATATTACAACAGATGGGAAAAGTACTAAGGGGCTTGCAGTCATGAATCTGGTAAAAAATATTGAGGATGATAACTGGACCAAAAATTATTCTTATTTCGATTTCAGAGGAAGACTTATCGCTGTACATTCTATTAACCACTTGCTGGGATATACAAGAACAGAATCTAAACTAGATTTTGCAGGAGCTTTGCAAAAAACGGTTATAAAGCATAAAAGACTTGCGACTGATACAGAAAAAGTAATTACTGAAACCTTCGAATATGATTCTCAAAACAGACTAAAAAAACATTATCATCAGGTAGATGGAAACGTTCCCGAACTGTTGGCAGACAACACCTATAACGAACTTTCACAGTTAACCAATAAAAAGGTAGGTAATAATCTGCAGAATATCAACTACAATTATAATATCCGAGGATGGCTTACTAAAATCAATGATCCCGGAAATCTCAGTGGAAAGCTGTTTGGATACGAAGTTAAGTATCACGATCCCCATACAAGTTCTTATTCAAAAGCCAAATACAATGGCGATATTACGGATATAAGTTGGAAAACGGCAAATGACGGCATTTTAAAACGATATTATTACCGGTATGATAATTTAAACAGATTGGTCTCAGGTCTTTATCTTGAGCCGGATACTACAATTCCTATGAAATATACATTCGCAGAAGAGGTTGCGTATGATCTTAACGGTAATATCACTTCTTTGATGAGAACAGGAAACGAATCCGATCAAGCCACCAGCGAGTATATCGACGATCTGAATCTTAATTATTCCGGAAATAAACTGATTTCAGTAAATGATGCTATGCAAAACTTCTCCGGATACCCCGGCGGTGGCAATATCATTAACTATGATGGAAATGCCAATATGACAAGCCAGTTAGATAAAGAAATAAAACAGATTAGTTATAATCATCTCAATCTCCCTTCCTCATTGGTATTCACGAGACAATTATCGACTCCGACAGGCATACTCCGCGAAAATTCTGCTTACCTCTACAGGGCCGATGGAGTAAAAGTGAAAAAAACATATAACCAGGCAATATCGGATCCGTTCGGTAGTGCAAATGAGTTAACCCCAAAAATAACAGATTACCTGGATGGCTTTCAATATCAAACCTTTAAAAACAAAACAGGCAATTTTGTAACAGCATTACAGTTTCTTCCAACTTCGGAAGGGTATTATGATTTTGTAAGAAATAAATATATCTATAACTATACAGATCATTTAGGAAATGTAAGGTTAAGTTATTTTAATAACGGTAGCAATATAGAAGTCATTGAAGAAAACAATTATTATCCTTTTGGGCTGAAGCACAATGAAAGCAGTTCCGGATTGTCAGCATCAGCTTCATATCAGTATAAATATAATGGAAAAGAATTTCAGACAGACACTAAAATGTATGATTACGGAGCAAGAATGTACATGCCTGAACTGGGAAGATGGGGCTCAGCCGATGGCAAAGGGGAACTGTATTTAAGCAAATCTCCTTATAGCTATGCCAATAATACCCCTGTAAATGCAGTTGACCCAGATGGAAATTTAGTTATTTTTATTAACGGACAACACAATGGTAACGGCGGTACTCCTGATTACTGGACAAGTGGTACTTTGATAGGGCATCTAAGCATAGGAGAAGGGGGAGCACCTCTCCCACTCTATAAACGTTTTGATATGGCTACAATGCGACATTTGAATGATTACAATGCCATCTACAGAGATGGAGGGCTTGGAGGCTGGAGCAATACACTTTTCGCTACAAAAAATGTAAATATATCCGTTGAAAACAGAATCAATACCGGCTTTGACCAGGGTAAAAAAGATGCCGCAGAAATAATTAAAAACCTGGAAAGGGACTCAAGTACCGGAGAGATCATAGAAACAATTAAGGTGGTTACTCATAGTATGGGTGGAGCTTATGGAAAAGGGTATGTGAAAGCATTAAAAGAATATGTATCTACACTTCCCGCAGAGATGCAGAAACAGATTAAAATAACTCTTGTGGCAGATTTCGACCCTTTCCAGGCCGGAAGTCTGGAAGTTGATCCTAATATTAAAACCCAACAGTTCATCCACGAAGATATCTGGAATATTACCGGATTCGGTTTTCTTGCCAATGAAAAAGAAAAAGGGATAAGTGATAAAGATACCTATACCAATACAGGATCAAGTACTGACCATTTTATTGCTACATTTTTCAAAGATATCAGTAAATTGCAGGAAGGAACTTACGAATGGAATGGCAGTTCCTGGGAATGTACGGATTGTAACCATTAATGATTAATCTATGAAAAAAAACAAAAAAATAATTGTTATCGGAGCTATTTTTTTAGCGCTTATTATTTATATTGTTTACATCAATGGGTATGATTTTAGGCTTTTCAAGAATACACCGGAGAAATACAGATCCGAGACTCAGGTAACGTCCCAAAAGTATACATCAGACAGTCTGAAGCTCGTTAATCAGATGCATAGTCTTATTAAAGAACATAAAGAATCTTTTTATTCCGGGGAGTATGATAATTCCACGCAAATCATTATTGACACGATTATGTATAGTTCGGATTTTAATAGAATAACATTTTTTGTAATCACTAAAAACCCGGTAAAAAAACTATCAAAGCCGGAAAAAAACTATCAATGGTATTATGATGCAACCTGTTATATCGGACAAAGAATACAGGACTCTTTTAACCTTAAATGGGTTGGACCCAATTATACTAACTCATATGATCTTGAACATATTTCAAAAGAAATAGAAAATTATTTTTTTAAGAAAAGAGCATCTGAACCAGCTTATAACGGTGAAAAAAAATATAATATTAATGACACACGTTACTGGACAAGCAGTGATTGGAAAAATCTGAATCCTAAAAAGTAAGTATCTTATTATAAAAAAGGACCGGAAATGCATCTGGTCCTTTTATTTTAAACCCGTCGGTCACACCAAAGTACGTTCAAAAGCTTTGCAGCTTAATGTATATCACACTAAAAATATTTTCTCCATTTACCAACCGTATTCCTACTTAATTTAAAATATATTGCCAGTTGAATATTGTTTAATTTGGGTAATGATATATTAAATGCACTAACTGGATAATAAAGTTAAAAGGAGAACATGTAGTATGCTGACCAACCTCTTTAAATAAAATAGGTATGGAATTTAACATGTTTATGCAAACGATATTGAGTTCGTGGAATATTTATATGAAAATGATATACCCTTTAATCTGCCTCGCTTTGTCGTTATTGATTGGGAAGCCACGGCAAGAAATATCATGTATGATTATTTTGAGAGTAACGGACATTACTTTAAATCGTAGTATATTTGTACTACAATAAACTTTATGTACCCTTAAAAATTCAAATAGATTGAATTAAATTCATCAAGATTAAAAAAAGAGATTTTTAAAGATTTAGGTACAATTCTAGGTACAAAAATAAAAAAGAGAAAATGCAATTATTTAATTTTCAATAATATACAAATTCTCTTTTCATTAAAAAGTGACCGCAGAAGGATTCGAACCCTCACTGTCGGAGCCGAAATCCGAAGTTCTATCCATTAAACTATGCAGCCGTATTCATAAGTGATACGTAATCCCTGATTACTTATCATTCATACTTTAGAAACTAATTTTCACACCACCCACAATCTGAGCACCCAGAACTTTATATCCTTTGTACGTCTGATATTTTGAGCTTAGAAGATTATTTCCGAGCGCGAAAATACTAAAATTTTTGTGAATTTTATACTCTGCAGAAAGGTTTAAATCTGCATATCCTCCTACTTTGTCATTTCTGTCCTCTGTTGACTGGTATACCATTCCGGTTGGAGCATTGGCATCCGGAACTGCTTCAATCCCATAAGAATTTGTGGTTCTGTCAGTTGCAAAAATTCCCTTGAAGCCTAACATCAGTTTTTTCTCCAACATGGTGTACTTCGCCCCTATACTCGCATTAAGTAATGGAACGTTGTAAATATCTTCATAATTTTTCAAATCATACTTGGTGAAATGAACCTCCCCGTCCAAAACAAGGTTTTCCAATGGGAAATACTGGATGCTTCCCTTAATATCACTTACATTTCCGTCATCATAAATGGCAGAGAATGTATTTGCGAAATTATACGCAGAACGGTTCAATGTAAAGTCATTATTAAACAGGTCATTCGCCTTGTAGAAAAGAATATCTCTCATTTTTCCGTAACCCGCCGAAACATCATACTTCACCGTTTCATCAATATCTCCTCTTAAACCTGCATAAAAATGGTATTTCGTTTGGGTAGGTCTCAACATTTGATCTGAAACAATGAATGGATTCTGCTGCAGCAAATCACCGTACGTATTCAGCTTTAAACCACCGTCTACCCCGCCGTAGAACTTGAATTCTTTTGCTGCTGCAAACTGAAACTCAGCCTGTGGAAACCAATACGTTTTATTATTTTTCACCTGCTCCATCACATCACTCGAATTTTTAGCATTCAGGAATGAGAATGAAGAACCAAGCATTAAATAGGAATCTCCTTTTCTGAAAGTAACTTTCGGAGATAAGCTTGTATTGAAAAAGTTGGATGAATTTTTCTCCCTGATCGCAAAATCAGTTTTTACCGTTTCCATACCGATTCCTAAATCTGCATTCAGATTAATCCCGGATTTACCGATCTCAATCGCATGTTTGGATAAATTAGCCAGAATGGAAGCCTGATTTTCCTGTGCATCAAAATGATCTTTCAAAAATGAAGATTTTACTCTTACATCATTTAAAATTTCATTGGAGTAGAAATCATAATATCCGTTTACTTTAAACTGATTCACTCTCTGGTCAAGATCAACATCTCCCGGTTGTAAAGCATAAATACCGTAATAATTATAGCTGTTTAAGCCATATTCTGCATTCAGGTTAAATTTCCCTTTATCTCCGTAAGAATTGACGAAAGCACCCAGTGTGGTAGAGCTTTGCTTGGAATCCCAGGGATATTCTTTTTTCAGTCCCTGAGTGGAAAGGAAATGAGCATCTACCCCAACTTCCAGTTTATTGTCCAGCGTTTTTGAAATGTTGGCATCCCCTAAGATTTTCCCGAAGTTCCCCATCCCGAACTGTATATAGTTGTTCTGGGCACTTCCTTGAAATTTCGGAGCCACATCTTCACCCTGAATGGTGGAAGTTTTAAAATCGGAAACCGCAGGTACATCTGTAATCTTATATTGTACAGGGTTCTGTGATTTCTCTTCCGGCGGATAATTCTTAGTGGCTTCCACGGAAGTTTTTTTCTTTTCGATTTTTTTAACTTCCGGCTCTCTTTTTTTATTAAGAACCAGTTTTTCTTCTTTGATCTGGGAAAACGCAATCTGCGAAACCCCTAAAAGTAATATGGATAATAATTGAATTCTTTTGTTCATTATTGATTGTATTTATGTATTTAAGTAAAACGCATTAATGATTTTTCATAAAAACATTTTACATGAATACGACAGTACACTTTTATTTCTTAATCATTTTCTTAACCTCTTTTGCTTCTGCAACAATCTCAGGGAAATCCTTATAATTGCTGATGATCTGATCGCAGGTATAACTTGCCTGGTAATTGTCTTTCAGGCCGATATAGTTTTTCGCCAGCAATACCAATGCTTTTGCACCCCAATATTCTTCCGAAGCATAATTATTGGCCAGCTTGAATATCGTTTCGTTAGAAGATTTAAAGGCTTTTCCTTTATTCTGGTAGAATGCTTTTGCATATAAAGCTTCTGCTGCCACTTCTGTATTTGAAGATTTCTCAAGGGAAGTATAGGCGCTCTGGGCATCTTTATCTTTTCCTGCATTCATAAGGCTTCTCGCCTTGATCACTTTTGCGGTTTCTATTACCGCTGCAGAGTTTTTATTGTTGGCAATGACAGCATCTGCCAGTTTTTCAGCTTCCGAGAAATTCTTTTCTTCGGCATACATCTTCATCAGCTCTACATTGGCGTAGTTCTTAACATTGATGTTCGAAGAATTTTTAATATTTTCAAGGTATTTCTTAGCTTCAGCAGTATTCCCCTGAGCAACATAGATCTGTGCTAAACGGGTTTCCGCATCGTCCTGGTAATCATTCTGAACATTGGCCACTTCCTGTAATACCAATAATGCTTTGGTTGTATCATTCGTCTGATAATAGCTTTCTCCCAATTCATATTTAGCCTGATACAGACCTTCTCCCGTTGGATTTTGCGTTAAATATTTTTCGTAGTAGGAAATAGCATTCTTGTAATCTTTCTTCGTGAAATACTGCTTGCCTGTTGAAAGGTTGATTTCATCTATTTCGGCAGCATCTACATTCACCCCGATATTTCTTGCGAAACTTTCATATCCCGAAACATCACCGTTCTTTGTAAAGATCGGTTTGGCAGCCTGTACGATTTTCTGTGCGTATGCTGTATTTTTATACTGCTCACCCAAAGATTTCAGTTCAGAAAGCGCTTTATCGCTCTGGTTCTGATCGATATAATTCTGAGCTCTGTAAATAGAAGCATTAGCAATTAAATCTTTATCGGAAGATGTCTTGATCAGCTTTGAGAAATAATCACTTGAATTGACATAATCATCCTGATCGGCATAAGCCGTTCCTATTTCATATTGGGAATCATCATAATATTCTGAATCCGGATATTTGGATAAAAGTGTCTTTAAATTATTGATTTTTGCCTGTGTATCGCCTTTAAATCCTAAAGCCATTGCCTTCTGGTATAAAGTATAATCTGTGGCATCTTCATTTTTATCGTAAATGGCGATCGCTTCATTCAGGTCGTTATTCGCATAGTGAATATCTGCCAGACGAAGTTCCGCATCATTTTTAAATTCAGGTTTCGGATTGCTTAAATACTGTTTGAAATAGGTCTGGGCCTGGTCAAACTTTTTAGATTTAAAATAAGCATATCCTAAATCATAGGGCAACTGCTGCTTTTCAGGGAAAGTTTCGTTAAGAAGCTTTTCATAACGTAGAATCGCAGAAGGATAATTCCCTTTTTGGTAATAGGTCTGAGCCAGCCAGTATAAAGCCCTGCTGTTAAATTCCTTATTGATATTGAATTCTAAACTTCTCAGGAAATATTTTTCAGCTTCATCAAAATTCCCTTTGTTGAATTCTTCCGTTCCCAGTAAATAAGAAACTTCCTGGTCTACCTTATCAATATCAGGTGTTGAATTCTGAAGCCTGTCGATTGCATTCAGTGTTTCCTTAAAGTTTCCGGAATACAGATAAGATTTCACCAAAAGCGATCTCATTTCTGCTGCATTAGGAGCATTCTGGTTTTCATTGATGTAGCTTTGAATCACCGTTGACGGGTTTTCAAACGGGTTACCGATGTCATATCCCAATTTTGCATATTGCTCATGAGCCAGCTTTTTCACATTCGCATCATAATCCATCTGGTAAGAAGAACGGAATGCAGAGAGCGCTTCCTGCTTTTTACCTACCGCTAAGTAAGCATTTCCCAACTGATAGTATGCATTCTGAGCTAATGCGGAATTACTGTTGATCAGCTGGTTATAATAAGAAACCGCTTCATCATATTTTTTAAGCTGTGCTGCCACAAACCCCATTTCATATAAATCATTTTCAGAAGGGTTTTGCTGAACACTCAGATAATCTTTTAAATGCGGATAAGCCGAAGTATAATCATTCTTCATGAAATAACTTTCTCCGATGATCTTATGAACTTCAGCTTTGTAAGAATCGGAAAGATTTTCATTCAATAAAGAATTTCCTTCCGAAATGGCTTTATCATAATCCTTATCATTGTAATACATCTGCACATAATAAGGACGAACCAGCTTTGAGTATTTAGGCTGATCTTTTATAGAGTCAAAATACTGGAAAGCCTGGTCATTCTGCCTGTTGGAATAATACAGATGTCCCAGCATATAAGCAATATCCCCTTTTTGAGATTCATCGGCTGTTTTGTAAGCTTCTTCCAGGGCATCAGTCGCTCCTTTGGAATCTCCCATCATAAATTTGGCATAACCTAATTTCAGGATATATTGAGTATTTTCTTCTTTTGAAAGTTGATACTGGTTTACTTTTTTCAAAGTTTCCAAGGCTTTTTCAAAA
The DNA here is from genome assembly GCF_041224435.1 of Chryseobacterium tongliaonense. Taxonomy (NCBI): domain Bacteria; kingdom Pseudomonadati; phylum Bacteroidota; class Flavobacteriia; order Flavobacteriales; family Weeksellaceae; genus Chryseobacterium; species Chryseobacterium tongliaonense. Next base: position 53,042 of record NZ_JBGFFD010000014.1, on the reverse strand, counting down.
TCTTTTTTCGCCAGATAGTAATCTGCTAAAGGTAAATTCGCCTGAGCAAAATAAGCAGAATTCGGATATTCTTTCATAAAAGCGGTTAATCCTTCTTCTGCATGGTTTTTCTGCAGGATCACCCCGATTACATTATCGAAAAACTGCGCAGCTTCCTTTTTCGACCTCGACAGATTCTGATTATAGAAATACTGTCTTGCATATTCGTATTGGGAAGCATTATATATTTTGGTCTGGTAAAGATTTTCGGCTAGATTAAACCTGTAATTTTCTTTCTGGGTAAAGTATTGAGACTGTTGAGCTTCGGAGACTCCGAAATAAAACACAGCAGCTGCTAAAAGTATTTTTTTTGATTTCATTCTTTATTTGAATAAAAAAATTAGTCTATATAAGTTAACGAAAATATTAAAAACTTATTGTTTAAGCAAGTTTTAAAAGGGTTAATAATCTAAAATATCAATTCCGATACATTTCACTATAGCATGATAAAAATTGATTAATTTAGTATGCCAAAAGTTTAAAAAATTTTAGCACGAAATGATCAGAAAAAAAATTTGATTAGACCCTTGTTTTACACCATCTAAAAATATACCATTACATGAAAATTAAGATACTTTTAGCATTATTATTTGTCAATCTGGTACAGGCTCAAAAATTTCACTTCCCGAGAACAGCCGTGGAAGACACCATTATTCTGGAAAAAGAAATGCCTGCGCTTGCTTCAAAAGTCATCGCAAAACAGGCACTAAAGCAGAAACAGCAAAACCGGGTTGATTTTTTAGACCATCTTTTCCGTCTGGAAATTATAGCAAAAGATTACACAAGGTCTATAAACACCTTATCGGAGTACCGGAAGCAGTATGCCGATCATAATATGGCCGGAAATAAATACATTGCACAGGAAATCTATAGCCTGGCCAGATTAAATGAACAGAAAGAAAAGACCACTTTCCCTGATGCGCTGCAAAAAGCGTTCAATCAAAAATACAACAGTCTATCAGATCAATTAATTACTAAAATAGGAATTGCTTTTGACGGTGATGTAAATGATACCAGAAAACTTCTGAAAAAGGCACTCAGCAAACAAAAAGATAAAGACAGCATAGATTATGCTTCCGCCCTGGCTCTATGCAAAAGTTATTTAAATTACAAGACCTATTCGAGTATTAAACCGCAGATTATGCAGTTCTTGGCATTAAAGGACCGGGAAAAATTCATTATTGAAACCAAAGATATAAAAACAAACAGCGGACACACTCTTACGATTACCGTTGTCAGAAAAAAAGAAAACAAGTCCCCACTTCCTGTTATTCTCACGAATAATATCTATGCAGGGCAGTTTGATGCTTTTTTTGGAAAGAGAGCTGCCGTTTACAATTACGTAGGAGCTGTTGTCAATACGCGTGGAAAAAGAAACAGCAATGATATAAATGAGCCTTTTGAGCACGAATCAGAGGATATTTATGATGTTATCGACTGGGTCAGCAAACAGCCCTGGAGTAATGGAAAAGTGGGAATGATAGGCGGAAGCTATCTGGGGTTCAGCCAGTGGGGAGCTGTAAAGAAATTACATCCGGCTTTAAAAACAATAGTTCCGCAGGTTGCCGTGGGAATCGGAATCGACTACCCTGCTCAAAATAATATTTTCATGAGTTATATGCTGCAATGGATCAATTATGTCACCAACAACAAATTAACTGATGAAGCTGATTTTAATAATTTTACGAAATGGGATTCCATTAATACCGCATGGTACAAAAGCGGGAAATCATTCAGGGCTTTAGATTCAATAAGCGGTAAGCCGAATAAAATTTTCCAGAGATGGCTGGATCATCCCGGCTACGACCAATACTGGCAGAAGATGGTGCCTTACAGAGAGGACTTTGCTAAAATAAACATTCCCATACTTACCACTACCGGATATTATGATGATGACCAGATAGGTGCTCTCTATTATTTTAAGGAACATTATAAATACAACAAAAATGCAGATCATTATTTAGTGATCGGGCCCTATAATCACGGAGGCGCGCAGAGTTTCGGATTTACGGTAGTGAATGGTAACGCGATAGATCCTGTAGCCAGAATCAGTATTGATGACCTTGCTTTTTCTTGGTTTGATTATATTTTAAAAAACGGTAAAAAGCCCGAAATTTTGAAGGATAAGGTCAATTTTCAGGTGATGAATACGAATACATGGAAGCACGTTCCGGATCTCGATAAAATGCATTCATCAACGATTAAATTTTATCTTCAGGATCATAAGAACAGTCCATCTGTCTTTACCCAACCTGTGAATAAAAGTTTCACAAAACAAACTGTTGATTTTAAAAACCGGGATGAAAAGGATTCGTATTATCTTGTCAGTAAAAAAGACAGCATAAAAACAACGCATTCGGTTTATTTTGAAAGTGAAGTTTTAGATAAGGATCTTATCATCAGCGGAAATATGGCCGGAATCTTTAATGTTGCGATCAATAAAAAAGATTTTGATACCGATACTTATTTATACCAGATACAGCCGGACGGTAAGTCGTTTTTATTATCCACTCACATGGTAAGGGCCAGCTATGCAAAAGACAATGCCGTCCGACAGCTGCTTGAGCCCGGAAAAACTGAACAAATCCCTATCAAAAATTCAATATTCATCAGTAAGAAGGTTGAAAAAGGAAGTAAATTGCTATTGGTAGTCGGAGTTAACAAAAGTCCTGCCTGGCAGATCAATTACGGATCGGGAAAAGATGTAAGTGATGAAACGATACAGGATTCCGGTGAACCTTTAGAAATAAAATGGTATAATGACAGCTATGTGGAAATTCCGGTTTATAAAGAATAAAAACTGTTGATTTGCTTAAACTGTTGCATTTTTACTTAAATATTTTAACTACTGTTAACATCAAAATAAAATTTCATTACATTTGCTTTTTTTCAAACTCAAATATAAACATTGAATGAATCAACTTTTCAGAAGGAAAAACTATTCAGAAACAGATACATCTACCAGTCTTTTAAGGGTTTTAGGTGTTTGGGATATCGTTTTTTTTGGTATTGCGGCCATTATTGGAGCCGGAAGTTTCAGCAGCTTAGGTGAAGCGGTTTTCAGAGGTGGCCCCGGAGTTATTCTGTTATATTTGATTTGTGGCTTTGCCTGCGGGTTTACGGCATTATGCTATGCTGAATTTGCAAGCAGGATTCCAACAGCAGGTTCTGCCTATACCTATGCTTATGCAAGTTTCGGAGAACTGATCGCCTGGATCATCGGATGGGCATTGATTATGGAATATTCTTTCGGAAATATCTATGTTGCTTTCTCGTGGTCAGATTATTTCACAAGCTTTTTAGAGCGTCTGGGAATGCATATTCCGGATTACCTCACCTGCAGCTATACTGAAGCGAAAAAGGCCTTCCTGAACGGTTCTGAAAACAAGGAATTGCTTAATGCATGGAAAACAGCCCCGTTAATCGGCAGTTTAAAATTCATTGTTGATATTCCTGCATTAGTGATCAACGGATTGATTACATGGCTTTGCTATATCGGAGTAAAGGAAAGTAAAAACTTCAATAATTCTTTGGTTATTTTAAAACTGGCGGTTATTGTTTTAGTTATTCTGGTAGGTTTCGCTTATATCAATACAGATAACTGGACTCCTGTAAATCCTGAAACACAGGTAGCTTCTTTCATGCCCAACGGTTTTGCCGGCGTGATGAGTGCGGTTTCCGGGGTTTTCTTTGCATATATCGGTTTTGATGCGTTAAGTGTGCTTTCCGAAGAAACAAAAGATCCTCAAAAAACGTTACCGAAAGGGATGATCGTTTCCCTGGTATTGTGTACGGTAATTTATATAGCCCTGACATTGGTACTGACAGGTATGGTGGATTACAGAAAGTTCGATGGCATCGGAGATCCGCTTTCATTTATATTTGAAAAATCAAATGCCAATGTAGCCTGGATGGAACTTGTGGTTTCATTTGTAGCCATCGTTGCGATCACTACCGTATTGCTGGTATTCCAGATGGGACAGCCAAGAATCTGGTATGCAATGAGCCGTGACGGATTAATGCCTGAAAAATTTAAAACCGTACATCCGAAATATAAAACCCCTTCTTTTGCTACCATCATCACCGGTATTGCAGTGGGCGTTCCTATCCTGTTTACGGATAAAACCTTTATTCTGGATTTTACAAGTATCGGAACCATCTTCGCTTTTGTACTGGTTTGTGCGGGAGTATTGATGCTTCCTGAAAAAGAAAAGATCAAAGGCAGGTTTCACCTTCCTTATATCAACGGCAAGATCATATTCCCGGTAATTTTTATCGGTGGAATCATCGGCTTCTATTTCTGGCAACCGGAGTTTTTCCATAACCTGATGGATTGGAATGATCCTAAAGAAGGTGAATTCAGAGCTTCTATCTTTGTTTTCATTATCATCAACCTGATTCTGTGTGTCTTTACTTTTATTAAAAACTTTTCTTTAATTCCTTTAATCGGTTTAAGCTCTTGTTTATATCTTCTTACGGGAATGAGCCATGAAAACTGGTTCTGGTTCGGATTGTGGTTTGCGATAGGCCTTGTGATCTACTTCTGCTACGGATACCGAAACAGTAAGCTGGGAAAAGAATCTGTTTAAAAGACAATAAATAACGGAAAGGCTTAAAAGTCGGTTCAAAATATAAAAAAAGGTAAATTCGGGACTTCCGGATCTACCTTTTTTGCATTTAAAGATTGGCGGAATAATTGCTTTCAGTTTCACAGAAACTTTAAACTAATACCGCCATGTCTGAAAGAATAAAAAACTACAGTGAATTTTATCAATTCTACCTTACTGAGCACCGCAAGACGGGCACCCGCATTTTTCATTTTATAGGAACGCTGCTTGTATTTGCCGTAATTGCGTATGTGATCAATTCAGGGAAAGAAAGATTTTTATGGTACGTTCCGATTTTCGGTTATGGTTTTGCGTGGTTCAGCCATGCTATCATTGAAAAGAATAAACCGGCTACTTTTAAATATCCGCTTTGGTCGCTGATCTCGGATTTCAGGTTATTTTTTGAGCTGCTGATCGGGAAGCAGAAGTTTAGTGGAAATTAGATGTTCCGTCACTTTGAATAACACGGTGGAAGTGAGTGTGCCGAGGATCATTTGTAAGCAAAACTGATTTATTTAACCATGGATTTTACAGATTTGCACAGATGATTAAGATTGTTATTTACTTCAATTTTTACAAGCCACAATAACTTAATTGTAAAAGTTTTTTATATGATTTTTTGCAGAATTTACCCGAACTGATAACGGTTTTTCATAAATAAAACAGTTTCGGCGGGGTTTGCTTCGCAAACCCCGCCGAAACTCAATCTTTAAATATTAAACATTGAACCTTAAACTTTAAACCCTAGACTTTATTTAAACTTCTTTTTAAAGCTGAATTTAAGCCGGTTCATTAATCCCGGTTCAATAATATCAATACCTAAACCGAAATTGCTGTCTGCCACAGTATGATGCGCCGTTCTGAAAGCTTCAAAATCATTCTGGGGAATTTCCAGATTTACCAGAGGCTTGTAATCGATATATACTGTCGCTCCGTTTTTTGAAACTTTTTTGCGACTCGTAAAATCAAAATACGGATTATTGATGGTACTTTCCTGTACCGTATACTTCTCTTCCGTATCTATTTTCTGGTCTGTATAGAGACTGATTTCGTATTTCTCACTGTCAAAATTATGCCAGAAAGGTAAGTCTTTATGCATAAAATCCCTGGCGCTCGCCTTCACAACATTCCGGTCAAAATACATCAGGAATCGGTTTTTCTGCTGATCTGTATAATATGGGTTTTCAATAGTTGCCGTATATTGAATTTTAAACTCATTCAATTTTTTATCATCGCTTACAATATCGATGGAAGCGTCTTTGAAAATATTCCTCACATCAGTTCCGTTTCTGTCGTTAGAATAGTTTAAGCTGTAGAACAGGAAGTTATTCCAGCTGTCAACAATTTCTCTTTTGTTGGTATTTTTAAAATACCTTCTCATGGCATTGGCACGGTTTCCCCTGTAAGTTGTTGATAATTTTAATTTCCCTGTAGTATTCTGGGCATTGAAATCTACCTTTTCATCAATACAGTAATAAGGGAATCTGAATGGTTTTCTTTCCTTTAATTCCTGATCACGTTTTACTTCGAGGTAATGCATAAAATAAGTCGCACCTCTGTTTTCAATCATCCCGAATTCATCACGGATCGTGGCATCTACAAAATATTCTTCCCCTTTATAATCTACCTTTACAATCACATGGTTAAATGTAAGCAGAGACGGAAGGTAATATTTGATATAAAAATCTGTGTGGAAATTCACCAATACTACAGAAGCATTGACACCTATATAATCTAAAATAATTTTTAACAAAACACTTTTTGCTTTGCAGTCACCCTGCTTATTTTCATAGGTCACTGCCGGTTCCTGTGGCTTATGCCCGTTCATTTCATCTGCATTGAAAATATAGTAGATGTTATTCTGTACATATTCAATGGCAAACTGAAGCTTTTCATCCTGATCAGTGATCGCATCCAGTTTCTGAACCAGATTCGGAGCAAATTCCTGTAAGCTTGATTTACTGTAAATCTCTTCATACATCGGAGCTATATAATTGGATAAATCTTTCCAGTTGCTTTCCGTGGCAAAATCTATAAAAGGAAATATCTCGCGGCTTGCATCCACCGGATTGATATAATCTTCCTCTTCAATCACAAACCGCTCTCCTTTCTTTAAATAATTAATTTCCGGTTCCAAAACATTTCCCTTCTCATCTCTGAAAAACGTTTTTTTATAGGCAACTGGTTCTTCACGGTCATTCACAAACGTGAATTTAAAATTACCGTAAGCCCAATAATTATCAGGACTCACCCAAACGTATTTGGAAAATTCCTTTCTTAAAAAATCACGGTCTGTAAAAGCTTTCACACGGGAATCTTCAAGGATTAAAACATCATACAGTCTTAAATCTTTGATGGTAATGTTGATCTTTTTATTACTGCTAAGGATTCCGCCACTGCTTTGATTTTCACTGTCTAAAACCTTGATTTTGGTATCCGGAATCTTATCGATTAAAACACCTTCCCTTAAAACACTGATCCTGTGAATATGGTATACTTCATTTTCTTCCACGACAATATCCATCACCGAAGCCCGCTCTAAATTGGACGGCTCATTAAGAGTATAAGCCATGCATACATATTCATTGTTTTCTTTATTGCTGGTGTAGTAGATTTTATCAAGAAAATAACAGTAATCTCTTCCTTCGCTTATCTGCCTGTTGGAAAAATCAGATTCTTTTATTTTTTCAATAAGCTGCTGATCATCAACATTTGTCGCCCAGGGTTCAGGCTTTTGAATTTTATAATTCTCAATTTGAATTGGATTTTCCATATTATAATTTTACTATTTATGTTTATTTGGTATAAATACTTACAGGGGGTTGAAATTAAAGAATAAAAAAATAAAAAACAAGAGTAGAACAACGATGATTTTTATAAATCACGGCACGGTAATTGTCGGGTAAGATTAAAATCAAACTTATGAAAAGTATAACAACAATTCTAAAGGGAGCTCTTCCTGTTGTAGCATTTTTAGCTTTTACCCAATGTACAACTTCGGCATCTGCTTCCGGGGGAGATGAAAAAACCTTTATTGTAGGACCTCAAACGGTAGACTGTACAGGAGTTGCTCCGATGAAATGTCTTCAGGTAAAAGAAAATGCTTCTGAAAACTGGACTAATTTTTACAGTAATATTGAAGGCTTCACGTATGAGCCCGGCTATGAATACATTTTAAAAGTAAAAACTGAAAAAATTGAAAACCCGCCTGCTGACGGTTCTTCCATTAAATATACTTTAGTGAAACAAGTTTCAAAAACAAAAAAATAAGTATACAATATATAAAAAGAAAACCTCCGGGTCCGGAGGTTTTTTTATTGGAAATTTTAATGTTCGTGGTCTTTTGCCGGCGGCGGATAATTTCCTTTAGTAGCCTCTCCTACGGTATTGGCGGTCGTCATTGCTACCACTAAATCATTGAGCATTCCGCTGGCAGCCGTCGGGGAATTAGGCAATAGCACAAGGTTACTTCTGTTGCTCGCTCCTACCGAATGTAAAGTATCATAATGCTGCGTAACAACGATCAGGGCCGATGCTTCGTGAGAATTGATATCTACATTATTCAGCATTCTTACAGATTCTTCAAGGCCTTTTGCAATTTCTCTTCTCTGATCAGCAATCCCCTGTCCCTGTAGTTTTTTAGACTCCGCTTCTGCTTTGGCTACGGCAACAATTCTGATTCTCTGAGCTTCAGATTCGTATTCTGCCGCTGTTTTTTCTCTTTCGGCAGCGTTGATTCTGTTCATCGCATGCTTTACCTGCTCATCGGGATCAATATCCGTTACCAATGCTTTAATAATATCATATCCGTAGCTCTGCATCGCTTCCTGAAGCTCTGCTTTCACGGCAATAGCAATATCATCTTTTTTTAAGAAAACATCATCCAGCTTCAGCTTCGGCACCTCAGCTCTCACAACATCAAAAACATAGGATGTAATCTGGTCATGCGGACTTTCCAGACGATAGAAAGCATCGGCCACCTGGGTTCTGATCACCTGAAACTGCACGGAAATTTTCATTTTCACAAAAACATTGTCCAGTGTCTTGGTATCGATCATCACATCAAGCTGCTGAATTCTGAGATTCATTCTTTTGGAAATCCTGTCAAGATAAGGGATCTTAAGCTGCAAACCTGCATGGCGTACAGAATGAAACTTCCCTAAACGTTCAACAATGGCTGCTGTTTCCTGCTTTACCGTAAAAAAAGAGGCAAATAAGGTAACAAGCCCGATGAAAACAATAATGCCTAAGTATGTCATAGTATAAAATTTTATTTGATTAGTCGTATAAAATACGGGTTTGTTAATTTTTCATACTATAATTTCATTAAAATTACATCGTCATTCCGATATCAATTCCTTTAATTTTCCTGTAAAGGTCAGTGGCATAGTTATCTGTCATTCCAGAAACAAAATCAATCACTCCAAGCACTTTCTGATATTCTGATCCGTTTTCATAAACAAACTGGTTGGGAAGCAGTTTCAAAGCCATTTTATCATAAGATTTCCTTTCTTCTTTAGATTTCAGAATAGAAGGGATAAAATGATCCAGTAATTCATACATTACGTTGTAGCCCGCATTTTCAATCTCTACTACAGCTTTATGATTGTAGATTTTCTCGATCGAAAAACTTTCAATATCCTGTAATGTTTTGTTATCCGATTTATAAATATCCAAAAGCGCTTTATCTAAATTTCCTTCAAGAATCGTTGTGAAATTCTGCTTGTATAATTCAATGGATTTATTGATTAAAGCATTGATCACCTTAGCTCTCAGATAGGAAATCTTTTCATTATCATTACCGATAGAATCCAGCTTTCTTTTCACCCGGTCTACATCATCCGTTTCGGATTTTACCAGCTCAAAAAACAGGTTTTTACAGTCGGCAGTGGATACAATACCCAATCTGTGGGCATCTTCCATATCGATAATATTATAACAGATGTCATCGGCAGCTTCCACCAGCCATACAAAAGGGTGTCTTTTAAAAATATGAGGCTCTTCACTTTCAGAAATCAGCTGTGTTGCTTTTGCGATTTCTAAAAAGGTTTCTTTTTCATTTTGGAAAAAACCGAATTTCTTTCTGTGGATAATCCCTTTTTGTTTGGCAATGGCTTCACACGGATATTTAGCGATGCTTGCCAGTGTGCTGAATGTAAGCTGAATTCCGCCCTGATCTTTACCCTGTTGCTGATGGGCCAGTACCCGTATTGCATTGGCATTTCCTTCGAAATTAACAAGATCTGCCCATTCTTTTTCGGAAAATTTAGGCTTCAGATCTTTTTCATTTTTTTCAAAATAACTTGCAATCGCATCTTCTCCCGAATGACCGAATGCAGGATTTCCAACATCATGGCACAAACATGCAGCAGCAATTACATTTCCTAAATTATGAAGATAAAAACTCCTGGAATCTTCTGTAAGGTCGCTTTTAAAAGTTTCGGAAATAAATTCTCCGATCACACTCCCCAAGCTCCTTCCTACTGATGAAACCTCCAATGAATGCGTAAGGCGGTTGTGTACAAAAACACTTCCGGGAAGAGGAAAAACCTGTGTTTTGTTCTGTAGCCTTCTGAAAGCTGAAGAGAAAATAATTCTGTCAAAATCTCTCTGAAAATCAGTTCTTGAAGCTATAGTATTGGGGTTATTTCCTGTACGCTGATTGGTGAAAATCCGGTTTAAATTCATCATTCGCCAAAATTACTTCAAATTTTACTTTTACGGAATACTATTTGAACTTTTATAGAAAAATAAAGCTATGCCAGAAGGTCCTTCCATACTACTTATGAAAGAAAGCCTGCAACCATTTGTAGGCCGTAAAGTAATTGATGCCAACGGGAATGCAAAATTCGATAAAGACCCGTTAAAAGGTAAAATCCTGCATGAAATCCGTACTTTCGGAAAACAGACGTATCTTGTTTTTGATGACATTTGCATCAGAATTCATTTGCTGATGTTCGGTTCTTATGGTGTTGATGAGCAGACAAAGCCAGACAAAAGTCTAAGATTAGCCCTACATTTTGAAAAAGGAGCAATGTACTTTTACACCTGTTCTGTAAAGACCGTTGAACCGGAATTTCTCAATACAATCGATTGGAAAGCCGATGTACTGAGTGATGACTGGAGTCCTGAAAATGCAGAAAAAAAACTGAAGGCAAAGCCTGGAATGATGGTTTGTGATGCCCTGATGAACCAGGATATTTTTTCCGGCGTCGGGAATATCATTAAAAATGAAGTACTTTTCAGAATTGGAGTACAGCCTGAAAGTATTGTTGGAAATTTACCTCCGAAAAAACGAAAAGAACTGATCGCTGAAGCCAGAAACTATAGCTTTGATTTTCTGGACTGGAAAAGGGATTTTGTATTGAAAAAACATTGGCTGGTTCACACGAAAAGTACATGTCCGAAATGTGGGGAAAAACTCATTAAGAAACAAACCGGACTTGGAAAAAGGCGGAGCTTTTATTGTGAAAAAGATCAGAAATTATATTAAAAATCATGTTTTTAAAAGCGAGAAAATGTTTTACATTTATAAAAGTTTAAAAACGATATAATGACTGATAAAACCTGGCTTGACCGATGGGATGAAAGATACAGCAATGAAGAATTTGCCTATGGCACAGAACCCAATAATTATTTAAAAACCCAACTGGAAAAACTCAATCCGGGCTCTATTCTTTTCCCGGCTGAGGGTGAAGGTCGAAATGCCGTTTTTGCCGCTCAACTCGGATGGAAGGTTTCTGCTTTTGATATCAGCTCTGAAGGGAAAAACAAAGCATTACAACTGGCAGAAAGCAATAATGTGAAGATCGATTATCAGGTAGGCGAATTACAGACTCTGGATTTTCAGGAAGGGCAGTTTGATGCCATTGCACTTATTTATGCCCACTTCCCTGCCGAAATTAAATCATCCGTTCATAAAATGCTGGATCAATACCTGCGTAAAGGAGGCTTTATTATTTTTGAAGCTTTCAGTAAAAGCCATCTCGATTATGTTTTAAAGAATGAAAAAGTGGGTGGTCCTAAAGATATAGATTCATTATTTTCCGTCGATGAGATCAGGTCCGATTTTCCTGACTATGATATTATAGAACTGGCAGAAACCGAAACAGAACTTCAGGAAGGCTTATTCCACAACGGAACAGGCTCAGTAATCAGGTTTGTCGGACAAAAGAAATAGTGATGTCTTATTTCTGAAAGTTTACAGATCGGTATTAAGGAATCCGCCTGCATATTTTGCAAAAAACTCAGATTTATAAACTTCACCCAACGGAACTTCCGAGTCACCGATGTAAATATTATGACTGTCGAATGAGTCGATATAATCAATATTTACAACATAAGATTTGCTTACCCTTAAAAATGAATCTGACGAAATTTTCTGATGGATTGTTTTCAGGTTCATGGCTGTGATCAGCTTTTGATTTTGGGTATGAATGACCACATAATCTTTCAGCCCTTCTATCAACTTTATCTCTGAAAAATTGATTTTATAAAACCTTCTTTCTGCTTTGATGAATAAAAACTCAGATGTATTGGATTCAACCGTATTTTTTACCGTGTCTTTTGATAACAGCTCAGTGTAAAGCACTGCTTTTTCTATAGATTTTTCCAGTCTTTGCTTATCAATAGGCTTTAACAGGTAATCTATGGCATCCAGTTCATAACTTTTCAGGGCATATTGTGAATAGGCTGTCGTGAAAATAATGAGCGTGTTTTTCGGCAGCATTTCAGCAAATTCCAAGCCGGTCACCAAAGGCATTTCAATATCCAGGAAGATAAGATCAACTTTATTTGTTTTTAAAAAATCCAGTGCTGACGGGGCATTGGAAAATTCTCCAAGAATCTCAATTTTTGAAACTTCATTAATCAGCGAGCGCATTTCTGCTCTTGCCAATGGCTCATCATCTACTATTATACAATTCATACAGGAATAATTAAATTAATGATATATTCTTTTTCTGTGGAAATTATTTCCAGCTTATGGGTATCTTCATATAAAAGCTCGAGCCTTCTTTTAATATTGGCTAATCCTAATCCGCTGTAATGTTCATCTGAAGCAGGATAATCCGGATCGCGGGAATTCCAGCAGACGAAGTAGAGCTTCTGATTCTGTATTTCAATATGTATGTTCACACTGGATTCTTTATTACTCATATCTACACTGTGCTTCACAGCATTTTCTACGAAGGTGGTAAATAAATTCGGCGGAATAAAAGTGCTGTTAAGGATTCGTTTATCGGTTTTGCTTTCGATTTCAAAAGAGAAATTTTCTCTTCTTATTTTTTCCAGATTAAGAAAGTTGGATAAAAAATCGATCTCTGAAGACAGCAATGTTTTTTCTTCTCCGTTTTCATACAACTGGTATCTTAAAAATTCGGATAATTTAACGATAACCGTCGAGGCTTTTTCAGGGTCGGTTCTTATCAGAGCTTTTACATTATTTAGCATATTAAACAGAAAATGGGGGTTGATCTGATTGCGCAGTTCATTAAGCTCCATATTCAGAGTAAGATTGCTGAGTTCAACGATTTTCTTATTATCCCGGGTCCATTTCTGGAGTAATTTTACAGTAGTACTGATCAGAATAATCGGGATACACATCATAATGCCTTCGTACATTCCGCCCTTACGGCCAATATTTTTCATCGCTTCTATCTTATAGTCTGAGAAATAGTGATTAAAGCAATAGCCTATAAAATTCAGCCCGATAACTCCCATTAAAACCAATAAAAAGAAATAGGTCGTGTACCGGGTTTTAAAAAAGAATAAAGGCACCAGTATGTAAATATTTATGTATACCATAATGATCAGTGAAGTATACACAAAGAACAAAACATAGTATTTATAGATTCCTGAATACCAGCCCCAGAAACTGGTAAAAAACAACAGCAGAAAAAAGAAGATCAGAAATACCACATGACGCAAAACCCGATACCGGTCTTCTACGAGAAAATCGATAACTATTGCATTTTTCAATTCCTGTGGGCTACACTTCATATGATCTGAACGGGTTTTAAAGAAAGACAAAAATATCTAATAACGGAAATAAAGGGTATAATATTATACAAACCCGGGAATTTATTATACCAAAAATTTCGACTCCGGATTTTGTATAAAATATCATCCGTTTCGTATAAAAAAATAAATATAAGAAGGAATTCTCTATTCCTTTGCCCTGTTTAATTTATCATCTATGGACCTAGCCGTTTTCCAGGAACTAACTGAAAAGATAACATTGGAGTGTTTCTTTATGACCGATTCACAGCAGGAAGAAAAAGTAATTCAACTTATCGATCTGCATCATTTTGTAGAATGCTACAATTCAAAGATAAAGATCTTTGATTACCTCCATCATTCCGTTAACATTATTGAAGAAGACGGCATTAAAAAAGGAATTTTATTTTATGACCTGAAACATTCAATGCCTTTGGATTTAAATGCCTGTGAAGAATTTAAAAAACGGCAGCATTTACAGGAGCTATGGTTTGTTTTTGTAGAAGAAGAAATGAACCGGGATTCCAGTCGTCACACTGATTTTATCATCGAAAACAGCATCGAAATTTTCTATGATAAAATATTCCTTTTCAATTTTTTCCAGTCAGTAATTAATATCCTGAAATAAATTATGAAAATCATCAGAAAAGTTCTAGTTCCGCTGGCCATACTTCCGTTTAAGAATACGATGTCGGCACAGAAAAAAGACAGCATTCCGCATAAAGTAGTTGCTTTTGTTACCGATAAATTTCCACAAACCCGTGACCTTAATATTGAATACACCCAGCTTACGCCTTATCATTATTCTTCAGCATTTCAGGGAATGGATCTTCCGGATAATAAAGTCAAAAACTTTAGCCAGGTCAATGCTAATGCCAATATTTATTTTATTAAAAACAGAAAATGGATGCTGAGTACGGCTTTAAATTATCGTTTCACTTCCATAGAAACTGAAAATCCGACCTCTTTATTTTCCGGAGAAAGCAGCAATAAGGGAAATTTCCATTATCATTCGGAAGCATTAACCTTTACGTATTTTTCAAAATTATTCAATAAGATCGCCGTATATTCAGCTACAGCTTCAGTAGACGGGAGTGATCAGCATTTTGAAAGAGTTCGTGGAATGGCAACCGGAAATATCATTTTAAAGGCCAACGCCAAAACAAAAATGTCTGTAGGATTAGCCGTTATGATCGATCGGAGCACACAAATTCCCGTACTTCCCGTTTTTACTTATGAACATAAATTTGATAACGGCTGGACTGCTGATATTATCCTGCCCCAAAAGCTACTGATGAGAAAAAATATTTTCTCAAACGGCCGGATTTCTTTAGGTTCGGAAATGAGTAATACTTCTTTTTATCTCTATAATTCAGATAAGACCTATGAATTCAGACAGCTTGCCATCAATTCAGGAGCTATTTATGAGCATAACTTAGGCTCTAATTTTATCGGAACCCTCAAAACCGGTTTAAGGCTTACGCCGAGAGCGAGGATATTTGATAAAGAGGAATCTTTTAACGATTATATTTTCGAAGCTACTACAAAACCTTCTTTCTATTTCAATATCGGGGTTTCTTATAATCCTTTTGGAAGGCCGAGATCAAAATAATTTTAATTCTCTACATATCAAAACAGTCTTGGTTTAAGAAAATATTAATCATAACAACATAATTACAATACGCTTAACCTATTTCTGACTGATACAACGAAATAAATTTTAATTTTTTTTTAAGGTAATATTTAACTTTTATTAAAAAATTTATCTAAACACAACTACCACGTATTGAATTTTCTCACACAGAACCTGTTATTCATCCCTGCATTACTATTGAGTGAATAATATATCTGTGCTTTTTTAACTTGTTAAATATGGCCATACCAAAACAAATATTTCAAACTTTTAAGTCGAAAAAGCTTCCATGGCTTACAAAGCTTCACATATGGAATATGAAAAGAAAAAACCCTGAGTATCGTTATTATTTTTATGATGATCATGATATACAGAAGTTTATCACCGAAGAATTTCCACCGGAATACATAGAAAATTATAACAGATTAACTATTGGTGCTGCAAAAGCCGATTTTTTCAGATATGCTATTTTATATAAAAAAGGCGGGATTTATCTGGATGTTGACAGCGCCATTACAAGACCGTTAAAATATCTGATAAAAGATAATGATGAAGCTGTGATCAGTAGAGAAAGACATCCTGATTTATATGTGCAATGGGGATTAATCTTTAATAAGAATCATCCTTTTCTAAAAAAAACCTTAGAGCTGATGCTCGATAATATAAAAACGCATCGCTATCCTCATGATATCCATGCTACAACAGGGCCTACCGTATTTAGCGAAGCTATTCAGCAAAGCCTGAATGAAAATCCGGATGTACCCCACAGGTTATTCAAAGGAATTGAATTTCGGGGATATCTGAAATTCAAATATAAGCTGGGAAAATTCTTCCTGTATGAAAAGAGAGCCGAGCATTGGAAGCAAAAGCAGACGACACAGGATATTATTAAAATCTAGCCTTGTGAAATTATAATCAGATTAATATTTAAATTTGCGTTCAGTATTCATCTAAATATTAATCCGGTTACATGATCAACATCAGCGATTTTATCGAAAATTTTTCCGTTTTCAATTCAGATGTGGCACTTCAGCCCTGGGAAATCATCAATAACCTGGATGATCTTCTTCAGGAAAAGTTCAGCGATATCGGGGAGAATTATATCATTTCCGGGGATATTGCTATTCATAAAACAGCAGTCGTAGAACAGAATATCATCTTAAAAGGCAGAATTATCGTCGGAGAAAATACCGTTATTGGTGCCAATGCTTATCTGCGGGGTCCTGTTTATATCGGAAAGAATGTAAAAATAGGTCCGGGAAGTGAAATTAAACAAAGCATTATTTTTAATGAAACGGCTGTTGCCCATTTCAATTATATAGGAAACAGCATCATTGGTAACCGAATTAATTTTGAAGCCGGTTCCATATGTGCCAATCATTACAACGAAAGGAAAAACAAAGAAATTTCAATTCTTTTTAATGGTGAAATTGTCAGAACAGGAAGTGTGAAATTTGGTTCGCTGGTTGGTGATGGTTCAAGAATCGGAGCCAATGCCGTGTTGTCACCGGGTACAATATTAGATAAAGAAAGTATTGTAAAAAGACTGGAGCTTATTGAGCAGCTGCTATTTTAAATAACAAAATTAAATTCTCGAACCATTAAGAAGATTGAAGAATTAAGATAAGTTAAGATCAATCATTCTGATTTTAAAAAACAAATCTTAAGCGAAGCAATCTTAATATTCTTAATAGCTTAATTAAATCCTTAATGGTTTAAAATCTAATTTCATTAATCTAACTAATGACTTCCCATTTTTGAAAACAGGTTAATAACAATAACCCCGATAATGATTAAAGCAATTCCTATGACCGCAGGAAGATCAGGAACCTGTTTAAAAGCAATTATTCCAATAATCGTAATACATACAATCCCTATTCCGGACCATATCGCATAAGTGATCCCTACAGGAATCTGACGGAGCGTTAAACTCAGAAAGTAAAAAGCTGCCGAATATCCAATTACAGTTACCACTGAAGGCAAAAGCTTAGAAAATTCTTCCGATTTTTTCAAAAATGTAGTCGCAATAATTTCAAAAACAATGGCTAAAAGAAGATATAGGTAGCTGCGTCCGATACTGTTTATACTTGTGACAAAAATAGGAAAATTAAGCAGTTTTTTATTTTTATGCCACATTTTCACTGTCATTTAAGCCATGAATACTGACAAAAAAATACACACAAATTTCACACTGGTTAGAATAAAAAATAATTTTTCTTAACATTAGAGATCTTTAGAGTATAATTTCAACCTTTCGATTCACAATTAAGTGGGATATTATGCAGATCATTCTTTATTGTTTGTATTATCAAGTCTGAAATGTAAAGCTAAAAACAATTGTCAGATTCATACTTTTTTACAGATAAGACAATAAAAATACACAAAAATTTTTAATAATATATTAAATTTATGTAAACAAACATGTACATAAAATGAACAATAAAACAACATAACTCACTGATAAACATCATGATTATTTGTTTTGGCATGTAATTTGAAAGCTGTAATATTGCAAATAAGAAATCATCAAAATAAAGTCAAATAATTAAAAATAAAACAAAAATGGTAACTTACGCTTTTTTCGCAACATGTGCAGTAGTATTCACTTCTTATTTCATGACTGTTAGAAGAGAAAGAAATTAATTAAAGACTCTATCAGGTTTAAAAACTTATAGAGAACTTTTACTAATTGTATTGTTTTATGTTTTCGGTCTGATCATATCAGATTGCAGCTCTTTTACTCATCGGGAGTAAAAGGGCCCAAAAGCATAAAATACAATTTTATTACGTAACAAATTTTAATATCATAGTTTAGCCGGGCTTTATGTCCGGCTTTTCTTTTTTATAAACTTCAGGAAAGCTTTATCTTTGTACCTCTAAACATTTTTCTGAGCATGAATCTGTACAACCTTATAATCCAGGACAAAGAAGAAGTAACCCTTAATGATGTATTCCTTACTGAAACTAACAGAGAGCAGTTTGTACAGCTCATCAAAGAGCAGACTTACAGCAAAAAACTTCTGGAATACGGGCTTCCGGTCAACAATAAGGTTTTACTGCAGGGAAGCTCAGGATGTGGGAAAACAATGACGGCAAAAGCGATTGCCAATGCTTTAGGCAAAAATATTATCATCCTGAATTTAAGCAATATCATTTCATCGAGGATTGGGGAAACTTCGCAGAATATTAAAATGATTTTCGATAAAGCTTCGAGAGAAAGATCGGTTCTTTTCCTTGATGAACTGGATCAGATCGGGAAAGCGAGAGGCAGTGATGATAAGGATGTGGGCGAAATGAGAAGGCTTGTGAATACGTTGATTCAGCTGATTGATTATTATCCTGAAAATGCATTGCTCCTTTGTGCGACCAATCATGCCGAAATTATTGATACGGCCTTACTGAGACGTTTCCAATTGAGAATTAAGTATGAAATGCCATCCCGGGAATTTTTAGACCGATTCTATGACAGCCTTTTGTCTAAGTTTCCTGAGGATTTAAGGACTATTGATCGTCAATACGACATTTCTTTTGCGGAAGCCAAAGATCATGCTTTTACATTAGTCAAATCCGCTTTGATTAAAAAGCTGGAGGCAAAGGAATTTTCTGCCAAAATTTGAAAGCAAACCTCTTTTAAATATTGCTAATGATAATATAATGAATGCAAATGGCTAAAACCGGACATTAATCTTAGTAAAAACAGCTATTTTTTTAGTCTATAAATTCGGTATACTTTTTGATCATAAAAAATTAATAACCAAACAAATACATTATGATTAAAAAAATACTATCTGGCTGTCTTTTAATGACAGTATTATTCTTTTTTTCATGCGATAAAAAAAACACATCACAAGTAAAAAGTGAAACTTCAATTGAAACTATTTCAATTATAACCGCTCTTACAATGGGAATAGCCATTGCTGCAGCATACACTGTGAAGAGAAGACAGTAGAAAATATAATGTAACAAACAAAAAATACCGCTCAATCTGAGCGGTATTTTTTTATTATTTAGAAAAAAATTCGATTACATATAAGCTTCAATCGGCTCACAAGTACAAACCAGGTTTCTGTCACCATAAGCTTCATCCACTCTGGAAACAGAAGCAAAGAATTTGTGGTCTCTCACCCATTCTAACGGATAAGCTGCTTTTTCTCTGCTGTAAGGTTTGTCCCATGAATCGGAGATAACCAATTGCTCTGTATGAGGCGCGTTTTTCAATACGTTATTCGCTGCATCAGCTTCACCGTTTGCAATCTCATCAATTTCATGTTTGATCGCAATTAAAGCCTCTGCAAAACGATCGATCTCCGCTTTGCTTTCAGATTCTGTAGGCTCGATCATTAAAGTTCCTGCAACAGGGAAAGAAACTGTAGGAGCATGGAAACCATAATCCATCAATCTTTTCGCCACATCTGCCACTTCAATTCCCAATGATTTGAACTGACGGAAATCTACGATACATTCGTGAGCTACTTTTCCGTTTTTGTTTGAATATAAAATCGGGAAATGCTCTGCTAAAACCTCTTTTAAATAATTAGCATTTAAAATTGCATGTTCCGTGGCCTTTTTCAATCCTGAAGCTCCTAACATTTTAATATAAGCGTAAGAAATGTTCAGTATCAGACCGGAACCGTAAGGTGCTGCAGAAATACCTTCAATAGCATCTTTAGAACCTATTTTGATGTTCGCATTCGTAGGTAAGAAAGGAACCAGGTGCTTAGCCACACAGATCGGGCCAACTCCGGGACCTCCACCACCGTGAGGAATCGCAAAAGTTTTGTGAAGGTTTAAGTGACAAACGTCTGCTCCGATGTTTCCAGGACTTGTAAATCCTACCTGAGCGTTCATATTTGCACCATCCATATATACCTGTCCGCCATGTTGGTGGATTAAGTTTGTAATTTCAATAATGTTGGCATCAAAGAATCCGTAAGTTGACGGATAAGTGATCATCACACAAGATAAATTAGCTGAATGTTCTTCTGTTTTTGCTTTTAAATCTTCGAAATCAATTTCTCCGTTTTCAAGATTTTTAACAACCACGATTTTCATTCCTGCCATTGCTGCAGAAGCAGGGTTTGTTCCATGTGCAGACTGAGGAATCAATACTACATTTCTGTGACCTTCCCCTCTTGAAATATGATATTCTCTGATCACCATCAATCCTGCATATTCTCCCTGAGCTCCTGAATTCGGCTGAAGAGAAGTTCCTGCAAAACCGGTGATTTCAGCCAAATCTTTTTCCAGTTCGCGGATCATTTCCTGATAACCTACAGCCTGGTCAACCGGTACAAACGGGTGAATACTTCCCCAGTTGTCCCATGAAAGCGGTAACATTTCTGCTGCTGCATTCAGTTTCATCGTACAAGATCCCAAAGAAATCATTGAATGAGTCAATGATAAATCTTTTCTTTCCAGACGTTTGATGTAACGCATCAACTCTGTTTCCGTGTGGTATTTGTTGAATACTTCTTCTGTAAGAATTTCGTCTTTTCTTAAATTCTCCTCAGGAATGCTGTATCCTTCTTTTATTTCTAATTTGAAAGTCTGCTTATCTTTGAACTGAGCAAAAGAAGCCATCAGAACATTTAATTTATCTAATGTTGTACTTTCATTGATCGCAATGCTTACAACGCCTTCTGTGAAATAGTTAAGATTAAGCTTGTGATCAAGCATCATTCTTGATAATCTTCCTTTTTCATCTTCGTTCATGATGATTTTCACCGTATCGAAAATCGGTTCTTCAACCGTCTGGTATCCTAAAGCTTTAAGACCGCCTTTTAGAGCATTGGCTTTAAAGTGAATCTGATCAGCGATATAGTTTAATCCTTTCGGACCGTGATAAACTGCATACATCCCAGCCATTACCGCCAAAAGAACCTGAGCTGTACAAATGTTTGAAGTTGCTCTTTCTCTTTTGATATGCTGCTCTCTGGTTTGTAAAGCCATTCTCAATGCACGTTTTCCGTACATATCCTGAGAAACCCCGATAATTCTTCCGGGAATATCTCTTTTATAATCTTCTTTACAAGAGAAAAATGCTGCGTGAGGACCTCCGTAACCCAATGGAATACCAAATCTCTGTGAAGTTCCTACCGCACAATCTGCTCCCATTGTAGCAGGTGATTTTAGTTTAACCAAAGCCATCGGATCACAAGCGACAACAACCTGTAAATCTAATTTTTTATATTCTGCAATATCTTCCGTATAATCTAAAACGATCCCGTTTTTACCAGGATATTGTAATAAAACTCCATAGTAAGAACCGTCAAACTGATGTGTTTTGTGATCACCTTCTACGATTTCGATCGCTAAACCTTCAGCTTTTGTTTTTAATACAGAAACTGTTTGAGGTAAAACAAGGTCTGAAACGAAGAATTTATTGGCATTCGCTTTTTTCTGATCTTTTGTTCTGTTGTTAAAGAACATGTGCATGGCTTCAGCAGCAGCTGTTGATTCATCCAATAATGAAGCATTCGCCAAACCAAAACCTGTAAGATCACACACTACAGTCTGGAAATTAAGAAGAGCTTCCAATCTTCCCTGCGCGATTTCCGCCTGGTAAGGGGTATAAGCAGTATACCAACTCGGGTTTTCAAAAATATTTCTCTGAATAGCCGCCGGTAAAAGTGTATTGTGGTATCCAAAACCAATGTAGCTTGTATAATCAGTATTCTTCGATGCCAATTCTTTCGAATGATTAAGCATTTCGTATTCTGAAAGCGGTTCTGAGATATCAAGATCTTTTTCTAAACGGATAGAAGAAGGGATGGTTTGAGAAATTAACTCTTCGATACTTGAAACGCCAACTTTTTCCAACATTGCCTGTTTATCGGCTTCGTTTAAGGAAATGTGACGGCTCACAAACTGTTCTGTATTCATTTTTTATATTAGATTTTGTTTGTAAAAAAGATGGGTAAAATTACAATTTTTTAAGGGATTGTACAACAGTCAAAAAATTACGGATCAATCATCGAAAAATGCCCGTTCGTTTTAAAAACCTAATTTTTCCGGAGAATTTTTTGGAGACAATTTCAATTCCTGATCCTAAAAAGACGGTTCAAAACTTAAAGATAACCCTCTAATAACCAGTATTGAAAATTATTTCAAATTTTATTAATTATATTTATTCTAAATTAATATATTTGCATCATGAATATGATCGTCCCATTTAAAGTTCCTGCTTTAACTCCCGTATATGCATTCAATAATGAAGATATGTATTGTGAAAAAAAGTCTTGCTGCAAAAAATTCAAGAAAGGCAAAAGATGCAAAAAGTGTCCGGGAAGAAAAAAAATGGCTTAATTAGCTAAAGCTTTTTATTAAAAAATAAATTGCAATCGCCAGGATCAGAATACCCCAGATCAGCATCATAATTTTTGGCACCCCTCTACGGTTGATTACTGTACGCGGCTGTGGTTTGAATAATTCTTCAACACTGCTCTTAAATTTCTCCGAATCGTTTTCAAAAACTTCTGTAATTGTAATTCCCTGAACGACTGTTTTATGCAACAATGAGTTGGTAGCATGAAGCAAGAGCTGGAATTTACCGTCTTTAAACTCCGTAATTTTAAAAATTCTTTCCCCGTAAGGTTTCTCAAGCCCGAAAGGAAGCACTTTCACAACATCCGCATTGCTGGTCTGCCAGTTGATGATAATCTCCTCTCCTTTTTTCGCATGAATTTTATTCGATGTAAACGTTTTGATTGCCGGCGGAATATTATATCTGAAACTTTTCTGATGACTTTCCAAATTC
Organism: Chryseobacterium tongliaonense; assembly: GCF_041224435.1. Taxonomy (NCBI): domain Bacteria; kingdom Pseudomonadati; phylum Bacteroidota; class Flavobacteriia; order Flavobacteriales; family Weeksellaceae; genus Chryseobacterium; species Chryseobacterium tongliaonense. Next base: position 30,010 of record NZ_JBGFFD010000014.1, on the reverse strand, counting down.
TGATCATAGCTCCGTCTTCTGCCCGGATCACTTAATGTTTCATACGCTTCCTGAATTTCGCGGAACCTATCTGCAAAGAAATCATCATTTTCATTTTTATCAGGATGGTATTTTAATGACAGTTTTCTATAGGCTTTTTTGATGTCTTCTTCTGAAGCATCCTGGGAAATACCGAGAAAATAATAGTAGTCTTTCATGTATAACCCTGCAAAAATAAGGAATTATTTTTCTTTTTTAAATACAAATAGCTGCGTGCCTTAAGTAAGGTGGCTTCGGGAACCTCAGCCACCCAGGTGTTTATAATGTGTATTTCCAGATCACAAGAAATCGTAATCAATAATTTCGAACAATTAAGTTTTAAATTGCATCATATTTGATTGTTAAACCTTATAGGTTTTAAAAACCTATAAGGTTTAGTGAAGGCTTAGTAAATTCAATTCAGAAGCTCCCGAAGCCACCAGTTCATATAAAAAATTCCGGCGCGGGAAGCTCTGCTTCCCGCGCCGGAATTAAACAATTTCAATTTAGTTTTGAATACTTACGCTTCGTAAGCCTCATCTTTTCTGCAGCATCTTGAAGCAAATTCTTTTTTAAACTTACCTTTTAATTCCTGATACTGCTCATCATTCATTTCTCTGATTTTATCTGCAAGGCCGAAAGGTGATCTTTCTTTGATTCCGTATTCATCAAAAATACCTCTTACAAATCTTTTTCTTTCTGCCATTTTCTTAGCAACTAATGCTACACCCACAACGGCTAATGCTCCAAGAGCACCTTTTAATGCTGAATTTTTCATTTTTTCAAAATTTTAAATTTTACTACTTCTTGTTTTTTATATAGACGAATGAACTCTAATTTTTACTTTACTACTTCTATAAAAATTTTTAATTATTCGTTGTTTCTGTTATGCCTGTTAAAGAACCCGCCGGCACATTTATCTTTCCATACTTCTTTGAATTTTTCTCTTTCTTCCGGAGATAAGCTCATCATTCTGTCTCTCATCATCTTTTTCTCCTTAAATTCCCTCACTCCTTTTCCGAAATGAAATCCTCCGAAAAGAATTTTACTCAAAATCAATATTCCCATCGCCTGCCAATAGGTAATTGTCTTTGCACCTAAAATATCGGGAAGCAGGCTATTCCAGAGGGCCATTACAATCCATGTAACCCCGAGGAAAATCAATGGCGGACATAATATAAAAAAAATCCAACCTTTTTTGTGTTTATAATTCATAACTTTCTTCTTTACTAACTATTTAAATCTTCGTATAATCTTCTCAATCTGTTTCTTAGATGTTTCACTGCGTAATTTTTTCTGCTGATGATGGTCTTTATATTTTCGCCCTGTTCATCGGCTATCTGTTGAAGAGTTTTATCATTCAGCTCATTTTCTATGTATACCAGTTTTTGTTTTTCAGGAAGCTCTTCCAGGGCCTCGAATAATTTTTTCCAGATTTCATCCTGAAACATCTTTACTTCCGGGCCTGCACTTTCATCCAGCAGAAGTATATCTTTTATAGAGAAGCTGCCGTCTTCATCTTCATAGACAAAATCTTCAAGGTTTTCTGTTTTCTTTTTACGGTAACGGTCCGTGATTTTATTGGCAGTCACTCTGTACAACCATCCGCCTACATTCACAATCTCCGAAAGATTGGTAAGACTACTGAACTGATACCATACCTCCTGCAGAATATCTTCTGCATCTTCGGTATTTTTCACTTTGGGACGAATGAAAGACATCAGTTTACCGCCGTACTTTGAAACGGTTTGCGAGATGATACTTTCTTTCTCTTTCTGTGGCATTGCTATTTTTTCGACAACCTCCATATTGCTATGACGATCAGTCTTTTTATTTTACTTTAATAAATTTAAAATATTTTTATGAATTTAAGCTTTTCTTTTATCCATCATATTCTTCATTGACTTCTTTAAAGCTTTAAAAAATCAAAACAAAGCCAGTCATTTACAGGAATTTCACTAAAAGCTCATTAAATATAAAAACAACAAACGGAAAGCAAAATACTTTCCGTTTTTATAGAGGATGAAAACTTGTCAGTTAGTTTAAATAAATCCCGAAATACCAGGTCCATGCAATTAAAATAATCTGCATCGGAAGCCTTTCTTTAAAAAGATAGTCCATTCCGGGGCCTGTGTAATCTGCCTTGAACAAATTCACTCTTTTTTTCGATGAATTGATGTTGGCTGCAAAAACCAGGATATAAAAAATAATCAGCAGAATGGCGGTAGTTTCGCGAAGGGAAGGAACCATTAATCCTATTCCGGCTGCAATTTCGATAACTCCGGTAAAATATACCCAAAACATCCTGGCAGGAATAAAGTCAGGAATCATCATCGCCATCCCCTTTTGGAATTTAAAATGGGAGAATCCTGTAAAAATGATGAAAACCGCCATACCCAGATTTCCGGAAAATAATAAATTCCAGCTTCCCTGAAATAATTTTGTTCCAAGCAAAGCCAGAATAAATGTTACGAAAAGGATTAATAATAACTTCATATTTTATTAAATTTCCGCAGATTTAACAGACTTTCCCAACATAAATTAATTTAATTTAACCTGATCATCTATCAAATCTGCGGAATAAAATTAATTATTTTCTGCCAGATTTTTTACTACTTCAAAACCTTTTGTAAAACCGGTATTCATATGATCTTCCCAGTTTTTCTCAGTCTGGACTTCTGCATGAAGTTTGGTTTTCCCGTCAAAATCGATCAGGAAATATTTTTCAAAAGATCCGTTCCATTCCATTACTTCTTTACTTTGGGTATCTTCCAAACCATTCTTATCTACCATTCCCAGATGTTTAAATACAATCTGATTCGGCTCATCAAGGCTGTCAATGGTAGAAACCATTCCTTCATTCTCAGCATTCAGGAAATAAGTTTTTCCGCCTACTTTCCAATCGGATTTCATCTGAGAACCGGGGCTGAAGAATTTTGTCCATTCACCATAGGTTTCAGGGCTCCACAGGATGTCCCATACTTTTTGTAAAGGAGCATCGATTATTGTTTCGTACGATAATGTTTCCATATTTTAAATTTTTGTGGTTGGTTTTTATTAAGTCGAATATCAATCATCCCGTCAGTTCAAAGATTTGACATCGCTCCGGAAGATGAACTTGGGTGTTAAAGCACCAAACTATTAAAGTTGGTTTTCGGATAAATTCTTTACAATTCCCAAAGCTTTTGGAAATTTATCTTCAAAAAATGCAATGAACTCAACCGGAGAATGAATTTCACTTTTCAATCTGGTTCCATCTTCGGTTTCTTCGAGAATATAGGTTTCTGTGGCATCACCCCAATCCTGAGGACTTTCCACCCCGTCATAAATTTCACCGAGATGTAAGAATTTCATTTCTTTATTAGGTACATTTTTTTCAACACGGCTGTACATTCCGTTATTATTAGGATCGAAAAATTTTACAATGCTTCCTTCCTCCAGTGTTCCCTGATAAAAAGAGCCGTCTGTGAAAGCTGTCGTCCATTGCCTGTAGGTGATTTCGCTCCACAGTACATCCCAGACTTTTTCCGGACTTGCATTGATTTGAATTTCATACACTAATGTTTCCATGTTTTTATTTTTAGTATTGTGAGATCTAGCTTAAGCTTTTATGACTTTACGGTTTAAAGATAGATTTAAAATATCAACCGCCTACAAAATCTCCCCCATTAATGTGAATAATTTCACCGGTAATAAAACTGGAATCTTCCGAAGCCAGGAAAACAAAGGCAGGAGCCACTTCCGAAGGCTGCCCTGCTCTTTTCATCGGGTTATCTTTTCCAAACGTGGAAAGGTCGTCAAACGTTTCTTTCACAAGAGGCGTCCAGATGGGTCCCGGAGCAACTCCATTGACTAAAATTTTCTTTTCTCCAAGGTTGGTTGCCAATGAGCGGATAAAGGTTGCAATAGCTCCTTTCGTCGCAGAATAATCAATCAGGTGGTCGCTTCCACGGTATGCAGTGACTGAAGTGGTGCAGATAATCCGGCCGCCTTTTTTCATTAATGGTAAAAAATCCCGTGTGAATGCAATCATTGAAATAATATTGACATTGAAGGTTTCCTTAATCTGATCATCGGAAATTTTTTCAATATCATTTTTAGGAAACTGAACACCTGCATTATTAACCAGAATATCCAGGTTTTTCCATTCTTTCCTGATCCGGTCTACACATTTGGTTCTGAAAGCGCTTCTGGAAATATCACCTTTCAGCACAATGCATTTCCGGCCTTCTTTTTCTACCAGTTTCAGAGTTTCTTTGGCATCTTTATCGGTTTCCTTATAAATGATGGCTACATCTGCTCCTTCTCTCGCAAAATGCACTGCTACAGCCTGTCCTATTCCACTGTCTCCACCGGAAATAACAGCTGTTTTATTAAGAAGCTTTTTACTTCCCCGGTAGTTTTCCCGGATGATTTCAGGGAACAACCCTTCTTTAGGGGCTTTTGATTTAGATTGTGACTTGTTCTGTGTTTTCATAAGCAAATCTTTTTCTAAATAGCATCAAACAGCAAGCCGAAAAAATTAAGATTGGTAAGCGTCTTCGATATCCTTCAGGATGATTTTCTTCATTTTCATCATGGCTTCCATTACTTTCCGGGCTTTTTCTTTATCGGGATCATTGATCAGCTGCATCAGTCTTTTAGGGACAATCTGCCAACTTAAACCATATTTATCTTTCAGCCATCCACAAACGCTTTCACTTCCTCCATCTGAGGTAAGAGTATTCCATAAATAATCGGTTTCTTCCTGATCATTAGTCATCACAACCATTGAAATTCCTTCATTAAAATCAAACTTGTGATCATATGAAGAATCCATACAAAACAAATGATATCCGTTAATCACAAACTGGCCATGCTGAATATTTTCAGGAACTTCATTCTCTTCTCCGCCATCTTTATATTTCAGGATTTTTCCAATGCCCGAATCCGAGAAAGTATGGGTATAAAATTGCATCACTTCCATGGCTTTTCCATTATTCTTGTGCATAAACATTAATGTCGGTACAAGTTTTTGTTTACCCGGATCTTCACCTAGAAACAATTGCCATGTAACATTAAATTTATCACGAATCCAGCCGTATTTTTTACTCCATGGATAGGAATCCAAAGGCATTAAGACCATTCCATCTTTTGCTAAATGATCCCAATATTTCTGAACCTCATCTTCAGATTCACAGGCAATCAGAAAAGAAACTGAGCTGTTCTTTTCAACCTGAGGTCCGTTTAGAAGCATTAATTTCTGTCCGAAAATATCAAGATCAACAACAAAAGGAGTCTCAGAGATAATTTTCGCATCAAACACTGTAGAATAGAAGTCAGCTGATTGCCTTGCATCTCCGTCATACAGGAGACACGGAAAAATGGTATTGTTCATCGTTTTAAACTTTACATTTATATTTAATTACCTGATCAAACTTTAAGAGGAATAAGCTTCTTCGAGATCTTTAATCACGATTTTCTGCATCCGCATCATTGCCTGAACTACTTTCTGAGCTTTCTCCTGATCCGGATCACTCATCAGCTGAATAAGCCTTTTAGGGACAATCTGCCAGCTTAAGCCGTATTTATCTTTCAGCCAGCCGCACATGCTTTCCCGGCCTCCGTCTGAAGTAAGGGTATTCCAAAGATGATCCGTTTGCTCCTGGTCGTCTGTCATCATTACTATTGAAATACCTTCATTAAAATCAAACTTGTGGTCATAGGAAGAATCCATGCAATAGAAATTGTAACCATCAATTGTAAAGTTGGCATGCTTAACATTTTCAGGAGCTTCTCCTGCTTCTTCACTTTCGTCTTCATATCTCAGAACGTTTCCGATTGTTGAATTGGGAAATGTTCGGGTATAGAACTCCATTGCTTCTATTGCTTTTCCGCTATTTTCATGCATAAACATCAGGGTCGGAACAATTTTCTGATCGGTTTGTTTTTCACCGAGATATAGCTGCCACGAAACGCCGTAGCGATCCTGAACCCAGCCATATTTTTTACTCCATGGATAGGAATCTAAGGCCATCAAAGCTGTTCCGCCATCCATTAGCTGATCCCAATATTTCTGTACTTCGTCTTCCGTCTCACAGATTACCATAAAGGAAACCGAAGGATTTTTTTCAAATTGAGGGCCACCGTTGAGTAGCATGATTTTCTGACCAAAAAGATCAATATTCATTACAACCGGTGTGTCTGTAGTTATTGTTCCGCCAAATATTCTGATATAAAATTCTGCGGACTCTTTTGCGTTTCCGTCATACCAGAGACAAGGAAAAATATCGTTATTCATGATTTTAAATTTAAGGGTGATTTAAATAGTGTAGAGCGTTACCATTAAGGTTTAATAAGCTGTTGAGGATATTAAGTTTCTTATATTTATGTCTTGAAATCCTTCAACAAGCCTGAACCTTGTGGTTTAGTGTAATGTCTTAAAAGAAACCTGATGTTCTTTCATGTGATTTTTCAGTTTTACCATTGCATTCTTTCCGAAGCCATGGAGTTGCATAATCTCTTCTTCGGAATAGTCTGAAAGCTTTTCCAAAGAATCAATTTTCTCTTTTTCCAAAGCTCTTCTTGCAGGTATTGCCAGAATCCCTTCAAGAAAATTACCATTGGCAACATGATTAACAGCGCAAATGGAGCTTAAACATTTTGCCATTATTATTAAATTGATCATGATTGCAGAAAAGATTTTTAGTGATTTTCAACGTATTTATGGAAATTGTTAAGAATGGCGTACCATCCTTCACGCTGCATTTCCACAGAGTTTTGTTTTTCAGGATCGAAAATCTCAGTAACTTTTGTGGTGTTGTCATCCACCTTATCAAAAATCACTTCTACTTTTCTACCATCTTCAAGGTGGTATTTTATTTTTTCATTGGGAAGAACCTCATCATAAATTCCTTCAAAATCAAATCCGAAACTTTTATCTTTGGCTTCCATTCTGGTTTTGAATTTCCCGCCGACTCTTAGGTCATTTTCAGAAGTCGGGCATTGCCAGGATTCATGAGCGAAATTCCATTTTGTAATGTGTCTGGGAGCATTAAAATAATCCCAAACCTTCTCAACAGGGGCAAGAATTGTGATATCAATTTTAACAGGATCCATAGTTTTATTTTTAATGTGGTGTGTAAGGGCAACCGAAAACCCGGTCACCCTTTGTAAAATTTATTTAAATATAAGATTATTTTGTATATCCTTCGTTATAGTTCACCATCCAATGAACACCGTATTTGTCCTGAAAGCTTCCGAAATAATCACCCCAAAACTGGTCTTCAATCGGCATTTCTATATTTCCGCCTTCAGAAAGTCCTTTGAAAAGACGGTCTGCTTCATCTCTTGATTCCGGGAAAATAGAAACATAGTTATTATTTCCGACGGTCAGGCTCTGTCCGAATCCCGGAACGATATCTGAAGCCATCAGTAAATCTCCTCCAATTGGGAGTGCAATGTGCATCACTCTGTTTTTTTCTTCCTGGGATAAGTTTTCAGTTCCGGGAGCATTTCCCATTTTATGAACTTCACCAAGGAATTCTCCTCCGAAAACAGATTTGTAAAAATTGAAAGCTTCTTCAGCTTTTCCATCAAAATTTAGGTATGGATTTAATTTAGCCATGATATTTAATTTTTAAAAGTGAGTATTATGTTTTAATGTTGAACCGTTAAGAAAAAATTAAGTGTTTGCGTCTTATTGATTTAAAAATTTCTTTACTTCGTTCGTTGTCAGATGGATCAGATTATCATCAGTATTTCCGTCAAAATCTGCCATCATATAAGAGCCGTGAGTCGCCGGAAGGATCATTAACCGGGAACCTTCGACCAGACGCCACATCTCCGCAGCATGTTCGGGTTTCATAACATCTTTATCTCCGGAAATAAATAATGTGGGACATTGTATTGATGTTAGAATTTTCTCATCCCAATCTTCGAAAGTCTGCATTCTTTTACTGTCTTTGTCGAAGAGATTTTCAAGCTTTGAAAAATCAGGATTCAGGTTTAAAAAATTGATTTTAAGAGGTTCAGGCATGGATTCTAAAGTGGCTTCCGCCATGGATTCAAAAAAGCCGTCCATCATTCCGTTTTTTTTAAAAAATGAAGAAGCAACAATGAGCTTTTCCACCATTTCAGGATAAAGATGGGCAATCTGCATGACTGTATTTCCACCATTGCTGAAACCCCAGAATGAAGCTTTCTCAATATTCAGTTCTTTTAAAAGGCCTGCAACATCGTGTGCATCCTGTTCAAAAGTTTCGGGAATATCCCTGTGTTCCGTCATCCCGTGATTCTGCAGGTCGATTCCGATGAGCTGAAACTGGGTTTCGAGTCTTGAAATCACTTCCTTGAAATCAAATAAAATTGAGGAACCGCCACCATGAATCAATACCAAAGGTTTTCCGGAACCATAGATCTCATAGTACATCCGGATTCCATTCACCTGCTTATATCCTTTTTCAACAAGATTCATGGATCAATATTTAAGGTCCTTATCAAAATCGTATTTCATTCCTTCATATCCGAGAATTCTGCGCATCAGTCCGATCTGTCCGCACAGATAATCTTCACGGCCTATACACATTCCTACAAAATTCAGCACGTTTTCAGGGAAAAAATCAATATTCATTCCCATTGGGAAAGCTTTATCCAGTTCTTCATCAGAAGCTTCAAGTAATTTCTGATAAACAAGAGGTGAAATTTTGTGGAAATCATCTTTAAGTTGCTGCAAAGAAGGATATTTGATATTTTCATCCAATGCTTTTCCCTGAAAGAAAAAATCTTTGTATTCAAATTCTTCACTGATTCCGAATATATTTCCCAATGCATAACGCATATCAAGGAAGTTACCTACCATCCAAACAATATGATTGGTTCTGCCTTCAATTCTTTTCAGTGCATTTTCTTCAGAAATTCCGTCGAGTACCATCAGGAAAGTCTGACTGTGTCCCCGATAAGCCGGAATAATGATGTCTAATTTTTTTGATTTTGGTGTGTCCATTTTTTTATTTTTTATTTCTTACTGATTTGACTTTGTTAAACTTATATTTCACAGATTTTCACGGATATTTTTAATAATTTCTCCCGCAGATTTTACGGATTGCGCGGATCATTGTGGTTATTTGTGAAAATATTCGTGAGATTTGTAGTTAAATTAATCTTACAGGAAATACGGATTTATTTTATTGCTCCGGGCTTTCCGAGGATTCTTCTGAGATATCCTATTTGCCCGCTATGGTAGGCTTCATGATAGGATAAAACTGAAACATCTTCAACCGTTTTGGGATCAAAACTTTCAAGATTATTGAGCTTTGCTTCCAGCTTATCCTGAGATTCTTTTAAATAAGATTTTAATTCTTCAAAAGTTACAAACTCGTCTTTCCTGTTTAAAGGAATCTCACCTCTGTTATAGCAGGAAAATTTTTCATTATCCCAAACAGATTCTTCTCCCAAAACGTTCAGAAATGCATTTCTTATATAAATTAAGTGTCCAAAAATCCAGTTCATACAATTGGTTTCACCATTCGGGAAAATCATAGCTTCTTCGTTGGTAATTCCTTCAATATTCAATGAAATAACTTTGTAATTGCTGGTCAGTTGAATTTTTATAATTTCAATATCGGTGGATTTCGTTTCCATATTTTCAGTTCTTATAAATTGTGGTTTAGTGTTTTAGATCAGGATTACTCCTTTGGAAGTTGAGAAAGATCTGCAAATGTTACATTCCAGCCATGTCCGTTGATATCCCAGAAAGAATTCTGATACATCCATCCGTGGTCCTGCGGTTCTTCATGTTGGTAGGCGCCATTTTCCACAGCAGTATTCACCACTCTATCGACTTCTTCACGGCTGCTTAAACCGATCGCCACCAAAACCTGTGTAGTATCGCCTTTTGGAACTGGTCTTTCTGAAAAGGTCTGGAAATATTCTTCTGTTATAAACATCACGTAAATATTATCGCTCATCACTATACAAACTGCTCTGTCATCAGAGATCTGTTCGTTGATTGGGAATCCGATTTTTGTCCAAAAGTCTTTCGTTTTCTGAATGTCTTTTACCGGAAGATTCACATAAATCTGGTTGATTTTCATTTTATGATTTTTTTAATGTTTAGTTTAATTGAAAATATTTATTGATTATTCTGCAGGAAACTGTGAAGCATCAGCAAACATCACTTCCCACTGATGACCGTTTAAATCTGAAAAAGCACTTTGATACATCCATCCGTGATCCTGAGGTTCGCTGTACTTTGAGCCTTCGTTTTCAATAGCGGTTTTTACCATATTATCAACTTCTTCACGACTGTTTACACCAATGGCAAGCAATGTCTGAGTTGTATCTCCTTTTGCGATAGGTCTGTTGGTAAAAGTCTGGAAAAATTCTTCATTCAAAAACATCGCGTAAATATGGTCCTCTTTCATTATTACACATATAGCTTTTTCATCAGAAAATTGTTCATTGATGGAGAATCCTAATTTTGTCCAAAATTCTCTTGTTTTTTGAACATCTTTTATCGGAAGGTTTACATAAATCTGGTTGATTTTCATTTTAATAATTTTTAGGGTTAAACTTTAAACCAAAATTACTAAGTCGGTATGAAAATCAACTTGCCATAAGGCAAGATTTAATTTTTCTTCGGATGGGAGACCAATTCTTTACGGATTCTGCTTAAGGAAGTGTCTGTAACTCCAAGATAGGAAGCGATTTGTTTTAAAGGAGCAAATTGTATCACCTGACACTTTTGTTCCATAAGATTAAGATAACGTTTTGTGGCGGACAGGGTGAACATCTCTACCGATCTTTGTTTATAAACGAAAAGCTGGTGCGACATCCATGCTCTTCCCCATTCCCTAAGATTGGGAATCTTATGGAATAATTCCTGAAAAGTATCAAAGTCAAATTTCCAGCATTCGCAATCAGTGATGCAAACGATATTTTCCTGGGTAGGAATTCTCTGGAAAAGAGAGGAAACATCGATGATGATTTCATCTTCCACAAAAAAATGGGTGGTCACTTCGTTTCCGTTAAAATCATTCACATAAGACCGGGCCAGGCCTTTTTCTAAAATGTAGTATTCATTCGCAGTTTTTCCTTCTTCAAGAATGAAATCTCCTTTCTGAAATACTACTTTTTCATGAGCCTGAAATATTTCTTCAAGCTCTTCCGATAAGAAAAATGGAAAATCATAACAAATTTCCAGTGCTTTGCTGCTCATCAGGTGAATGTTTTAAGATTTTAAAAATAGAATTTTTATTGCAATTGAAGAAAAAAAATTAAACAAATTAACAAAACCGTTTAAATATTACTAACAGCAACCTTAATATTAATCACTTTTATCTTTTCATTAAAATTAAACAACTCTGTTTTAACACTTCAACCTCTCATAGTCAAATCTGTGGTAAAAACTGACAATCTTGCTCAATTAAAACAAAGACAACTGAATTGGTTTTCCGGGTTTTTCAGCGTCTCCGAAAACTGTTTTCCCTCCGAATCTCCATGAGTTCTGACGTTCTTCTTCAATTACCTGCTGAATATCAAAATCAGGGGTAAAGTCTTTCTCTGTTGCCACCACAATCTGGTGAAGTTTGTTCAGTGTTTTCAGCTTATCAGAATTTCCGAGTTTCGATTTTTCAATTCCGGATTTAAGAATATTAATATTTTGATCAAATACTTTGGTGGGAACAGGAAAAGGATGTCCGTCTTTTCCGCCATGGGCAAATGAGAATCTGGCGGGATCAGTAAATCTCGAAGGTGCCCCGTGGATCACTTCACTTACCAGAGCTAAAGACTGCATGGTTCGGGGTCCTACGCTTTCTAAAAGTAACAGATCTTCAAAATTCTGAGGCTGCTGCTCCCGGGTCACGTATAAAAGTGCTCCCAACCGTTTTAAATCTACATCCGAAGCCCAAACATCGTGATGTGCGGGAAGAATCAGCCTTGAAAAATCATTCATGATTTCTGCAGAATCCGTATGAGAAATTTCCAGAATACCTTTCCTGTTTTCAGAAGCTTCCGAGTCGGTGAGGTTAAGGATTTTTCCTCTGGAAATCCCGTTGATCCCGGTATGTGGCTCTTCCACAAAGGATTTTATATTTTCCGAATGCCAATGATAACGTCTTGCGGTTCCGTCTGATTCATGCATTCCCTGCTGAACCACACTCCAGCTTCCGTTATCAGCCAGTATAAAATTGTGCAGATACAATTGGTATCCATCGTGAATAGCCGTATTGTCCACTTTTGCAGAAAGTTTGCTTGCTCGCACCAGTTCCGTTCCGTTTAAGCCTGTTTTATCTGCAATCTGGATTAATTCTGAAGGAGTATCTCTGGAAAATTTGCCTTTTCCGCCACAAATATAAATTCCGAGTGACTGCGAATTGGGATTTATGGAACGTTTCAGAGCTCCCATCACAGAGGTTGTAATTCCCGAAGAATGCCAATCCATTCCCATCACCGCCCCAAAACTCTGAAACCAGAAAGGATCGGCCAACCGGCGAAGAACTTCATCTTTACCGTAATCCGTCAGAATCACTTCAATAATTGAAAGACCAAGCACAGACATACGTTCATACAGCCAAGGCGGTACTTTGCCGTAGTGTAAGGGTAAATCTGCAGTTCCTGAACGTTTCATTTAATTTTTTTAATCGCGAAAGGGCTAAATGATAAAATTATTTTCGGAATGTAAAGGTAGCTTTAATATTATAAAATTTTGATGATCTCAATCAATATTACTCTAATCTGTTAACGCCACTTTCTTAAAATATCAGTGCTGTTGATGATTAAAACTAATCAATGAATGGAACAGAACTCCAGATCTTTGTGTTTATTTTCATCAAATTTTTCGTTGAAAATAATCTTATTTCCAAAAGGGTCATCTACGGTGAAAGTTACCGCATCATAAAAAGCTTTTTCAAGTCCGGGTCTGTTGTATTTGTATTTTTTGTCAATCAGTTCCTTATGGTATTCTGCTACGCCCTCACCCCAGATAAACACCCTGCTTCCGGGAGTTCCGTCTCCGTGATGCTCGCTCAGATGAAGAATGATATTATTTTTCTTCACTTCCATGTACACGGGAGTATTGTCTTCAAAATGATGTTCCCACACAATTTCAAAACCCAGCCAGTCTACATAAAACTCAACCGTTTTCTGATAATCAAAAATTCTGAGAATGGGAATAACCTGTTCTGCTTTCATATTTATATTTTATTGATGAGAAAGAATATTAACTACATTTCCAAACGGATCTTTTACAAAAAACCTCCGTACGCCCCAATCTTCATCAGTAATGGAGTATATTATTTCAAATCCTGAAGCTTTCATTTTTTCATATATTTCATCCACATGATCTACTTCTATTGAAAGATCCGGAACTTCGGTATTATTTCCGCCCTGAATGGCAAAACTTATCTGGACCTTTGATTCTTCATCGTTTCCGAAAGTTTTGATCCAACCATGATCCATCAGAATATCAAGATCTAAAATCTCATGATAAAACCTATCTGCTTTCGACAAATCTCCGGTTTTTACATTGGCAACAATTCTTTTTACCATACATAGAATTTTTATCATTAAAAAGCCTTGTGAAATTACGCAAAAATCACAAGGCTTATTCATTGTATTGGGTTTTATTATTTCATTTTATTGAAAATATAGCGGGCAATTTTCCATTGCGCATTCTCTTTCTGTAAAATAAACAGCTCCCTGTTTTCTTCAGCTCCGGTTATTCCTGTAGCATGCACCAATTGTGTACCTCTTGATATCGTGCGTGCAAAAGCATAATCATTGTTTACAATTACGATCTCATCGATATGGAATTTAATATTTAACTGTAAATTTTTAAATACAAATTCATAAGATCCTTTTAACTGTTCCTGTCCTATTGCTGAAGGACCTCCTTGTGGCATAAATATCCCATCCTGGGTATACAAGGGTAAAACTTTGTTGACATCGGAGGCATTTAAAGCATCCTGATAGCTGAAGAGCAGTTTCTCGATTGCTGATTTTTCCATTTTTATACTATTCTTTTTGTTGGTTGATTTTCTGTTTTGAGCAGCCGCAAAATTTACTGTTGTCAGTAAGCATATGCTAAAAATTAAGGTCAGAACTTTCATAGGGCATTTTTTATTAAATGTTTATAATGCAAAGTTGCATTCAAAAAATGGTACTGTCCCTTAATCCAGCATAAGAAATGCTCTTAACCCAGATCAATTCTAATCCATAAAAAGCCATAAAATAGTATCGGAAAACACTTCAGCAATCGTGCTATTAAATAAAAAAACCTTACGAAAGATTTCATAAGGTTTTATAGAAACTGAATTTTTCTATTGTTTATTTTAAAGCTGATAATGCTGCCTCATAATTAGGCTCGTCAGCAATTTCAGGAACCTGTTCTGTATAAATCACTTTATTATTTTCATCTGTAACGATCACAGCACGGCTTAAAAGGCCTTTCAAAGGAGAATCTGTAATAGTCACTTCATAATCATCCCCGAAACTGCTTCTGAAATCTGAAAGGGTTTCAACATTATTCAAACCTTCGGCAGCACAGAATCTTCCCAATGCAAAAGGTAAATCCTTAGAAACATTGATTACTACTGTATTGTCTAAACCTGAAGCCTCTTCGTTGAATTTTCTGGAAGAAGCTGCACAGGTAGGGGTATCAATACTTGGGAAAATGTTGAATACTTTTCTTTTCCCATCAAAGTTTTCAAGAGTTTTTACATTGAGACCTGAGTCTACCAGTGCAAAATCCCTGATTGTGCTTCCTACTGCCGGAAGCGTTCCTATGGTGTGTACTTCATTTCCTTTTAAAGTGATCGTCGTTGACATAATTTTATTTTTTAAGTTTTTCAAATTTACTCAAATTGAGCTGTATTTTCTTTGAAATAATGGTTAAATAATTCTTAAAGTGGAAAATCTTATTTAGGATTAATCTGAAAAAATTAAATTTTAACTAAATTTGTGGGACTTTAAAATTTCAAATAATAAATAACAGTATAATGTCAGAAAAATCAAAAATCTATTACACATTAACGGATGAGGCTCCAATGCTGGCTACACACTCCTTTTTACCTATTGTAAAAGCATTTACAAAATCAGCAAATATCGAAATTGCGGTTCCTGATATTTCTTTGGCAGGAAGGATTTTAGCCAACTTCCCTGAATTTTTAAAAGACGACCAGAAAATCGGTGATGCTTTGGCTGAATTGGGCCAGTTAGCGACAACACCGGACGCCAATATCATTAAATTGCCAAACATCTCTGCATCTGCACCTCAGCTGGATGAAGCCATTGCCGAATTACAGTCTAAAGGTTTCGCAGTTCCGAATTATCCTGCAGAGCCTAAAAATGATGAAGAAAAAGCAATCAAAGCTAAATATGCAAAAGTTTTGGGAAGTGCTGTAAATCCTGTGTTGAGAGAAGGAAATTCTGACAGACGTGCACCGAAAGCTGTTAAAAATTATGCTAAAGCAAACCCACACAGAATGGGTGACTGGGCTTCTGACAGCAAAACTGATGTTGCCCACATGAACAACGGAGATTTCTATGGTACAGAAACTTCAACCACTCTTGAAAATGCTACTCAATATAAAATCGTATTCAAAGGAAATGACGGTTCAGAAACTTTATTGAAAGATTTAGCAGGTCTTCAGGCCGGAGAAGTTATTGATTCTTCCGTAATGAACCTTAACGCTCTGAAAGCTTTTGTACAGGAAGCTATTGAAGAAGCTAAGAACAGAAATGTACTTCTTTCCGCCCACCTTAAGGCTACGATGATGAAAATCTCCGATCCTATTATTTTCGGGGCGATTGTAGAAACTTTCTTCAAAGATGTTTTCACTCAATATGCCGATACTTTCAAGTCTCTGGATATCAACCCTAATAACGGTCTTGCTGATCTTTTTGAAAAAATCAAAGGAAATGCTCAGGAAGCTGAAATTAAAGCTGCTATTGAAACCGCTTTAGCAAACGGACCAAGAGTAGCCATGGTAAATTCTGATAAAGGAATTACCAACTTCCATGTGCCTTCTGATATTATTGTTGATGCTTCTATGGCTGCTTTAGTAAGAGGTGGCGGTAAAATGTGGAACAAGGAAGGTAAGGAAGAAGATACGGTAGCGATCATTCCGGACCGTTCTTATGCCGGTTTCTACCAGGCTGTAATTGATGATATGAGAGCTCACGGAAAGCTGGACCCTACTACGATGGGTTCTGTTCCGAACGTAGGTTTAATGGCTCAAAAAGCTGAAGAATACGGATCTCATGATAAAACTTTCCAGGCTACTGCTGACGGAACAATTGAAGTTCAGGATGAAGCAGGAAACATTCTTCTTTCTCAAAAGGTAGAAAAAAGTGATATCTTCAGAATGTGCCAGACTAAAGATGCTCCGATCCAGGACTGGGTAAAATTGGCAGTAAACAGATCAAGATTATCTGATACACCTGCGATTTTCTGGTTAGACAAAGGAAGAGCTCACGACAGAGAGATCATCAAAAAGGTAGAAAAATATCTTAAAGATTATGATACGACAGGTCTTGACATCAGAATTCTTGATGTGAAAGATGCCATGACTGAAACTTTAAAAAGAGCAAGAGAAGGAAAAGATACGATTTCTGTTTCCGGAAACGTATTGAGAGATTATTTAACGGACCTTTTCCCGATCCTTGAGCTTGGAACTTCTGCAAAAATGCTTTCTATTGTTCCATTGATGAACGGTGGCGGTTTATTTGAAACAGGAGCCGGTGGTTCTGCTCCTAAACACATTGAACAATTCTTAGAGGAAGGTTATCTGAGATGGGATTCTTTAGGAGAATTCCTTGCTTTACAGGCTTCTTTAGAACATTTAGCCCAGACTCAGGGAAATAAAAAATCTCAGGTTTTAGCAGATGCTTTAGATGAAGCCAACGCTAAATTCTTAGCTACTGATAAATCTCCGGCAAGAAAAGTAGGACAAATCGATAACAGAGGTTCTCACTTCTATTTAGCCATGTATTGGGCAGAAGCTCTGGCTAACCAGACTGTTGATGCTGAATTGGCTGCTCAGTTTGCTCCGGTTGCAAAGGCAATGGAGGAAAATGAAGCGGTAATTAATGAAGAATTAATCGCAGCTCAAGGAAAGCCTCAGGATATTGACGGTTACTACAAAACTGACACGTACAAAACGTATGCTGCAATGAGACCAAGCACTGTTTTAAATGAAATCATTGACGGAATTTAATCTCCGGAATATAAAATAAAATGAAAGCTCCTTTTTTAAGGGGCTTTTTTCATGGCACCAGCTGATTTAATTTAATAATTCTTTACTTTCTCTTACAACCTAATACCTATTTACAACCTACCGATCCTCTACAATCACTCTCCTGTGTTCCCGTCCCCAATTGATCATTTCCGTAATGATTTTCCCGAAGGTCCGGCAGTATTCTGTAGGTTCATACTCGATTAAAACCGGTGTATCCGGATAAACGGTACGTTTCACCAGTTTATTCAGTTCCATATCTTTCAGCTCTTTGGAGAGCATTCTTGTCGTGATTCCGGGGATGCTTCTTTCAATCTCACGGAAACGCCTGTTGCCGTTACAAATCGCATTAATCACAGGAATCCGCCATTTTCCCCCGATAAAATAAAGGGTATCCTGCAATGCTCTCAATTCTTCTGTCTGATCTCTTTCCATATCTGCAAAGTTAAGTGATATAATTAATGATACTGGTATACTCCGTTATACTGATTACAAAAGTATACCAATTTGAAATAACTTTGTCAAAAATTTAAAAGAAATGAATAAATTTAATAACAAGCTGGCTGTAGTAACCGGCGGAAACAGTGGGATCGGATATGCAACGGCAAAAGAATTAATTGCTGAAGGCGCAAAAGTAATCATTACAGGCAGAAGAAAAGAAGCCGTGGAAAAAGCGGCTGAAGAGTTGGGTGCAATTCCCTTTATTGCAGACCAGTCTAATCTGGAGGATATTAATTTACTCCACAAAGAAATAGAAAATCAGTATGGAAAAGTAGATATTCTCTTTATCAATGCCGGGATTACAGGAACATTAAGCTCTATTGAAAACATGGACATCGAAAATTTCGACAGTGTCATGAATATCAATTTCAGGGGTGCTTATTTCACTTTAAGCAAGTTGATTCCCTTATTGAATGATGGTGCATCGGTAGTCGTATTATCATCCATTGTCGCTTCTACCTATAAGCCTAACAGCTCGGTTTATCAGGCCAGTAAAGCTGCATTGAATTCCATAGCTAAAACAGCTGCCGCAGAGTTGGCTCCGAGAAAGATAAGAGTGAATATGGTAAGTCCGGGACCTACTAAAACTGAAATATTGAACAAGGCAGGTTTAGATGAAAAAACTTTAGAAGGAATTAATGACTGGCTGATCAGTGAAATCCCGTTAAAGAAAATGGGAACTGCAGAAGATGTAGCCAAGCTTGTGGTCTATTTATCTGATGATCAGATTTCAAGCTTTATCACCGGAACTGAAATCATCGTTGATGGCGGAATGATCCTGTAAAAAAATCTTATCCATTAAAAAAATACCGGTAATTCTTATTTTCGGTATTTTTATTTTATCTGCTAAGTTTAAAAAATTCCGGATTCACCTTTCGATTTGTCCGGTTGAGCGTTCTTTAGATTTCAAACCTTCCTTCCTGTCTTTACTTTTGAACCATAAAAAACAAAAAACTATTATGGATTCAATAAAGAAAAAAAGAACGGTAAAGCCTATCGCTATTCTATTTTTAGCCGTATTGGGAATTTTTGCAGGGTTACAGCTTTTCAATCAACCTATCGAAGGGAAACCTGTTACCGGTAAAATTGAGGCTCCGCGTGAAGTGATTGCTATTCTGGAAAAATCATGCTTTAACTGTCATTCCAATGAACAAAAACTAAGCTGGTACGACAAGCTTGCCCCCATTTCCTGGGCCGTCAATAAAGATGTGGAAAGAGCAAGAGAAGTCCTGAATTTTTCGGAATGGGAAAAGGTTTCTCCGGGAGAGCATAAAGGGAATATGTATGCGATTCTGAATATGATGCAGGCCGGCAAAATGCCGCTTCATGAATATACACTCCTCCATCCGTCAGCTAAAATTTCAAATAAGGATATTGCAGTGATCCGGAAGTACACCCTTTCGCTGTCAGGTATTGTACCGGTAAAAAAAGAAGAAAAAGATCCGCATCAGGATATCAGAACAGGTTCAGTTGCCAATCCGGAAAATCTTCCTGTATCTCTAAACGGCGTAAAATATACCCCGGATTTTAAAAACTGGAAAGTGATCAGCATGAGCACTCTGTTTGACCATTCTATCCGGGTTATCTATGGAAATGATATTGCCGTAAAAGCAGTGGAAACAGAAAATTTTCACCCGTGGCCGGATGGAAGCATCGTTGTAAAATCGGTTTGGAAACAACAGGAACAACCTGACGGGGAAATAAGACCGGGAGAATTTGTCAATGCTCAGTTCATGGTAAAAGATTCAAAAAAATATACGGATACTGAAGGTTGGGGATTTGCCAAATTTTCAGGAAATGATCTTCACCCGACCGGAACAACAGCATCTTTTGCGAAAGAATCCTGTATAGCGTGCCATCGCCAGTTAGCCGAAAAAACAGGATACCTGTTTGATGTTCCCATGAAAGTAAATACAGAAAGATTAATTAAAAACCTTCAGAAAAAATGAAAAAAATAGTATTTATACTCCTGTCAAGCTTAGCCCTATTCACCGCCTGTAAAATTGATGAACCGGATAAAGATTTGCAGCGTATTGTTTTCGATCCGGGAAACCTGCAGTTTATTTCCAATTCATTAAATCCAAAGAAGGAAACCATGTCTGCATTGTATGGAAACCGGGAAGCACTTCAGTCTTTATCCATCGGAAATACCCGCCCCGCCAAAGGTTCAGAATTAAAGCTGGTTACCTGGAAATATCATGAAAATCCGCAATATACAGGGGGTACGATCACAGGTGAGCTTTTACATATAGAAACCGTTCAGACAGATCAGAAGGGAACCATTTCTTATCAGGTACAGAATCTGTCAGAAAAAGATAAGATTAATCCTGACAAAGAAGAAAGGATAGCCTATATCATGACTTACAAACCGGTCGTAAGGCCGTAGATCTGGGGATAGTATGAATGGTGAATGGTCAATTCGCTTCGCTTGTGAATTTTTTAATGTATTAATTGACTTGCGCAGCAAAATTGACCATTCACCATTCACTTTCCAATTCTCATTTCCCATAATTTCATTTAAAAATATTAATTTAACATCTTTAAAATCTGTAATTTTTTAATGCAGCAACAAAAAATAAAAATATCACAGGCTGTCATCTGGATAAGCTCCATCTTTTTGGGAGTCCTTTCATCCGTTCCCCAGCTTGCCTCCCATGATTTCAATCTGCCGGAAGCTGTTGTAAATGCTGCAATTACCAGCGCATTTGCCGTTGTGATGTGGTACCTCAACATTTACCTGATGAACCGTAATGGCAAAAGGCGTCAGGGAATTTCCTATTCCAGGCTTTTAATTGTACTGGCACTGGGAATGGTGGTAATGTTTGGCCTTGCATGGGTACAGCAGCTGATCTTATCCCATATTAATTTCGGTCCGGTAATGCTGATGGTAGAAGTAAGGGGAATCCTGATCAACCTGGTATTTTATATGTTTTTAAATCTGGTTCAAAATAATTATGCCGGACAACAGGTTCATCTTGAACTGGAAAAAGTTAAAAGCGATAATCTCGGCGCTCAGTATGAATTACTGAAACAGCAGGTCAATCCGCATTTTCTTTTCAACAGTCTCAACACTTTAAAATCGATGGTTGAAACGCATGATGAAGAAACGGTGGATTTTATCATTAAATTATCCGATTTTTACCGTTTTACCCTGGAGAGCAGAAAGCTGGATCTTATTACCGTTCAGGAAGAGATGAAAATACTCAACGCCTATCTTTTCCTTCAGAAGGCCCGCTTTGGTGACGGCTTTACTTTTACCGACACTTTGGATGAGGAAACATTAAAAACATTGATTCCGCCTTTTACTTTACAATTATTGGTAGAAAACTGCATTAAGCATAATATTGTTTCACAGAGCAAACCATTACATATCAAAATATACAATTCTGATCAAAAGATTATTGTTGAAAATCCGATACAGCGCAAATTGGCAGCTGAAGATTCTTTAGGAGTCGGACTGAATAACGTGAATATGCGTTACAAGCATTTGCTAATGCAGGAAATTGATATTACAGACAACAACCAGATTTTTCAAATAAAACTTCCTTTAATCCATGAATATCATCATTATTGAAGACGAATTCAGAGCTGCAAAATCTTTGCAGAATTTAATCAAAGAGCTAAAACCCGAAACCTCCGTCACCGGGGTTTATGACAGCATAGAAACCAGTGTGGAAGCACTATCCAAAGATCATAAGCCGGATCTCATTTTTATGGATATCCACCTTTCGGACGGACTTTCTTTTGAAATTTTTAAGCAGGTGGAAATCACTTGCCCGGTGGTGTTCTGTACGGCATTTGACCAGTATATGCTGGATGCTTTTAAAAGCAAGGGTGTTGATTATGTTCTAAAGCCTTTTTCACGTGAGGATATTGCAGAAGCTTTAAGAAAGGTTGACGAACTGAAAAAATTCTTTCAGAAAACGGAACTCCCGGACCTGGAAGCTCTTCTTCAGAAAATAAGCCAGCCTCAAACCGCTACCAAAAGCAGTTTCCTCGTTTTTAAAAATCAGAAATACACCACCATCCTCACCGAAAATATTGCTTACTTCTATATTCACAATGAAATAACACATCTCATGACTTTTGACAAGCAACAGTTTCCGCTTACCCAATCTTTAGGGCAGGTGGCTGAGCTGGTTTCTCCCAAGCAATTCTTCAGGGTTAACCGGCAGTATATCGTTAATTTCAGCGCCATCAAAGAAATGGAACATTATTTTCAACGAAAAATTTACGTAAAGCTTTCTGTGGAAACTCCTGAAAAGCTGCTTATCAATAAAGAAAAAACACACAGCTTTTTCTCCTGGCTCGAAGACCGATAGTCAACAAAAAAGTTCAATCTTATATTTTCCGGGTTCACCTTTCAAATTGTCTGGTTGACCCTTTTTTGTATTCTTTTGCCTCTTCCGGATGTCTACTTTTGAATCAAAATTAAAAGAAATGATATCTAGAAAACTATTTACAGCAGGTGCATTTGTAGCGTTAATGTTCATCATTTCCGCATTTGTACAAACGAAAAGCACAAACAAGAAGATTCAGAAGAACATGTCCGGAAACGACGGTTTTGCCGTTCTGGAATTATTCACATCCGAAGGTTGCTCCAGTTGTCCGCCGGCAGACGCCTTAATAGGACAGATCAACGAGGAATGGAAAGGAAAACCGGTTTATATTTTAGCTTACCATGTTGATTACTGGAACCGTCTCGGATGGAAAGACCGCTTCAGTACTCCGGAAAATTCTGAGCGCCAGCAACAATACAGCAGACTACTTAATTCACAGGTTTATACACCTCAGTTGATTGTCAACGGAAAACAGCAGTTTGTAGGCTCGGATGGAGATGCTGCAGAAAACGCAATTTCTAAAGCATTAAACAGCACAAAAAACATCAAAATAGATTTAACGGCTTCTTCTGTCTCTAAACAACTTAAAGTCAACTATAAAGTATCGGATACCAACGTTCAAAATAAGCTGTTGATCACTTTAGTGGAAAAAAAATCTTCCACCCAAGTTGCTAAAGGGGAAAATGAAGGCCGTCACCTGATTCATTGGCAGATTGTGCACAAACAAAATCAAATCTCTTTAAAAAACGGTTCGGAAGGAACAAACGGATTCCCGTTACCTGAAAATTTCAATGCTAATGACTGGGAAGTTATCGGGTTTCTTCAAAATACTAAGACGGGAGAAATTACGGGTTCTGCAAAAGCTTTATTTAACTAGAAAATGGGTTAAATGCAAAGGCACAAAATCTTTTACCTAGATCATGCTTTAAGACGCAAGGGTTTTATCTGCGATAAAATATTAAGGATAAAATTGAGAGCTTAGATTCCTGCGGAATGACAAAAATGGTGAATTATAACCATTGAAAATCTATGATTTTCCTGCGTCTTAAAAGGCATCATATTGAACATGCATTGCGCCTTTGCAATTAACAAAAAATATAAACATTAACAACTTAAACAATAAAAAAATGAAAACAAAAACAACAAAAATCATCTATTGGTCAGGCGCTATTTTTATGTCATTATGGTTTGGGGCAAGCGGATTCTTTGAACTTACAAAAAATCCTGTAGTATGGGATATTACGCAGCAATTGGGATACCCTGCCCATTTTATTTATATTCTTGGCGTTTTTAAGCTTTCAGGTATTATAGTCCTTCTGATTCCTAATAAATTGCTGAGGCTGAAAGAATGGGTATTTGCAGGAATGTTCTTTGACATTATCTTCGCATTTTTCTCCAAAGTAGCGGTCCTCGGGTTTCCGGCAACAATTGATGCTGTTGTTGCATTTACGGTGCTTTCGATTACTTATGCAATGTTCAGGAAGCTTTACAGTCCTGAAGTGGTCTTTGGCGAAATATAGTTTTTAACCACAGATAGCACTGATAACTTCACGAATAGCACAATATGTAACGCTGATTTATTCGTGTTATTTGTGAGGAATATTAGTGATATTAGTGTTCAATAAGTTTTGAACCATTAAGTACAAGAAAGTTAAAAAATAAATCCTCCCGGTATAGAGAGGATTTATTGTTGAAACTATGTCGTAGAAAATTTAAATTAATGATAAAAGCTTTGACTCAAAAAAACAAATCCTGGATTTTTTAGTTAAAAAATATTTTAAAACCATTAAGGATTTAATTAAGTTATTAAGAATATTAAGTTTGCTTTGCTTAAGATTTATTATGTCTTAAAAATTCAGGATAAGTGATCTTAAATTTCAATATTCTTAATATTCGTTTTTGATACAGTTGTTATGCATTTACGAAATAACAAGTTTAACCTTAATCTTCTTAATAACTTAATCTTACTTAATGGTTAAACTTGTTATTTTTTTAATTCATAAAACTTTCCGCAAACCATTCAAATGCACCGGCTTTCTTTTTGGTAAAGCCTAATCCCGGCCATGGCAAATGATACGCAAAAGCCCGGGCTTTGGTTTCAGCCAATTGGGTAAGAACTTTCTTTCGTGATTCAGATGCTATATCGAGATCGGTATCTCCGAAATATCCCCAATCAGGATGCGGGAAAAGAACCACATCAGAATGTATCAGGTCTGCGATATATAATAGTTTTTCATTTCCTGAAGCTATATTCACCAAGGTCAGTCCGGGAGTATGACCCGGAGCCGGCTGAAAACTGAAATGATCGTACAATGTCTTATCAATATCATAAAATTTCAGCTTAGGCTTAATGGTTTTTAAAATATTCTGAACAGCCGGAATGATCTGATTCAGAAACTCAGGCTGGTTTTTCAAAGCGCTGTTGCTGAAATCTTTAATAGTAGCTTTCATCCAGAAATCATGTTCTATCCGGGAAATAAACAGATTGGCATTGGAAAATACAGGTTTATTTTGTTTATCCACTACTCCACCAATATGATCCGGATGAGCATGGGATAAAAATACATCTGTAATATCGGCAGGCGAAAAACCCGCTTTTTTCAGGCTTTTTAACAGGAATCCGGTTCTTGTATCAGCAAAAATACCCATTCCGGCATCCATTAAAATCAGTCTATTTTTAGTTTTAACGAGCAGAACGTTCATCGCCATATCGATAAAATCTTCGGAACGAAAGTTATCTTTAAGAATCGTTTTTAATTCAGATACAGTTCCACGCGGGGCAAATGATAATAAATTTTCTTCATGAATGTATCCGTCTGTGAGAATAAAAAGTTCCAGCTCTCCGAGTTGTATTTTTTTAAATCCTGAAAGGTCGTTTTCCGGATCCAAACTCATTTCTTTAGTATTGGCAAAAGCTCCCGTAAAAGGGATTACACTGAAAGCTCCTGCTAAAAGTCCGTTTTTTAAAAGTTCTCTTCTGTTCATATCAAATATGTGCTTTTCTTAATTTTATCATGCTCAGGATCAATAACCCTAAAGCGCCTAATACAAAATACCCTTCGGCAACCTGCAGCTGAATTTCAGGCTTAATTACGGCTACAATTCCATAGCTTACCGCTGATGTGATGATGAAGGCTACTCCACCGGTGAGACCACCGGCAATTCCTGCTGAATTGGGAAATCTTCCGATACAATATGAAAAATAATTATTGAATATAAAGCCTGCCGTTACGTGAATGGCAAATGCAAACGCCACCAGGCTGTAAATATTGCTTACATAATAGGAGAAAGCAAACATGGCAATAATCAAAATAAGCTGAATAAAATTGGCATACCTGATTTTAGGTAAAAATGCTTTATTGATCAAAGCTTTTCCCAGGAAACCACCTGTCATCCAGGCCAATCCCAGGATAAGTGATACATAGCCTGCAATCACTTCAGAATATCCCATTTTATGCTCAATGATAAAGGCTCCGCAAAGATTGAAAAAAATCACCATCGCATAGCTCAGCCCGCACATCAGCATTCCATAGAAAAAGTCTTTGGCTTTGAACATCGAATTGTATTCCCTGATCAGGAAATCAATATGAAACGGGTTTCTTATTTTTAAAGTTTCTCCTGAAAAAATCAGCTCTAAAATCAAAAGCAGCAAACTGTATCCTGCCAAAACATAAAAATTGGACTGCCACCCGAAATTTTTCTGCAGGTATCCACCGATAAAAGGTGCTATAATAGGCCCTACCGACCAGACAATTGTCATGATGCTTAAATAATGTTTCCGCTTTTCCCCTTCATATACATCGACGAAGAAAGCCCGTTTGGAAACGACCGCAAAACCGGATAAAACACCATGTAATACCCGCATCGCATAAATAACAATAATATTCTGAGTAATTGCCGTAATCAGAAAGGTAACGACAAATAAAGCCAGGGAAAAAATGGATACCTTGTACCGTCCGAATGAATCAACTACACTTCCTGCAAAAAACTGGGTCAGTCCGTAGCTGATTAAAAATATGGATAAGGTAAGCTGAATACTGCTTTCCGGCAAATGAAGTTCTGTTGCCATACTCGGCATGGAAGGAAGGTAAATATCCGTTGCCAGACCCGACATCGGAATCACCGCGAAAGCTAAAACAGTAGCTATAAACTGATTTTTTTCTTTAAGAGTTCTCATTTTCTCTCATTACATCTTTTCATAAAAACCGGATTCCCGAATGAATCAGAAACCCGGATTTTAATATTTATATCTTAGTTATTGACAAGTTTCATTGAGCCTTCGCTGTATCGTTCCCCTATATTAGGATATTTTTTCAGGATGGAATCAATGGTATCCAGGTCGGATGGTGAAAGACTGATATTAATTGCATCAATATTTTCTTCTAAATATTTGATCCGTTTTGTTCCGGGAATCGGAATAATATCATCTCCCTGATTAAGCACCCACGCTAAAGCCAGCTGGGTTCCCTTCACTCCTTTTGAAGCTGCAAAATCATTGAATTCTTTTGCTAAATTCTTATTGTTTTCAAGACTTTCAGCCTGATATCTCGGTAATGATTTTCTGAAATCGTCATCACTGAAATTCTGAGCTTCATTGATATTGGAAAAAAGCCCTCTTGCTAAAGGTGAATAGGGAACCAGGGTAATTCCAAGCTCTCTGATCGTGGATAAAATTTCCTTTTCCACATCTCTCGTAAGGATAGAATATTCCGACTGCAGAGCGGTAATTGGATGGATTTTATTTGCTTTTCTGATAGATTCTGCAGAAGCTTCAGATAATCCCAGATATCTTACCTTTCCTGCTTTTACCAGTTCTGCCATTGCTCCTACGGTTTCCTCAACAGGAATATTCGGATCAACTCTGTGGGCATAATACAGGTCTATTGTATCTATTTTGAGTCTCTGAAGGCTTAAATCTACGGCCTGCTTGATCCACTCCGGTGAACCGTCAAAATAGGTTCCGGGAGCTCCGCTGTGGCTGGCTTTCCCATCTTTAAACCTGAATCCGAACTTGGTGGCGATAAAAATCTTATCACGGTTCGGAACGAGAACTTTGGAAATCAGCTTTTCATTTTCTCCGTTGGCATACATATCTGCCGTGTCCCAGAAATTCACCCCTAAATCTAAAGCTTTGTGTAAAGTATTGATACTTTCCTGCTCATCTGTAGGGCCATAGGCAAAGCTCATTCCCATACATCCTAAACCGATAGCAGATAACTGCTCTTCTGTGTTTCCTAATTTTCTAAATTTCATGATGGTTTGTGATTTTAAATTACAGGAACAAAATTATAACAACGGCTTTCCGTTTATGATATATAATTCAAACGAATTATTATAAAATTCAAACAAGGCTGCTTCTAAGGACATTGGGTGTGATTCCTGTCTGTTTTTTAAAGTAATTGGTGAAATACGCAGGTTCTTCAAATCCGAGGCCGTAAGCAATTTCAGAAACGTTCCAGTCTGTATGTTTTAAAAGCGCATTGGCTTCCTGTATTATTCTTGATGTAATCTGCTGAGTCGTGGTTTTACCTGTCATTTCTTTCACAGAACGGTTTAAAGAATTGACGTGAATGGAAAGACTTTCCGCATAATCATTGGGTGTTTTCAGCTTCAGATAAGCTTCCGGACTGTCTATCGGGAACTGTCTTTCCAATAGTTCCATAAACAATGAAGCTACCCGTTGTGAAGCGTTCTGATAAGGTTCGAAGTTTTCCGCAGGGTGCATTTTCATGGCTTCGTGCATCAGTATATGGAGATAACTTCTCAACATATCATATTTGTGTACATAATCCGATTGTATTTCTTCTGTCATTTTGATAAAAATCTTTGAGACAGATTCCTGCTGATCTTCATCAACAAAAAATACCGGCGATCCTCCTATTTTAAAAAGCTGCGAATCCTGAAGGTGCCCCAGGCGGTTCCCGTTCTGCAAAAACTGATCGGTAAAAAGGCAAAACCATCCGGTCTGGTTTTCATCATCTGCTTCCCATGAATACGGTACTACAGGGTTTGAAAATAACAAAGCGGGCCGGTCTACTTTGATCCATTTGTTGGCATAATGAAGCTTACCTTTTCCGATAATCAGTGAAATCTTATAATAATCTCTTCTGCTGTAAGGCGTTACCAGCGAACAGTTATCGCGGGTAAAAACATTGAAATGCCCTAACCCTGAGTTTAAAAGGCCGGAAGGAAAAATCTCTGCCCGGGTACGCTGATAGAATTCCTGTAATGATTCTGAACTTTCCATTTTTCAAAATTATAAAATTCAAACAAGACTTTAAATATAAAATAAAAGGAATCGATAAAATAAAAAATGGCCACTCTTCTGAGCGGCCACTTCAAAATTGAATATATAATTGATTTTGGTTTCTGATAACGTTTTTGTTTTTGACAATAAAAATGCCAAAAACCCTTTAGATACTTGTTTTTTCTGTTAAAAAATGCTAAACCCCTGAAACTGATTAAAATAATTTTTATATTTATAAAGAACCTCAGATCTTAATTATATTTATTATGGAGATCATCATCATTATTTTACTCATTTTGCTCAACGGAGTTTTCTCAATGTCTGAAATGGCACTGGTTTCATCAAGAAGTTTCAAATTAAAAACCGAGAAGAAAAAAGGAAATTCCAGTGCAAAGAAAGCTATGGAGCTTGCAGAGAATCCGAATCAGTTTCTTTCAACGGTACAAATCGGGATTACCTTAATAGGAATTCTGCTTGGTATTTATTCCGGCGACAGAATAACAAAAGATGTGGCGGAATTTATTTCAAAATATGAAGTATTCTCCCACTATTCCAAAGAGATCGCTTCATTTCTGGTCGTGGTGGTTATTACATTTTTATCTATTGTTTTCGGAGAGCTGATCCCTAAAAGATTAGGCCTTAAGTTTCCTGAAAAGATTTCGATGTTTATTGCCCGGCCGATGTACTGGCTGTCGATGCTGGCTTCTCCTTTTGTATGGCTCCTCACGATAACGAATGAGGGTTTTTTAAAACTTTTCGGAATCCGGAATGATGCAAAAGACACGATCACGGAGGAAGAAATAAAATCAATGATCCGGGAAGGTAAGGAAGGCGGTGTAATTGAAGAAAGGGAGCACGATGTTTTAAAAAATGTTTTTGAATTGGGTGACAGAAAGGTGAGCTCTATGGCAACCCACAACTCAAAAATCATCGCGGTAGATGCGGATGACAGCTATCAGACGGTAAAAGAAAAAATTAAAAACAGTTCGTTTTCCGTTTATCCTGTCACCAACGACAATAATATAGACAACATCATTGGTGTTGTAAAAATGAGGGATCTGTTTGATCTTGACCACGGTAATTTCAATTTGAGAGAACACCTCAGAAAAGCCATATTTGTAAGTGAAAACTCATTGATCTATCCTTTAATGGAAAATTTTCAGAACCATAAATCCCACGTTGCCATTGTGATTGATGAGTATGGGACTACAAAAGGGATTATTACCCTGAATGATATTCTGGATGACCTC
Organism: Chryseobacterium tongliaonense; assembly: GCF_041224435.1. NCBI lineage: Bacteria > Pseudomonadati > Bacteroidota > Flavobacteriia > Flavobacteriales > Weeksellaceae > Chryseobacterium > Chryseobacterium tongliaonense. Next base: position 438 of record NZ_JBGFFD010000014.1, on the reverse strand, counting down.
GTCGGCAATATTCCTGACGGATCCGACAATGAGCCGGAAATTATCAAACGAACTGAAAACTCCTGGCTGGTTGATGGTAAATGTTCTATTTATGATTTTAAAAAGTATTTCAACATTGAAATAGATGAGGAGATCGAAAAAAACTTCATCAGTATTTCAGGATTGTTCATCAGTACTACGGATAAGGTTCCTAAAACCGGTGACCGGATAAAGATCGGAAATTTATTGCTGGAAATCGTGGATAAGGATGGGACGAGGATTGATAAGGTGATGGTGAAGAAGAGTGATGAGCTATAAGTTATAAGTTATGAATTATGAGTGAGGGGTGATAATTCATAATTGATAATTGGTGTTTAGGGAAAATCTTTTAATCTTTTAATCTTTTAATCTTTTAATCTTTTAATCTTTTAATCTTTTAATCTTTTAATCTTTTAATCT